>NZ_JAHBCZ010000020.1:0-76046 GCF_019956035.1 Pseudomonas sp. A-RE-22
GATGAAGGCGGCGCGGTCTCTGAGAAAACGAGCCACCTGCATCGCGGGCAAGCCTTGCTCCCACAGCAATTTTTTCACAGTGGTTTTTCCTTCAACAGTGTTGGTCCCCTCGTCACAGTCGATCGCGCTAGCGCTCGATGCTGCGGTTCCAGCGGGCGTTCCAGGCCGGGCGTTGTTCGTTGACCTGATCCCAATCCACGGCAATCGCCGTTTCCAGGTATTGCTTCATCGCTTCCACCTGGCCGCGGGTCTTGTCGGTGGTCGGGGTGTTGGGGTTGGACGGGATCTGGTCGCCTTCTTCCAGGGCGATGGCCTGGGCTTGCGGGGTCAGCAGGAAAGCGGCGAGCTTTTGCGCCAGTTCCGGTTGGGTATTCTGGGCGATGGCACATTCGGCGACGTTTAGGACCACGGCGCCTTCCTTCGGCTGGGCATATTCGACCGGCATGCCCTTGATTTTCAATGCGGTCACCTGGGTTGGCGTCAGTGGGAACAGCGCGGCTTCGTCGGTCTGCAGCATTTCGGATATCTTCGCCGAGCTCGGGATGTACTCCAGCACGTTGCGCCCCACCGTGTTCGGCCAGGCCTTGAAGCCCGGTTCGACGTCGGTTTCGCTGCCGCCCTGGATCCGGTTGAACATCAAAAAGCCGTGCAGGCCGAACGTGGATGAGGCCATCGACTGGAACACCACTTTGTCCTTGAAGCGTGGATCGGCCAGGTCCATCCATGAGGTGGGCGTATTCCAGCCCTTTTCCTTGAAAAGCCGGGTGTTGTAGGCCAACCCCGTCACCCCGAGGCTGACGGCCACGGCCTGATCCTTGATGCGCCCCTTGGCCGGGATCTGCGCCAGGGGCGGGCTGTCCTCGAGCTTGTCGCACAGGCCCATGGCGATGGCGCGATACATGATGCCGTCATCGAGGAACATCACATGCATCTGCGGGTTGCCTTTGCTGGCCTGGACTTTGGCCAGGATGTCGGCGGAGGTGCCGGGTACGATGACCACTTTGACGTTGTTGGCTTTCTCGAAAGCCGGCAAGACCTTGTCGGCATAGAGCCGCTCCATCGTTCCGCCGTTCATGCCCAGGTAGAGCGTCGGCTCGGCCAACGCCTGGGTGACCGGGAGCAGGGCGCCCAGGCAAGCGGAACCCAGCGAGCAGAAACCGAACAGTGCACTGCGTTTGACGTTATTCATTGGCGCGACCTTCCTCTATCAAGCAACGGAGATGGAGTGAAACCGGGTGATGGAAAACGCATCCAGCGGCGTGGTCGAAGCCCCGCTGCAGATGATCTCGGTGAGCGCCTGGCCCACCGCCGGGCCGATCTGGAAGCCCGCGCCGGCAAAGCCGAATGCGTGCAACAGACCAGGCTGGGTGCTGCTGTGGCCGATCACCGGTTGGCGATCTGGCAGGTAACCTTCGGTGCCGCTCCAGGTACGAATCGCCTGGGCGCCCTCCAAAAACGGGTAGAGCTCGACGGCCTGGCGCAGGATTTCCAGCACTGCGCTCTGGCCGGGTCGGGCGCGTGCAGCGTCCAAGGCAAAACCCTGCCCGCCGCCCAGCACGCAATTGCCGCGCGAGACTTGGCGGGCATAGATACCGCCGCCCTCGACGCCAGTGCTGGCGTCCATGACCAAAGGCAAGGGTTCGGTGACCAGCATCGCTGGGTGCCCGGCGTGCATCGGCACCGCTTCGCCGAATTGCGCGGCGAACTGGCTCGCCCAGGCACCGGCGCAGTTCAGCAGCCAGGGCGCGTGGTACGTCAGGCCCGTTGCGGTGTGTACGACAAAGCGCTGGCCGTCGTGCACAACGTTGCTGACGGCGCATTGTTCGTGGACTTGCGCGCCATGCCGGCGAGCGGCCTGGGCAAAGGCTGGCGATACCAGGCGCGGATTGGCATGGCCGTCGTCCGGGCACAGCGACGCCCCGACCGCAACGGCGCCGACCCACGGAAAACGGGCGCGCAGGGCCTTGCGATCGAGCAGCTGCAGATCCAGGCCAAAGCCCTGGCTGGCGGCGGCATAGTCGTGCAGCGCTTGCAGATCTTCAGCGCTGCGGGCCAGCTTCAGATGACCGCTGCGCTGGTACTCACCGTCGATGCCAATCAATTGTGGCAACTGGCTCCAGATCTCATGGGCCCGTTGCGACAAGGGCAATTGCGACAGCGGCCGGCCCTGGCGGCGCACACCGCCGTAGTTCACGCCGCTGGAATGCGAGCCGCAGAAGTCGCGCTCCAGCAACGCCACCCGGCGTCCGGCCTTGCTCAGGAACAATGCGGCCGAGGCGCCGACGATGCCGCCGCCAATGATCACTGCATCCACTTCGATCATGGCTCGACCTCCAGGCCGAACGGCACGGGCTTGATCGGCGCCTGGGCCCGCAAGCGGCCGATGCTGGACACGGTGCGGCCACTTTCGCGGGCAATGATTTCCGCTGCGGCGGCACCGCACATTCGTCCCTGGCAACGGCCCATGCCGACCCGGCAATGCGCCTTGACCCGATTGATCTCCCAATGGCCTTCGCCCACCACCCGGCGAATGTCGCCGGCGCTGACTTCTTCGCAGCGGCAAATCATCAGGTCATCGACAGCGTCTGCGGCCCATTCTTCAGGAAAGGCAAACGCACGTTCCAGGCCCTCTCGGAAATGGCCGGTACGTTCGAGGGATTGTTCCAACTGAGTGCAACGCTGCGGGTCGATCAGATAACCAATGTCTTCGAGCAAGGCGAGGGCCGCCCGTTCACCGGCCATCTCAGCGGCGTCGGCGCCCATGATGCCGGCGCCGTCACCGGCCAGATAGATCCCCGGCACGCTGCTGCGACCAGCGCGATCCCGTCGTGGCAGCCAGGCGCGGTTGAGGGCGTTCCAGGAAAACTCGCAACCCAGCAGGTCGGCCAGTTGGGTTTCACTGCGCAAGCCGTGGGCGAAGGCCACAGCGTCGCAGTCAAGGGTGTGTTCGCCGTTGGCGTTGCACCATTTCAGCGACTGCACCCGGCGTTCGCCGTCGAGACGCGACAGGCTCGCGCCTTGATGCACGGCAATGCCATGGGCAGTCAGCCAGGCGCGATAATAGAGGCCCTTGGCGAGGGTAGCCGGTTGTGCGAGCAGGCCGGGCAGGGCGCGGACCTGGGCGCTAAAGGGCGAACTGTCGAGGACCGCGACCACGTTGGCGCCGGCCCGGGCGTATTGATAGGCCACCAGATACAGCAAGGGGCCGCTGCCGGCGAACACCACCCGCTCACCGATGGCGCACCCCTGGAACTTCAGGGCGATCTGCGCCGCGCCCAGGCTGTACACCCCGGGCAGAGTCCACCCGGGTACCGGCAGGATCCGGTCGGTGGCACCGGTTGCGACGATTATGCTGGCGTACTCGAGGCGGTCGGCGCGGCCTTCATGCAGGGTATCGAGCAGGCCGGCTTCGGCGTTCCACACCAGGGTGTCGGGACGGTAATCGAGCTGTTCGCGCAATGCGTCGAGCGTCTGGTGGATGGCGTTGGCCTTGTGCGCTTCGAAGCCATAGAGCTTGCCTGGCGAGCGCTTGAAGTTGGCCGGTTGGCGCCGATAGATCTGCCCGCCACCGCGGGCGGCTTCGTCCAGCAGGATCGGGTATAGGCCGTGGGCGACCAATGTCTGCGCGGCACGAATACCGGCGGGGCCGGCGCCGATGATGGCTATAGGTTTCATTGCCACCTCATTGGCCGGGCCGGGGGATTTGTGCTGTGCTTGAAGCCGTCATCGCGAGCAAGCTCGCTCCCACAAGGGGTCTGTGGTGGATGCGGCTCTTGTGCGCGCCGCGATACCCCTGTGGGAGCGAGCTTGCTCGCGATGAGGCCAGGCCAGTCGACAGTGTTCATACCTGACGCCCCGGTTCGCGGCTGATGTGCTGGCCGGCTTCGAGCAGGGTCGAGCAGGCGCGTACGCGGCGGCCGTCGCCCAGGCGGACCCAGCAGTCCTGGCAGGCGCCCATCAGGCAGAAACCGGCCCGGGGTTCGGCGCTGAAGTCGCTGCCGCGCAGGTGTTCGCTGCAGGTCAGCACGGCGGTCAGCAGCGTGTCCCCCAGCAGGCCGGTGGCAGGCTGGCCGTCGAGGGTAAAGTCCAGGGCCGGGCGGTCGCCTTCGGCCAGTCGTTTCAGCAGCGCCATGGTGTCCTCATTGTTTGCCTACCAGGACCCGATCCAGGCCATAGACCCGGTCGAGCAGAATCATGGTCAGCGCGGTGAGCGCGATGACCAGTGCCGAAACCGCCGCCATCATCGGGTCGATGGATTCGGTGGCGTACACGTACATGCGCACCGGCAAGGTTTGCGTGGCCGGCGAGGTGACGAAGATCGACAGGGTGACTTCATCGAAACTGTTGATGAACGCCAGCAGCCAGCCCCCGGCTACCCCCGGCAGGATCATCGGCAAGGTGATTTGCCGGAACAGCGTGAAGCGCCCCGCCCCCAGCGATTGCGCGGCCTGTTCGGCGCTGCGGTCCAGGCCGATGGCCGAGGCCAGCACCAGGCGCAGTACATAGGGCGTGATCACCAGCACGTGGGCGAAGATCAGCCAGGCAAAGCTGCCGTTCACGCCCATCAGCGCAAACAGGCGCAGCAATGCGACCCCCAGCACCAGGTGCGGAATGATGATCGGCGACAGGAACAGGCCGTTGAAGAAGTCCCGGCCGGGGAACTCGAACCGGGTAATCGCGAGGGCCGCCGGCACCGCGATCAACGTCGCCAGCGAGGCCGCGCTGAACGCCAGGACCAGGCTGTTGTAGAACGCATCGACAAAGTCCGCGCGTTCGAACACGGCGCGAAACCAGCGCAGGGAAAACGTCGTGGTCGGCAGGCTCAAGGTGTTTTCCGGGGTGAAGGCGACGAGGCAGACCACCACCAGCGGCGCGAGCATGAAGACCACCACCAGGGCGTGAAACAGCAGCGCGAAAGGACCGTTTCTGGACATGAATTACCCCAATGACTTCTTGTAGCGGCCTTCGATCATCCGGTTCCACGACAGCATGATCAGCAGGTTGAGCAGTAGTAGCGCGACGGCAATGGCCGCGCCCATTGGCCAGTTCAGTTCCGACAGGTACTGGTCGTAGATCAACGTGGCGACCATCTTCAAGCGCCGTCCGCCGAGCAGACCGGGAATCGCGAAGGAACTGGCGGCGAGGCCGAACACAATCAGCGTGCCGGACAGCACGCCGGGCATGATCTGCGGCAACACCACTTTGCGGATCACCGTGAACTGGCTCGCTCCCAGGGACAGCGCGGCCTGTTCGGCGGCCGGGTCGAGTTTCTGCAGCGAGGTCCAGACCGGAATGATCATGAACGGCAACATCACGTGGACCAGGGCGATGACCACGGCGAATGGCGTATAGAGCAGCTTCATCGGCGAGCCGCCGAAGGCTTGCTGGGCCTGGTTGACCAGGCCGTCGGCGCCGAGCAGGAGGCTCCAGCCAAAGGCGCGCACCACCACTGAAATCAGCAGCGGGGTGAGAATCAGGATCAGGAAAATCGAGCGCCACGGTGCGCCCATGCGGCTGAGAATGTACGCCTCGGGCACGCCGATCAGCACGCACAGGAAAGTGGTCAGGGCGCTGATCCAGAACGTGCGCAAAAAGATCTCGTAGAAGTACGGATCGCCCAGCAGGCTGGTGTAGTGCTCGAAGGTATAGGCGTCGCCGTTGATGCCCGAACTGTAGTCGAAGACGTTGAACGACAGGACCAAGGTCAAGCCCAGGGGAATGACCAGCAAGCCCAGGTACAAGGCCAGGGCTGGCGCGGACATCAGGTAGCCTTGGCGACCGCGGCGCATTGCATCGATCAGCTTCATGCCGGCACCTCGTCCGCAGTCAGCACCCGCAGCAGCGCCGGGTCCCAATCCAGGCCCACCGCCGTGCCTTCGACCAAGGGCGCGGAGCCGTCGTTGCGGCGCACCACGCAGAGTTCACCCAGGCTGGTCGAGACGCCGTACAGCCATTGGCTGCCAAGGAAGAAGCGGCTGACGAGGGTGCCTTGCAGTCGCCCTGAACCGGCCTCGCACAGGTCGATTTTTTCCGGGCGCAGGCTTAGCGTCAGCTCGCCATTGCCCTGGCTGCAGGCTTGAACGACGCCCGCACTGTCCCGCATGCCGGGCAGCAGGTTGGCTTTGCCGACGAAGCCGGAAATGAACTCGGTGCGAGGGTGCTCGTAAAGGGTGTACGGCGCATCGATCTGGGTGATGCGCCCGGCCTGCATCACCACGATCCGGTCACTGATCGAAAGGGCTTCGGACTGGTCGTGGGTCACCATCAGCGTGGTGATCCCGACTTCGCGCTGGATGCGGCGGATTTCGTATTGCATCTCTTCGCGCAAATTGGCGTCGAGGTTGGACAGTGGCTCGTCGAGCAACAGCACCGGCGGCTCGATCACCAGCGCCCGGGCCAGTGCCACGCGTTGGCGCTGGCCGCCCGAGAGTTCTCGCGGGTAGCGGTCGGCGTGGCGGTCCAGGCGTACCAGTTTCAACACCCGGTCCACCCGTTGTTGCAGTTCGGTATTGGCCACTTTGCGCATGCGCAGGCCGAAGGCGACGTTGTCCTTGACGGTCATGTGGGGAAATAGCGCGTAGCTCTGGAACACCACACCCAGGCCACGGCTGGCGGGCTTGGCGTGGGTAATGTCGCGGCCATCCAGCAGGATGCGCCCGCTGCTGACCTCGACGAAGCCGGCGATCATCTGCAGGGTCGTGGTTTTGCCGCAGCCGGAAGGTCCCAGTAGCGAGACGAACTCGCCTTTTTCCACCGACAGATTGGTGGCGACCACGGCGTCGATATCGCCGTAACGTTTGCCAAGTCCTTCAAGTTGCACAAAAGCCATAGCTGCGCTCCACCTGAGATTGTTATGCGTCGCCCGCGAGCGCGCTTTTTTATGGGCAGATACGAAAGGGTGTTGCTGGGGTGCGTTGGCGCTCGACCTTGAGTCGGCTGCCGCTGTTGTTCGAATCGCCCCTGTCTGGACGAAGAGTAGGACGAAGAATAGGATGGGCTCAATGGACTATTTCACTGAAGCGAAGACTATTTTCAATTTCATTCAGTGAGTAAATTGAATAATGAGAAATGGCATGTCTAATTCCACTGATCGGAATAATGAGAAAGGCGAAGTCGGTGTCGGTGCGGTCTCCCGACTGTTTGCCGTGCTGCGCAGCCTGGGTGACACCGCCGAGGATGGGGAGCGGGTGACACAATTGGCTCAGCGCATCGGCCTGTCCCAGCCCACCACGCATCGCTTGCTGCGCAGCCTGATGGACGAAGGCATGGTCGAGCAGGACGCACGCAGCAAACGCTATCGCCTGAGCCTGGAGTTCTTCGCCCTGGCCGCCCGCGCCGGCAACACCGGCAACCTGCGCGAATTGGTGCGCCCGGCGATGCTGCGGTTGTCGGCCTCCCTGGGGGACTCGTTATTTTTGCTGGCACGCAGTGGTTTCGATGCGGTCTGCCTGGATCGCAGCGAGGGGCCGTTTCCGATCCGCACGTTCACCGGCGACATTGGTGGCCGCGTGGCGTTGGGCGTGGGGCAGGGCAGCCTGGCGATCCTGGCGTTCCTGCCGGAGGAAGAGCGCGACACGGTGATTCAATACAACCTGCCGCGGCTCAAGGATTTCCATTTGTACGATGAAGTCTTCCTGCGTTCGGAAGTGGAGAACGTCCGTACGCTGGGCTACGCCGGGCGCAATACCGGCGTATTGCAAGGCATGGCCGGGGTGGCCGTGCCGATCCTGGACCGCGACGGCCGCGCCGTGGCCGCCTTGAGCGTGGCAACGGTGAGCGACCGCCTGGGGCCCGATCGCCTGCCAACGGTGGTGGACATGCTCAAGCGCGAGGCGGCCCTGATCGGACCGCGGATCAACCCGTTCGACCCGTTGCTGCGCAGGCCTTCGCAGGTGTTTGGGCAGGGGTGAACACACTCTCAAGAGCGGCCTGTATCCCCTGTGGGAGAGAGCTTGCTCGCGATAGCGGAGGTTCAGTTAGAAATGATGTCGACTGATACACCGCCATCGCGAGCAAGCTCGCTCCCACAGAGATTCCCACAAGGGGGCTCAGAACTTCAGGGTCTGCTTGAGCCGTTGCACCGTCGGCGTATCACTGGGAATGACCATCGCATAGTTGTAGCCCGGCCCGGACCAGTACTCGGCTTGCAATTCGCCCTCGCGGCGACTGCCCCGGGGCAGGAGGAAGTTTTTCGGGCCGGGTGGGCGCACGTAGAAGCTGATTTTCTGACCGCTCGGGTCCTGATAGACCACCATTGCCGCCGCGCCTTGTTCGGTGCTGAGCAAGCGCCCGCTGACCGGCTTGAAGCCTGCGCCCGACAGGTCTGGCAGCCGGTCGGCCTGGGTGAAGTAGCGGTCGAGCCAGCCTTGCATGCTCAGCTCGTCACTCGTCTGGTAATCGGCCGGAAGGATGCCCTGTTGGGCAATCAAGCGGTATGCCTGCAGGGCGTCAGCCATCGGGGCAGCAGCGCTGAGCAGGGTCATTTGCCGCGCCTGCCAGCCACTGACCCCGCCCACGCTGACAGCCAGCAGCAACACCGCGGCGCTGGCCAGGTGGCGGCGGGAGCGATGTTTCAGGTGCTGGCGAATCATGGCTGGGTCGAGGTCGGGGTTGGGCGGCTGTTGCAAAGCGCCGCTCAGGGCCGTGCGCAGGTGTTGCGCGTCCTGTTGCCAGGCGCGGACCCGGGCGGCGACTTCCGGCTGGTTGGCCAGGTAGGCCTGCACCAGGCGCTGGTCGGCCTCGCTCAGTTGGCGATCGACGTAGGCGTGCAGGTCGCTGTCGCTGGGGGGCATGCTGATCATTTGAGTATCCGCAGGGTAGGGCGGGTGATTTCGCCGTCGCTGAGTTGGCGCAGGGCCTGGCGAGCGCGGGACAGGCGGGACATGACCGTGCCGATCGGCACGTCGAGGATGTCGGCGACTTGCTGGTAACTCAAGCCTTCCACCGACACCCACAACAACAGTGCACGTTGTTCCGTCGTGAGTTGATCGAAGGCCTGCAGGGATGATTGCGCGATCACGCTGCGCTCGGCCGAAGGGTGGGCATCGTCGCGGCCGGTGAAAAACTCCAGCATGCGCGCATACCGACGGGAGCGGCGATGACCGTCGAGAAACTGCCGGTACAGAATCGAAAACAGCCAGGCCCGCAGATCGCCGTCCGGGCGCTTGTCGTTCCACTTGGACAACGCCCGTTCCAGGCATGCCTGCACCAGGTCATCGGCGTTGCTCGGGTTGCGCGTCAGCGACACGGCAAAACGCCGTAGCCTGGGGATGAGCTCGCGCAACTGTTCGTCGAGTGCGTTCATGAAAGTGTGGTTTCTATGGGCAGTCATTGCGCCGGGACTGGAAAGACGACCCGCGAACGAGATTATTCCAGTGCAGGAAAAATAAATACGAGGTGTGGGAATAAACCTGTCACGCCTTCGTCTGACGGGTCCTTTCCAACAAATGGCCCCGAGCCCTGGAGCTTTCTCATGGTAGATACTTCACCCTCGTCGAGCCGGCCACCCTTGAGTGCCGCCGGCCTGATATTGCGTCTGAGCGGCATCGCGGTGATTGTTGCCGCGCTGGCCGGGGCGTTTGCCTACGTCAATGGCAGCCTCGACCCACAGCGCCTGACACCGCAGGCGTTGGTCAATGTGCTGGAAAAAAACAACGGCGTTCATCCGGGCTTCCGACGCAACCATTCAAAAGGAGTCTGCGTCGCGGGCTATTTCCAAAGCACGGGCGAGGCCAGCGCCTATTCCAGCGCCCAAGTATTCTCGCAGCCGCAAACGCCAGTGGCTGGGCGTTTCGCCTTGCCCAGCGGCAACCCCTATGCGCCGGACGGCAGTGTGCCGATTCGCAGCCTGGCACTGCGTTTTACCCAGGCCAACGGCCAGCAATGGCGCACTGGCATGAACAGCATGCCGGTGTTTCCGGTGGGCACGCCCGAAGCCTTCTACCAACTCCAGCAAGCCCAGTCGCCGGATCCTGCCACCGGAAAACCGAACCCTGCGGCCGTACCGGCGTTCTTTGCCGCGCACCCCGAAGCGATGCCGTTCCTGCAATGGATCAAGACCGCCAAGCCGTCGGCCAGTTATGCCACCGAAACCTACAACGGCATCAACGCGTTCTATCTGGTCAACCCCGCCGGGCAGCGTCAGGCGGTGCGCTGGGGCGTGGTGCCGATGAGCCAGGACGCTGCGGATGCGACGCCACCCCAGGGGGGCGACTTCCTCGAGCAAGACTTGGTGAAGCGTCTCGCCGCCGGGCCGTTGCGCTGGCAGTTGAATATCTCCCTGGCCAACCCGGGGGACCCGGTGAACGATGCCAGCAAGGCTTGGCCCGCCGACCGCAAGGTACTCAATGCCGGCACGCTGGTGCTCGAGCGCACTCAGGCGCAGGACAACGGCGAATGTCGCGACATCAACTATGACCCGCTGATCCTGCCCCAAGGGATCGAAGGTTCCGAAGACCCGCTATTGGTCGCGCGTTCCGCCGCCTATGCCAGTTCCTATCTGCGCCGTACCAGCGAAGTGAGCCAGTTGCCCGCCAAACAGGAGTCCCGCCCATGAGCGCCCCTCGTCACTTTGCACCGCTGGCCCGGCTGCTGCACTGGCTGATGGCAGTGATGATCATCGCCATGCTGTTCATCGGCGCGGGCATGGTCGCCTCGGTCTCCGAACGCCATGAATGGCTGCTGCAGTTGCACAAACCATTGGGTATCGCGATTTTACTGTTGGTGATCGTGCGCCTGGTGGTGCGTTTTACCACCCGTCAACCGCCGCTGCCGGCGGATCTGCCGGCCTGGCAAGTGCTGGCGGCAAACGCCTCGCATGTGCTGTTGTACGCCCTGATGCTGGTCCTGCCGCTGTTGGGCTGGGGCATGATTTCGGCGGCGGGGGACCCGGTGATGCTCGGCGACTCGTTGCAACTGCCTTCGATTCTGCCAGCCCACGCCCAGACGTTCGCACTGCTGCGCAAGGCCCACGGGTACTTGGCTTACCTGTTGTTCGTGATGGTGCTGGTGCATCTGGCGGCGGCGTTGTTTCACGCTTGGGTGCGCCGGGATGAGGTGTTGGACAGTATGTTGCGCGGCAAGGGTTGATGGGTTGTGGCCAGGGAGCAAGCTCCCTGGCCACAGAGGATTGATCAGGTCATTGGATCAGCGCAATTCGTCGACCATGGCCTCGATGGTGCTCAATACATCCTTGCCCAGTTGCATCGAGCGTTTGCCAGACCAGCCGGTGATCGGGTTCGGGTGATCGTTGTGGTCCTTGAACGGCATTTCCAGGGTCAGGGACAGGCAGTCATATTTCTGCCCGACCGCGTTGCAGGCCAGGGTCATGTTGGCCTGGCCCGGTTCGTCGCGGGTGTAGCCGTGAATGGTCTGGAAGTCTTTGGTCTGGTGCTTGAGATGGCTGCGAAAGCGCTCTTCGAGTTCGGCAATGCGTGGCGTGTAGCCCGGGTTGCCTTCGCAACCGGCGGTGAAGACGTGGGGAATTTCCTCATCGCCATGAGCATCGAGGAACAGATCGACGCCGTACTTTTCCATTTGCTGCTGGACGAAAAAGACCTCGGGACTGATTTCCGGACTGGCGTTCTGCCAGGCACGGTTGAGGTCCTGGCCCATGGCGTTGGTCCGCAGATGCCCGTGGAACGCGCCGTCCGGGTTCATGTTCGGCACCAGGTACAGATCGGCCTTGGCGAGCAACTGGTTCAGTTGCGTATCGTCATGCTGCTGGAGGCGTTCGATCACACCCTCCATGAACCACTCGGCCATGTGCTCGCCGGGATGCTGCTGGGCGATGATCCAGACTTTGCGCCGGCCTTGCGCACCGCTGCCTTTGCGCAGCAGCTGAACGTCACGGCCTTCCACGCTTTTACCGACGGCCAACAGTTCGGCGCCGGCCTTGTGCTGCGCTTGCTCGATCAGCCAATCGTGCCGGCCGCGACTGTAGGGTTCGAAGTAGGCGAACCAGGCGTTGGTCTGTTCGGTCTCCAGATAAAAACGCAGGGCGTCGCCTTCAAATTGGGTCGGAATGCGGAACCAGTTGACGTGATCGTAGGAAGCAACGGCCTGGTAGCCCGTCCAGGCCTTGTTGTAAGACGATTGGCTGGCGTTGAGCAGCCGGAAGGAATACTCCTGGCCGACGTGCAGGCCGCTGGCCTTGAAGTGGAACCACTGGAAATGGGCGCTGCGGGTGTCGGGCCTGATCTTGAGCAACGACTGCAACGGGTTGCTGATGTCGACGACTTCGATGTTGCCGCTGTCGAAATTGGCACTGATATCAAAGGAAGATTTAGCCACGGTCACGATTCCTGGAGAGGATTTTCATGGCCATTACTGTACACGCAAGAAGGGGGAGCCGAGACGATTTACGTCACGTAAAAGAGGGGGCGTCCTCCCTGGACGCCGAGCCAGCTTAGAGAGTCTGCAATTGATTCTCAAGCGCTGGCTGCCGATAGTTTCAGCCTGCGTGGCGGGGCTGCTCTTGCAATCAGATATTCATTTGCTATCATCGCCGCCACCAAATTGGCAGCACCCAAAAAGACTTCTTTAGCCTGAAGCCATAAGCCGAAAAATCGGCAAAAAAAGACCCGGCAAAAAGCCGGGTCAAAAACCGTGATTAGCCTGATGAGGAGATATTCCAGAAGTCCGACCTAAGGTCTTCTGGTCTATCGACTGATCTCGCGATCAGCTGATGCAATAATAATCATTATCATTTGCAAGTCAAATGGTTTTATCGCATCGATTGGAAAATTTTCTCGTCGTCCGCGTTCGCGGCGACATTCCCAAGCGTTACCCCTAGCGAGTCGGGTAGCGATCCAGGGATCGGTCAAGCATCACCTTGACCAGATCAATCATGTGCACCACCGAAAATGCCAGGTCACGGCTCGAACCGTTCAACTGGTTGGCGGACTCGTGGGCGGTCGCCGCTGCACAGCGCAGCAGGTCGCAGGCATGAACAAGGGCTTCTTCTGCGCCGATGCTGTGGTGGACGTCGAAGAAACGATGTTCTGCCTGTGCCTGCGAAACACCTGGTTTCAAGTAGTAGTCGAGGGCGCGTTTGGCCGCCGGGCAATCCTGCAAGGAAGGGAACGTGCTGTCGAAAGGGCTGCCGGGTTGGTCTTTGTCGGGTGTATCCATGGTGATAAAAATCTCCGTGTGTGGGGCTGAACTCCTGAATCCAGAGTAGTACTTATCGTAATTGTGACGATAATTTAAATACTACAATTTGTGTTTTGAATGGCCGGAGTCATCCACGTATCGTGCCGCACATGGATAAATGGATAGAGTTGGTCAAGGCCAAGATGAAGGAGCTGCGCATCACGCAAGTGGTGCTGGCAGAACGGTTGGGAATGTCCCAGGGCGGCGTCGGCCATTGGCTGACCAGGCGCCGGCAACCCAGTGTCGAAGACATGAACCGGGTCCTGCGGGAGCTGGGGCTGGAGTTTTTGGAAGTGGCGATGGTGATTCGCGAGCCGGACACCTCCACGGACGAAGGCATGACCCTGGCGCAGAAGTACAACCCGTACTTCCGCTACCCGGTCAGTGAGTGGCACGAGGTTGGCGAGGTTCGCGAAGGCGATCCTGGCGCCTACAGCCAGGTGCGCTACGAACTGACGGACTACCACGCCCTGGGGGCCGCGTTCTGGCTGGTGGTGGTGGGCGACGCGATGACCGCACCCAGCGGGTTGAGCATTCCCGAGGGCATGTCGATCCTGGTGGATCCGGCGATCGAGGCGGTGCCAGGCAAACTGGTGGTCGCCTGCTTGCCTGGCAGCAGTGACGCGACCTTTCGCAAATTGATCGAAGAGAGCGGGCAGCGTTACCTGGTTCCGCTCAATCCGACTTACCCGAAAAACCTGTACACCGAGCAATGTCGCCTCATCGGTGTGGTGGTGCAGGCCACCATCAGGTTCTGACTGGATCGGCCCAAGGAGCGGGCCGATGCCTATTCTTCGAACGCCACCAGGGCGCTGCCTTCGCTGACCATTTCGCCTTCCTGGCAATACAGCGCCTTGATCACCCCGGCCTTGGGCGCACGAATGCTGTGCTCCATTTTCATGGCCTCCAGGACCACCAGTTGAGCCCCGGCTTCTACCGGCTGGCCGACACTCACCAATACCCGCACGATACTGCCGTTCATGGGCGCGACCAGGCCGCCTTGATGGCTGTGGCTGGCCTCGGCGGCGGCCAACGGGTCGTACAGGTCGATCCGGTGCAGGTCACCCGCCCATTGCAGATACAGGCTGTCGCCTTGGCGAATGACCCGATGACTGCGGCGCATGCCGTGGTGCTCGATCACCAGTTGCTCGCCCTTGAGTTCCGCGCAATGGGCGCTAACGTCCAGCGTCAGCGCGCGATCCTGGCCTTCGCAGCTCAGGTGCAAGGTGGTTTCCCTTGGCAGCCCCAGACGCAGCCCGGTGGTGCTGGCCCAAGGCGAATCGACATCATCGCAGCGCACGCGCGGTGTCAGGCTCAAGGCGAAGCCCTGGGCGGCTGCGAACCAGAACGCATCATCCAATTCGCCCGGCTCTGGCAGCAATTGCGCCTGGTAACGTGGGATAAATCCGGTGTCCAGTTCTGCTGCCGCGAAGGCGGGGTGGGCCACGATTCGGCGCAGGAACCCGATGTTGGTTTTCAGCCCGCCAATGGCAAATTCGTCCAGCATGCTCAACAGCCGCAAGCGCGCCTGCTCACGGTCTTCACCCCAGGCAATCAGCTTGCCGAGCATCGGGTCGTAGAACGGCGAGATTTCATCGCCTTCTTCAACCCCGCTGTCGACCCGTCGGCCCGGACCCTCGGCCGATTCGCGATACAACGCAAGGCGTCCGGTGGCCGGCAGGAAATCGTTGACCGGGTCTTCGGCATATAGCCGCACTTCGATGGCGTGACCGAGCAGCGGCACTTGCGCTTGAGTGATCGACAAAGGTTCGCCTTGGGCGACGCGGATCTGCCAGGCTACCAGGTCCAGTCCGGTGATCGCTTCGGTGACTGGATGCTCGACCTGCAAGCGGGTGTTCATTTCCATGAAGAAGAATTCGCCCCGCGCATCCAGCAGGAACTCCACCGTGCCGGCCCCGACGTAACCAATCGCTTGGGCTGCGCGCACGGCGGCTTCACCCATGGCCTGGCGCAATTGCGGGGTCAGGCCGGGGGCGGGGGCTTCTTCCACCACTTTCTGGTGGCGGCGCTGGATCGAGCAATCGCGCTCGTTGAGGTACAGGCAGTTGCCGTGTCGGTCGGCAAATACCTGGATTTCCACATGGCGTGGCTTGAGCAGGTACTTTTCCACCAGCATCCGTGAGTCGCCGAACGAGGACTGCGCTTCACGCTGGGCCGAGGCCAGGGCTTCGGCCAGTTGGCTGACGTCCTCGACGACTTTCATGCCCTTGCCACCACCGCCGGCCGTGGCCTTGAGCAATACCGGGTAGCCGATGTGCTCGGCGGCGTCGCGAAAGTTCTCCAGGTCCTGGGCTTCGCCGTGATAACCGGGCACCAGGGGCACCCCGGCGGTTTCCATCAAGGTCTTGGCCGCCGATTTGCTGCCCATGGCATCGATGGCCGAGGCCGGTGGGCCGAGGAAGATCAGCCCGGCGCTTTCAATCGCCCGGGCGAACCCGGCGTTCTCGGATAGAAAACCATAACCGGGATGGATGGCCTGGGCGCCGCTGGCTTTCGCTGCGGCGATCAGTTTGTCGATTTGCAGGTAGCTGTCGGCGGCCTTGCTGCCGCCCAGGTCGACGCGGATGTCGGCTTCACGGCTGTGGCGGGCATCGCGGTCGGTGGCGCTGTGGACGGCAACGGTGGTCAGGCCCATGGCCTTGGCGGTGCGCATCACGCGGCAGGCGATTTCGCCACGGTTGGCCACCAGCAACGTGGTTAGGGCAGGGGCGTTCATCGACGCGGCTCCTTGTTATTCGATTCGGCTTGCCAGTTTGGCGCACGCTTTTGCAGGAAAGCCCGCAGGCCTTCCTGGCCCTCCGGGCTGACGCGGATGCGGGCGATGGCGTTTTCGGTGTAGCGCCGCAGCGCCGGGGTAAGGGCGCCGTTACCGACTTCACGCAGCAGTTCCTTACTGGCGCGCATGGCCGCCGGGCTGTTTAGCAGCAGGTTGTCGATCCACTGTTCGACCTGCTGGTCCAGGGCCTCGGCCGGGTAGCTTTCCGACAGCAAACCGATTTCTTTCGCACGTTGCCCGTCGAAGCGTTCCGCCGTCAGGGCATAACGACGCGCGGCACGCTCGCCGATGGCTTGCACCACGAACGGGCTGATCACCGCTGGCGCCAGGCCAATGCGCACTTCCGACAGGCAGAACTGTGCTTCATCGGCGCCAATGGCCATGTCACAAGCGCTGATAAGCCCCAGTGCGCCACCGAACGCGGCGCCCTGGACGACGGCAAGCGTGGGAATCTTCAGCTTGGCGAGGTTGTACATCAGCTCCGCCAGTTCCCGGGCATCATCGAGGTTGGTGTGGTAGTCGAGCTCGGCCGATTGCTGCATCCAGGCCAGGTCAGCGCCGGCGCTGAAATGCTTGCCGCGACCGCGGATCAGCAGGAAGCGCAAGGTTGGATCGCTGCTGACGTGGTCCAGCGCCAGGATCAGTTCGCGGATCATTTCGGCGTTGAACGCGTTGTTTTTCGACTCGCGGCTGAGCCACAGGGTGGCAACGCCCCGTGGGTCGGTGTGCAGTTCGAGGGTGTTGAAATTATCCATGGGCATTCCCCGTTTACATCCGGAACACGCCGAAGCGGCTCGGTTCGATAGGCGCGTTCAGTGACGCGGACAAGGCCAGGCCCAGCACATCGCGGGTCTGGGCCGGGTCGATGACGCCGTCGTCCCATAGCCTGGCACTGGAATAGTAGGGGTGACCCTGTTCTTCGTACTGATCGAGGATCGGTTGCTTGATCTCGGCTTCCTGCTCGGCGCTGAAGGGGTGGCCGCTGCGTTCGGCTTGTTCACGCTTGACCTGCACCAGCACGCCGGCCGCCTGTTCGGCGCCCATCACGCCAATCCGCGCGTTCGGCCACATCCACAGGAACCGCGGGTCGTAGGCGCGACCGCACATGCCGTAGTTACCCGCGCCGAAACTACCGCCAATGATCACGGTGAATTTTGGCACTTTGGCGCAGGCCACGGCCGTCACCAGTTTGGCCCCGTGCTTGGCGATGCCGCCGGCTTCGTACTTCTGCCCGACCATGAAACCGGTGATGTTCTGCAGGAACAGCAGGGGGATTCCGCGCTGGCAGGCCAGTTCGATGAAGTGCGCGCCTTTCTGCGCGGCTTCGGCGAAGAGAATGCCATTGTTGGCCAGGACCGCGATCGGGTAGCCATGCAAATGGGCGAAGCCGCACACCAGCGTCGTTCCGAACAGCGCCTTGAATTCGTCGAACACCGAACCGTCCACCAGGCGCGCGATCACCTCCCGCACATCGAACGGCTGCTTGGCGTCGGCCGAAACCACGCCGTACAACTCGTCGCCCGAGTAAAGCGGGGCAATCGGCAGGCGATGCTGCAACTCGCCCTGTTTGCGCCAATTGAGGTTGGCCACGCTGCGGCGAGCCAGGGCCAGGGCATGTTCGTCGCTGTCGGCGTAATGGTCGGCCACGCCTGAGATCTTGCAGTGCACATCGGCGCCGCCCAGGTCTTCGGCACTGACCACCTCACCGGTGGCGGCTTTCACCAACGGTGGGCCGGCGAGGAAAATCGTCGCCTGCCGGCGAACCATGATCGCCTCGTCCGCCATGGCCGGCACATAGGCGCCACCGGCGGTGCAGGAACCCATGACCACGGCGATCTGCGGGATGCCCTGGGCACTCATGTTGGCCTGGTTGAAGAAGATCCGGCCGAAGTGCTCGCGGTCCGGGAACACTTCGTCCTGGCGCGGCAGGTTGGCGCCGCCGGAGTCCACCAGGTAAATGCAGGGCAGGCGGTTCTGCTGGGCGATGGTCTGGGCGCGCAGGTGTTTTTTTACCGTCAGCGGGTAGTAGGAGCCACCTTTGACCGTCGCGTCGTTGGCGACAATCATGCATTCGACGCCTTCCACTCGGCCGATGCCGGCAATCACGCCAGCCGCCGGCACGTCTTCGCCATAGACTTCATGGGCTGCCAATGGGCTGATTTCCAAAAACGGCGAGCCCGGGTCCAGCAGCCGGTTGATGCGCTCACGGGGCAACAACTTGCCTCGCGAGGTGTGCCGCTCCTGGGCCTTGGGACCGCCGCCTTGGCGAATTTGCGCGAGCAGTGTGCGCAGGGCCTCGACGTGTCCGAGCATCGCATCGCGGTTGGCGATGAACTCCGGCGAGCGCGGGTTGAGCTGAGTGTGCAGCGTGGTCATGGTCAGCTCCGTTAGCGGGTTTCGTTGAACAGTTCGCGGCCGATCAACATCCGACGAATCTCACTGGTGCCAGCACCGATTTCGTACAGCTTGGCGTCACGCAGCAGACGACCGGCCGGGAATTCATTGATGTAGCCATTGCCGCCGAGGATCTGGATGGCGTCGAGGGCCATTTGCGTGGCGCGTTCGGCGCTGTAGAGGATCACCCCGGCGGCGTCCTTGCGGGTGGTTTCGCCGCGCTCGCAGGCCTGGGCCACGGCATACAGGTAGGCGCGGCTGGCGTTGAGCTGGGTGTACATGTCAGCGACCTTGCCCTGGATCAGCTGGAATTCGCCAATGCTCTGGCCGAACTGCTTGCGGTCGTGGATGTAGGGCACGATGAGGTCCATGCAGGCCTGCATGATCCCGGTCGGGCCGCCAGAGAGCACGACGCGCTCGTAGTCGAGCCCGCTCATCAGCACTTTCACGCCACCGTTGAGTGCGCCGAGGATGTTTTCTTCCGGCACTTCGACGTCATCAAAAAACAGCTCGCAGGTGTTGGAGCCGCGCATGCCGAGCTTGTCGAATTTGTTGCTGCGGCTGAAGCCTTTCCAGTCGCGCTCGACGATGAAGGCGGTGATGCCATGGGGACCTTTTTCCAGGTCGGTCTTGGCGTAGATCACGTAGGTATTGGCATCGGGGCCGTTGGTGATCCAGGTCTTGCTGCCATTGAGCACGTACTTGTCGCCATGCTTGTCGGCCCGCAGTTTCATCGATACCACGTCGGAGCCGGCGTTCGGCTCGCTCATCGCCAGGGCACCTATGTGTTCGCCGCTGATCAGCTTGGGCAGGTATTTGGTTTTCTGTTCGTGATTGCCGTTGCGGTTGATCTGGTTCACGCAGAGGTTGGAGTGGGCACCGTAGGAGAGGGCGACCGAGGCCGAGCCGCGGCTGATTTCTTCCATTGCCACTACGTGGGCCAGGTAGCCCAGGCCAGCGCCGCCGTATTCTTCCGGTACGGTGATGCCCAGCAGGCCCATGTCGCCGAACTTGCGCCACATGTCGGCGGGAAACAGGTTATCGATATCGATCTGCGCTGCTCGCGGCGCCAGTTCGGCCTTGACGAAGGCCTGCACCTGGTCGCGCAACATGTCGATGGTTTCGCCGAGGGCAAAGTTCAGGGATGGGTAGCTCATGGGACACCTTTGGCTTTTTTATCGGGTGCGGAGAGTGGCGGAATCGCTCTCACCTTTACGTTAACGTAAGCTTGTGATGAGAGGCTGTCAATCGCCCTTTACGTTAACGTCAACTTGAGCCAGAGTAAGTGCGCTTCAATAGCTTTACCCAAGGCATCTGTGCGTGAGATTCCACTGCTACACCCACTAATAAAGACAAGAGGGGGCGTCATGGATCAACCCGGTTCGCATTCGCAGCTCAGCTACACCCGTGGCTCCCAGGCCAAGGCTTTGCTGGCCCAAACCATCGGCGAGGTTTTCGACCAGACGGTGGCCCGCTATCCCGAGGGCGAGGCGTTGGTGGTTCGCCATCAATCGCTGCGTTATACCTGGCAACAACTGGCCGACGCCGTTGATCTGCACGCCCGAGCCTTATTGGCGCTAGGCTTGAAAGCCGGCGATCGCCTTGGCGTGTGGGCGCCCAATTGCGCCCAGTGGTGCATCAGCCAGTTCGCCAGTGCGAAGATCGGCGTCATTCTGGTCAACATCAATCCAGCCTATCGCGTTTCTGAACTCGAATACGTGCTGAAACAATCCGGATGCCAATGGCTGGTGTGTGCCGGGGCGTTCAAGACTTCGGATTATCACGCCATGTCGCAAGCGCTGGTACCAGAGCTGGCGGAGCAATCGATTGGCCACCTGCAGAGCGAACGCTTGCCGGATTTGCGCGGTGTGATCAGCCTCGATTCCCAGCCACCATCAGGTTTCCTGCCCTGGTCGCAACTGGCCGCCCTGGGTGCGGCGGTGACGCCGGAACAACTGGCTGAACGCCAATCCAGCCTGCGGTCCGATCAACCGGTGAATATCCAGTACACCTCCGGCACCACTGGTTTCCCCAAGGGCGCCACCCTCAGTCATCACAACATTCTCAATAACGGATACATGGTCGGCGAAAGCCTGGGCCTGACGGCTGGCGATCGGCTGGTGATCCCGGTGCCGCTCTACCATTGCTTCGGCATGGTCATGGGCAACCTGGGCTGCATGACCCATGGCAGCACCATGATCTACCCCAGCGATGCCTTCGACCCGTTGCTGACGCTCAAGGCCGTGGCCGAGGAAAAAGCCACGGCACTGTATGGCGTGCCCACCATGTTCATCGCCCTGCTGGACCAGCCGCAGCGGGGCGACTTCGACGTGTCCAGCCTGCGCACTGGCATCATGGCCGGGGCCACATGCCCCATCGAAGTGATGCGACGGGTCATCAACGAAATGCACATGGCCGAAGTGCAGATTGCCTACGGCATGACGGAAACCAGCCCGGTGTCATTGCAGACCGGTCCTACAGACGAACTGGAACTGCGCGTAACCACCGTCGGCCGTACCCAGCCGCAACTGGAAAGCAAAATTATTGATGAGGCCGGCAATATCGTCCCGCGTGATGCTGTCGGTGAGTTGTGTACCCGTGGCTACAGCGTGATGCTCGGTTACTGGAACAACCCCAAGGGCAGCACCGATGCCATCGACCCGGATGGCTGGATGCACACGGGCGATCTGGCGACCATGGACGAGCAGGGCTACGTGCGCATCGTCGGGCGCAACAAGGATATGATCATCCGCGGCGGGGAGAATATTTACCCGCGTGAGCTGGAGGAGTTCTTCTTCACTCACCCGGCGGTGGCGGACGTGCAAGTGATCGGCATCCCGTGTTCGCGCTATGGCGAGGAAATCGTCGCCTGGATCAGGTTTCATCCCGGCCACAGTGCCTCCGAGCAAGAACTGCAGGCCTGGTGCAAGGAGCGCATCGCTCACTTCAAGACGCCGCGTCATTTCAAATTCGTCGAAGAATTTCCCATGACGGTCACCGGCAAGATCCAGAAATTCCGCATGCGCGAAATCAGCATCGAAGAACTGCGCGATAGAGAAGGCTGAGCAAAATCCCCTGTGGGAGCGGGCTTGCTCGCGAAAGCGGCGTCACAGTCGATGAAGATGTTGGATGGGCTGGCCTCTTCGCGAGCAAGCTCGCTCCCAGAAGAAAAACCCAAACCCCAGACAGCACAAAGGGGAGCCGAAGCTCCCCTTTAATTTTGTCGTCGCGTGCTCTTTTTTTATTATTGAGGGGCGGCCTGTTGTTGTTTTTGGCAGCCGTTGCCCTTTACCGCTGTTTTTGGCGATCCCCATCCGGGATCAAGAGCAAACGTATTTTTTTGAGCGCTGATCTGCTTTTTCGCCTGGCGATCCAACCGATTCGGGAGCTACCTGAAGGTAGTTTTATTGTTCTCTGCCCGGTTGCGGGTTGCTCCTGAAAGCACCCTGAAAAGCACATCCTCTCCAAAAAAATCTGTTAGCTGCGTCTCTGCCGTGTTGTTTTTGTTATGTCAGAGTCGTTTCGTCTTGTTTTTATTGGGTTTGCTGCGTTTTTTTATTCTTGTTATGCAAGAGATATAGCAGGTGGCGTGCCAACTTTTAAAAATTTATATAAATCAATGGGTTGTATTTTTTCGTCGAAAAAGCTGACGCGCCAGACCTGACAAATTGTTTCCGTGTTACTCGTTTCACCGCTGTTACAAGGCCAGCGGTAACACCTCACTGTGCGCTGCGGGCCTTGGCGACACGCGAACCGCTAGGGCGACCGAGCACGTCGCAGATCTGCCGACCCGCGGCGATCAGGGCGTCCAGGTCGACACCGGTTTCGATACCCAAGCCATTGAGCAGGTACAGCACGTCTTCGGTGGCAACGTTACCGCTGGCGCCCTTGGCATAAGGGCAGCCGCCCAGGCCGGCGATGGAGCTGTCGAACACCGCGATGCCTTCCAGCAGGCTGGCGTATACGTTGGCCATGGCTTGGCCGTAGGTGTCGTGAAAGTGTCCGGCGAGCTTGTCCCGAGGCACTTCGGCGCCCACCACCTCAAACATCCTGCGGGTGGCCCCGGCGGTGCCCGTGCCGATGGTGTCGCCCAGGGAGACCTCGTAGCAGCCCATGGCATACAGCTCCCGAGCGACCCAGGCCACCTGTTCAGGCTTGACCGTCCCTTCATACGGGCAGCCCAGCACGCAGGACACGTAGCCGCGCACACTGACGCTGTGCTGCTTGGCGGCTTCCATGATCGGCGCGAAGCGCTCCAGGCTGTCCTTGATGGAGCAGTTGATATTGCGCTGGGAAAACGCTTCGGACGCGGCGGCGAACACCGCCACCTCTTTTACACCTGCTGCCAGCGCGTCTTCAAAACCTCGCAGGTTCGGCGCCAGGGCGCCATAGGTCACACCGGGCTTGCGCTGGATCTGCGCGAACACCTCGGCGGAACCGGCCATTTGCGGCACCCATTTGGGCGAGACAAAACTGCCGACTTCGATGTAGCCCAGGCCGGCGGCGCTCAAGGCATCCACCAGGCGCACCTTGTCGGCGACGCTGATGGGTTGGGCTTCATTCTGCAGCCCGTCACGGGGGCCGACTTCGATCAGGCGTACAAAGGAGGGGAGGGACATGGGGGTTGACCTGTAGTGAGTTGCCAATATATCGAGAACGATGCTGCCCCTGTGGGAGCGAGCCTGCTCGCGATAGCGGTATGTCAGTCAACATTGATGTTGTCAGTTACATCGCTATCGCGAGCAGGCTCGCTCCCACAGGGGGCATGTTGTGTTACTGGACGATTTCCTCGCCCTTGATCGTCTGCTCCAGCGCCTGGATGCAGCGTTCTTCGGCGGTGTCGAGTTCCAGCTTCATCTGTTCGATGTCCAGCAATTGCTGTTCGAGCTGTTCCCGGCGCTCGGTGATTTTCGCCAGCATGCTGTGCAGCTGTTTCTGATTGCCGCTGGAGGGGTCGTAGAGTTCGATCAGCTCGCGGCACTCGGCCAGGGAAAAACCAATGCGCTTGCCGCGCAGGATCAGCTTCAGGCTGACCTTGTCCCGCGGCGAGTAAATGCGCTCCTGGCCCCGTCGCTCCGGGCTCAACAGGCCTTGTTCTTCATAGAAGCGGATGGCCCGGGTGGTGATATCCAGTTCGCGGGCGAGGTCGGAGATGCTGTAGGTCTGGCTGCTCATGGAAGCGCTCGAAACGAAAGGGGCTGGCGCTAAGCTAAAGGCAGGTTGACGTTCGCGTCAAGCAATGAGGTTTCTGCACACAAAAACTGTGGGAGCAAGCTCGCTCCCACAATTTTGATCGCCTAAACCTTGTCGAGCTTCTTCTCATGGGCCGTCACCTGCTGGCACAGCTCGATCATCTGCTCGCGCATCCAGCGGTTGGCCGGGTCCTGGTCGGTGCTTTCGTGCCAGTAGAGGTGGGTTTCCACCGGCGGCACATCGTTGACCGGTAACAGGAAGGCGTGCAGATCGTGGCGACGGGCAAAGCGCTCGGGGACGGTCATGACCATGTCCGTTTGTTGCAGGACCTGGGAGGCCATCAGGTAATGCTGGGAGCGCAGGGCGATCTTGCGCTGGATACCCATCTTGCCGAGGGCCAGGTCGACATAACCCAGCCCGTTGCGGCGGCTGGAAATATGCACGTGGGTCTGCGCCAGGTAATCATCGAGGCTGATTTTTTCCTTGCCCGCCAACGGATGACCCTTGCGCATGGCGCACACGTAGCGATCTTCCATCAACTTGACGTGGCGTACCTGCGGGTCGGTGTTGAGCGGTGCGTCCACCGCGAAGTCGAGGCGGCCGGCGGCCAGCTCCTTGGTGGTTTCACGGCGCTTGGACAGGAAACTCTCGATCGCCACGGTCGGTGCCAGGCGACGCAGGCGCTGGAACAGCAGCGGCAGGATTACGCCTTCGGTGAGGTCGGTCATGCTGATGCGGTAGGTCTTGACGGCCTGCAACGGGTTGAAGATCCGGCTTTCCTGCACCGACACCCGCAGCAGCGACAGGGCGTTGCGCACCGGACCGATGATGTTCTGGGCCATGGGCGTCGGCACCATCCCCTGGGCGGTGCGCACGAAGAGCGGGTCGTTGAAGGTTTCCCGCAGACGCGCCAGGGCATTGGACACGGCCGGCTGAGTGATGCCGACGATCTGCCCGGCGCGGGTCAGGTTGGCTTCGGTGTAGATCGCATCGAAGACAATGAAAAGGTTGAGGTCGACCTTGCTCAGATTCATGGCGCTGCACTCTTATTCTTGGGCTTGTTGTGAGGTGCCGGGTGGCGATGAGAATCAGTGAAACATATATCGGTGATGAATGTTAATACACGCCGAGAATAGGTTAGGTAAATTTTCGTAGCTGAACTAGCATCGATTTCATGACCTAAACAACCTCTGCCAAGAAGGTGCTGCTCATGGATTTTGCCTATTCCCCCAAGGTTCAGGAACTGCGTGAACGCGTCACGGCGTTCATGGATGCCTATGTCTACCCGGCCGAAGCAGTGTTCGAGCGGCAAGTGGCCGAAGGCGACCGCTGGCAACCCACGGCCATCATGGAAGAGCTCAAGACCAAGGCCAAGGCAGAAGGCCTGTGGAACCTGTTTCTGCCTGAGTCCGAACTGGGTGCCGGCCTGACCAACCTGGAATACGCACCGCTGGCAGAGATCATGGGGCGCTCGTTGCTGGGGCCGGAGCCGTTCAATTGCTCGGCGCCGGACACCGGCAACATGGAAGTGCTGGTGCGCTACGCCAATGAAGAACAAAAGCAACGCTGGCTCGAGCCACTGCTGCGCGGCGAGATCCGCTCGGCTTTTGCCATGACCGAGCCGGACGTTGCCTCTTCGGACGCCACCAACATGGCCGCCCGTGCCGAGCGCGACGGCGACCAGTGGGTCATCAATGGCAAGAAGTGGTGGACCTCAGGAGCCTGCGACCCGCGCTGCAAGATCCTGATCTTCATGGGCCTGAGCAACCCTGATGCGCCACGCCATGCCCAGCACTCGATGATCCTGGTGCCAGTGGACACCCCTGGCGTCAAGATCGTCCGGCCGCTGCCGGTGTTCGGCTACGACGATGCGCCGCACGGGCATGCCGAAGTGCTGTTCGAGAACGTGCGGGTGCCGTACGAAAACGTCCTGTTGGGTGAAGGACGTGGCTTTGAAATTGCCCAGGGTCGCCTTGGCCCGGGCCGGATTCATCACTGCATGCGTTCCATCGGCATGGCCGAGCGCGCATTGGAGTTGATGTGCAAGCGTGCCGTCAGTCGCACGGCCTTCGGCCAGCCGTTGGCGCGTCTTGGCGGTAACATCGACAAGATTGCCGACTCGCGGATGGAAATCGACATGGCGCGCCTGCTGACGTTGAAGGCGGCGTACATGATGGACACGGTCGGTAATAAAGTGGCGAAGAGCGAAATCGCCCAGATCAAGGTCGTCGCGCCGAACGTGGCCTTGAAGGTCATTGATCGGGCGATCCAGATCCACGGTGGTGCCGGGGTCTCCAACGATTTCCCGCTGGCCTACATGTACGCCATGCAACGCACCCTGCGCCTGGCCGACGGCCCGGATGAAGTCCACCGCGCGGCCATCGGCAAGTTCGAGATCGGCAAGTATGTGCCCAGGGAAATGTTGCGCAGCAAGGGCTAGGATCTGGCCCACCACAGGCTAATCCTGTGGGAGCGAGTCCGCTTACTCCTTGACGCTCATGTATTCCTCGGCCCAGCGGATGTAGTCCTCGGGCTGGGTGTAGGTGTGGGTCAGTTCGGTGGCGCTCAGGTCCGAAGCCTGGGTGAAGATCTGCCGTTGTTCGCGAAGGCTGTCGTAGGTCGCCTTGATCGCGGCGAAATAGGCGCCGTGGCCGTCGATGGTCACGCGCACACCCAACTCGGCCAGGCGCTTGTCGTCGCGCAGCAACGGGTTGCCATAAGTGACAAGCATCAGCGGCACCGTCAGGTTTTCGCTGATCTTCTCCAGATGATCGAAGTCTTGCACGCCCACCATGCAAATCCCGTCCGCCCCGGCACGCTCATATTGCTGGGTACGGCTGATGATTTCCTGGACCGGCAGAATCGCGGCGTTGGTCCGGGCGATGATCGCCATTTCCGGATCGACTCGCGCCTCCAGCGCCGCACGAATCTTGCCGACACCTTCGGCTACGCCGATCAGGTCGGTGGATTTACGCCCGAACTGGGCCGGCAGCAAGGTGTCCTCGATGGTCAGCGCCGCGATGCCGGCCCGTTCCAGTTCAACGATGGTGCGCATCACGTTCAGGGCATTGCCATAGCCGTGGTCGGCGTCGGCAATGACCGGCAGTTGGGCCACGCGGCCGATGCGGGTGGCCTGTTCGGCAAATTCGCTGAGGGTGATCAGGGCGAAGTCCGGCGCGCCCAATACTTGCAACGATGCCACCGAGCCTCCCAGGATGCCTACTTCGAAACCCAGGTCAGCGGCAATGCGCGCCGACATCGGGTCAAACACCGAGGCGGTGTGGTAGCAGGTGTTGGAAGCCAGCAATTGGCGAAAGTTACGACGTAAATCTTGATGGGAAAGCCTGGACATATGAGTTCCACCAATGGAATGGAAAGGCTTGAGCAAAAGTGTCAACGCCGAAAGATCCAAAGGCTATCACGTGGCAGGCGCAAAGATGATGACGAATGTGTATGGGTGATGCCGTTATGGCATCGAAAGAAGGCTGCAGGCCCGGAAAGTCTGCAGCCGGGCAAAAAAAGCCCATTTCAAACTATTCAGTCTTCGGTCGGTAGGCTCCAGAACTGCTTGATCTCATGGATGTTTCCGACGTTGAAGCGCGTCGGGAAGCCGGGGAGCGTGCAGTGGATTTCGTTGGTTAACTGCATGGCGGTATCGACCACATTGGTACCCGCCCGCAGTAATGGGGTTTCATCCCAGTCTTTCATCAGGTTATTCATGGTTTCTCCTTCTTTAGTTGTTGGACAGCGAATGACTAGCTGGCATTGAGCTGTGACAGCGTCTCTGTAAACAGTGCGATCTCTGGCGCAGCGATGCCGGGGTAAAGCGGTCTGTAATTTTTATCGAAACACCAAGCTTCGTCGATCTTGACCAGGTGTTTAGGATGAATAAGTACACTCAATGAAGCGGACATTGACTTCGGGGCGATTTGCTTGTGGATTTCCTGTAGTGCAGGCATGTGCAGGACTTCACCTGGCGCAAGTTTAAGTTTTCGCACTTTACCCAACCTGGGTTTTTTACCTTTTTGCAGCGGTAGATCATCAAGTATTTCGCGTGTAATGGTGGTGTAGCCATCTCCGCTGTAGCCGACTGCATACATTTCAAAGTCGTGACTGTGGTTCAGGTTATAAATGAATGTTTCGCTTTCATCATGAGTCTCTACCGGCGACCAGAATCCCAGGCGAAGGGTGAATGAATCATTCTTGTGCAGTACAAAACCATAGGCGTTATAGAGGCTGTTGCGCGTACTAAAACCGTCTCGCTGGAGGGTGGTATAAAGATGATCGCTCAATAGACAACGGTTGTTGGCCAGTTGGCGCAAGTCTGCAATGATCC
Source organism: Pseudomonas sp. A-RE-22 (assembly GCF_019956035.1). NCBI lineage: Bacteria > Pseudomonadati > Pseudomonadota > Gammaproteobacteria > Pseudomonadales > Pseudomonadaceae > Pseudomonas > Pseudomonas sp. A-RE-22. Next base: position 27,873 of record NZ_JAHBCZ010000020.1, read on the forward strand.
TGGTTTTGTCTCGCAGCAGGTCATAAGTGTTCAGTCGCTCGACAAACGTTTCCAGGTTCATGCCGCCAGCTCCAGTGGACGGAGCAAATTGTCCAGGCGTGCGTCCTTGCGTTTTTTCAGCGACGGGACGTAACTCAACGCGTTTTGCGGGTCAGCCCGATAAAGCATCTGGAAGGCTTTCCATGCCACGGCAGGGTGATAATGGTAGATCAGCTCCCCGGCAACCCTGACACCTTCCGGGTCCTGGATCGTTTCGAGTAATTCGAGGCTCAACAGGTACCGGGCGGTACTATTGTCTTGAGGCAGCCAGGCTGTTTTGCGCAATGAGACAGGATCAAATACGTTGATGTCTGCACTGCGGTCGGGGAAATTAATTCTGCCAATCAATGCAGGTTGTTTTTCGCCCCTTTGAGAATAGTCGAATAAGGTTCGATTGCCATCAATGATCAGCGGATTGCAGTTGTCGATGATCGAGGTGTCGGTTTTTTCAAGTTGATGCGTTTTGAGGGTGTATTGCTGGATTTCGAAAGGCTGATCAAGTGCGAATAGAATACTTTGACCGGGCACCGAGTACAGTTGCGAAGAGGCGGTGTTAGATGCTGGTGCCTTGATACTGATATTGCCCACGCTCGTGCAATGCAGCGTGATGGTCCCGGTATGCGGGTTGGTCATGTTCATGATGGCCGCGCGTCGAGACTGTGCCGTGGCAACGTTGTGTTGTATATCCAGATCGGCGATCAATTGTTTGACTTGCGCGGTCATGTCTAATGTCTTGATTTTCTCCGCTATGCGTTCGAGCGGTATTCGTGTAGCAATCAGATTCTTGATCATGAATATTGTCGTTACAGTGGGGCGATGCGCGAAAGTATGGGTCCCGAGTAGGTAAGTGGCAATTATGCAATTGTGGAGAAGTATTGCTGATTAACGAAGTTCTTATGTATTGAATATCCAAGGTCGGGCGGTACCTTTGGCTACGCCGCCACCGCCTGTTGCCCCTGCCTGGGCAATGCCACGGCCCGCACCGTATCACCCGGTTGCACTTGCAGGCGTTTGGCGGTGAGGCGATCAACGAGCAGCTTGTGGCCATGCAGGTGTGCGCGAGCGCTGGTGACGCGGCAGTTTTCCAGGCGCCGATTGTGAATCAGCCAGACCGGTGCCTGTTCGTCCGGGGTGCCAATGACCAGGGTCAGCATCTGGCTGTCGCGCACGGTACGGATCTTCGACACTGGCGCCTCGATCACCGGGCCGCCGTCAAAGATGTCGATGTAGCCCTTATGGCTGAAACCTTCGGCACTGAGGATCTTCAGGGCCGGCTCGGTGTTCGGGTGAGCCTTGCCGATCACCGCCTGGGCCTGTTCGGTGAGCAGGCAGGTGTACAGCGGTTGGCGTGGCATCAGCTCGGCGATGAACGACTTGTTGCCCATGCCGGACAGCTGATCGGCATAGCTGAAGTCCTTCTTGAAAAAATGCCGTCCCAGGCTGTCCCAGAACGGCGAACAGCCTCGTTCGTCGGCATGGCCACGCAGTTCGGCGATCAGTTTTTCGCCGAACAGCTGGGAGAACTCGGCCACGAACAGCAAGCGCGCCAGGGACAGCAGGCGTCCGTTGTGACCGCGACGTTGCTCGGGGTGCAGGAACAACGAGCAGATTTCCGATTGCCCGGACATCTCGTTGTTGAGGAACAGGGTCGGGATCTGCCGCTGGATCCCCAGCTCTGGCGCCGAGCTGACCGTCAGCCCGACCCGATAGTTGTACCAGGGCTCGCGCAGCCCGACCGCGCCGGTCAGGGCACTGATACCTAGCACCTGCCGGTCATCGTCTTCGAGCACGAACAGGTAATCGGCGTCGGCACGTTCGACTTGCCCGGCAAAAGTTCGTTGGGCCCAGCGAATGCGGTGGGCCAGGCGCTCTTCGTTGGCCGGCAGGCTGGTGAAGCCGGGACCTGCGCAACGGGCCAGGTCCAGCAACGCGGGCAGATCGGTAGTGGCGACCGGACGGACAATCATGCTGCAGCTCCTTCATTGTGTCGGTCCAAGCGTCGATGCGTGCCACGGGATCGAGTGAGTTTCATAGGGCAACCACCCGGATCCGCTCGCCATCCGTGACGCCCAGGGCGACCAGCATGTCGGGCGACAGGGCCACGGGGCCTTCGGCGTTGACGTCCAGCTCGGCGACGATGGCCCGGTAGTTTCCCAGACGGTCGTTACTCACCAGGTAACGGCCTCTGGCATCGATCTGCAGGCTTTGCCGGGCCGTGGCGCTCCGACTTTGCGTGATGGTGCGGACGTTGGCGATACGGGCATGCAAGGTCGGCCCACCGTCGAAGATATCGACGTAGCTGTTGGTCTCGAAACCCTCGCGCGCCAGGATGTCGAAGGCTTCCTGGCCGTCGGGATGCACCCGGCCGATGCAGGCCTGGGCGGCTGGCGGCAGCATGGGTACGTAGATCGGGTATTGCGGCATCAGCTCGGCGAGAAAGGTTCGGCTCTGCAAGCCACACAACCGTTCGGCTTCGAGGTAGGGCAGGTCGAAGAAGTGCTGGCCGATGGCGTCCCAGAACGGCGACTGGCCGTCCTCGCTGCTGAAACCGACGATTTCGGTGATGACCGATTCGGCAAAGCGCTGGGGATGGGCGGCGATGAACATCAGTCGGGCCCGGGACAGCAGCTCCGATTCCGGCGTGCGCACCCGCTCGGCGTCGATGTGGAAGCCACGTAGCAGCGTCTGTCCGTTGAGGTCCTGGCACAGCGACAGCGCGGGCACGCCATGCTGGATGTTCAGCTCCCGGGATTCGCTGGAAAACGGCCGGTTGCGCAGGCTGTAGAACGGTTCGTTGCACCCGGTGCTGGAGAGAATTTCCGAACAACCGACCAGGCGCCCGGATTCCAGGTCCTCCAGGACAAAAAAATAATTCTCCGCGCCAGGGCCCTGCACATCGGCCTCGAACGAGGCGCACGAGTCGAGGATCTTTTCCTCCAGGCGCGCGGTATCGTCCGGCAGCGACGTGACACCCACCAGGCTGTCACGGGCCAGTTGTTGCAGTTGCGGCAGATCGGTTAATTGAACTGGACGTAAGGCCAGCATGGATTGCACTCCTGTTCCAGAGAGCCCGATGACCAGCACTGGGCTTGACGATCACTGTCGATGTCCACGCGTTGTAACCACGGTTGGCCGAGTCCTTCGGCCGCCGGCCCTCACTGACCGGCCGGATCGGGCACGGCGGTAGGGTTGCCGAATTTGTTGAGCACACACAGATAGATCACGCCCGCGGCGATCCAGATCAGGCCGAGCTTCTGCGCAGCCACGCCCATGTTGTACATGATGGCCGCGACGATCACGAAGCCGATCAGCGGGCAAATCAAGTGGCGAATCAGTTGGCCGGACTGCTGGCGACGCCAGTAATGGTTGATGACGGTGATGTGCAGCAACATGAAGCCGCTCAGGGCACCGAAGTTGACCAGGGAGGTGAGGGTGTCCACGGCGTCGATGAACAGGTAGCAGATCAACAGCGACAGCACTGCCACCAGGTAGATGCTCAGGTACGGGGTGTTGTGTTTCGGATGGACCTTGGCCAGCACCTTGGGCAACTGGCCGTCCCGGGCCATGCCGAACAACAGGCGCGATACCGCCGCCTGCGAAGTGATCGCCACGGCCACGCCCCAGGCCAGGGCCGTGGCAACCGCGGTCAAGGTGGCCAGCCAGCTGCCGGCTGCCAATTCGGCGATTTCATAGAATGCGGTGTCGGCGGACTTGAAACCCATGCCGGCGGCCAGGTCCGTGGCGATCCAGGTCTGCACCACGAAGATCGCTCCCATCACCAGCAAGGTCACCAGGGCAGCCTTGCCGACGCTGCGGCCCGGGTCGTCCTTGATCTCTTCAGCCAGGGTGGAAATGGCGTCGAAGCCCAGGAACGACAATACCGCGATGGACACGGCTTGCATCAGCAGGGCGAAGTTGAAATGTTCGGGGCTGTAAAGCGGTGCCAGGGTCAGTTGGCCGTTACCGGCACCACCGTGCAGGGCATTCCAGGCGTAGAACAGGAAAATCCCCAGCACCACCAGTTGCGCCAGCAGGAAAATGATATTCATCCGAGCGGTGAAGGTGATGCCCCGCAGGTTGACGAAGGTCGCGCTCACCAGGAAGGCCAGGATGAAACCGACCTTGGGGATGTCCGGGTACAGATGGTTCAGCGCCATGGCGGCGTAGACATAGAGCAGCGGCGGGATCAGCAGGTAGTCCAGCAGCATCAGCCAACCGGCAATGAAGCCAACGTGTGGGTTAAGGCCCCGTTGCGCGTAGGAATAGACCGAACCTGCCACCGGAAAGGCCCGGGCCATGCTGCCGTAGCTCAAGGCAGTAAACAGCATCGCCACCATGCCGATGATGTACGCCAGCGGCACCATCCCCGGTGCCTCGGCGTTGACATAGCCATACACGCCGAACGGGGCGATGGGGATCATGAAAATCATCCCGTATACCACCAGGTCTGTCAGCGACAGGCCGCGTTTCAATTCCTGTTTGTAGCCAAATGCCTCAATGCTCATGAGCCGTTTTCCTTTTCAGCTGTGGGGTTGCTCTTGCTTGCTGTCTGTCGCAGGAAACTTGCCGCTGCCGCGCTACAGCAGGGGCGCCAGGTAGGCGCTCCAGGTTCGTACCGCTTCGGGGCTGCGCAGTTGGTCGTTGCGCACTTCGATCAACACCGAATCCAGGCCGCGGCCATCGCCGTGCACCGGGACCGTCATGTCGGTCAGGGGGTTGATCTTGTAGGGTTGGTTGCCCGCCGCCCGCAGCGAATGCCGGCCCAGCCCGTCGACGATGTGCTGGGCGTATTCCTTGGCTTCGCCGAACAGCACGCCCGCTTCCAGGGCGCGCGGCTGGCCGTAGAACACCGGGGTGAAACTGTGGATGCCCACCACGCGCACCGGTCGGTTGGCGGCCAGGCGCTGGTCGATCAACGCCTGCAACCGTTCGTGGAAGGGATGGAACAGGCGCTGCTGGCGATATTCGCGAGTGGCTTCGTCCAGGGCATGGTTACCCGGAACCTGGTAGATCTCGCTCTGGGCCGGAATGCTGTCGGGCACGTGCAGCGGGCGGTTGAGGTCGATCAACAGCCGTGAGTAATTGGCCGACAGCAACGTTGCGCCGAGGGTTTCGGACAGGCGTTCGGCCAAGGCCAGGGCACCGATGTCCCAGGCAATGTGCTCCTGGGAGGCCGTTTCATCCAGCCCCAGGTCGTTCAGCGCATCGGGAATGAAGCGGCTGGCGTGTTCGCACACCAGCAGCACCGGGTGTTCGGATTCCTCCCGGGCCAGTCGGTAGGGTGGCCTGGTGTAGAGGCCCGATTCAGCACACTCAATAGATTCGTGCATAGTGCTCACAACGCTCGGCAGGTGACAGCGCCTCGGTCAAGGCCAGCTCCTGGGCCTTCAAGGCGAAGTAGGTTTCAACCAGCGGGCCGGGCAGGGTCTCAAGCAGCGCCCCGCTGTGGCGCAGGCAGTCCAGTGCCTGGGCCAGGGATGTCGGCAGCGCGATAATGCCACGGGCGTGCCGTTGTGCTTCATCCAGCTCATCGGGTATTTCATCAGTGACAGCGTTCAGGGCCAGTCGTTGCTGGATGCCCAGTCGCCCGGCGATCAACAGCGCTGCCATCGCCAGGTGCGGCGAAGCGGTGGCGTCCATGGCGCGGAACTCCAGGTTGTACTGGTTCGCCAGCGGTTTGCCGCTCAGGCTTACGGTCGGGCAGATGCGCAGCGCCGCTTCGCGGTTGCGCTGTCCCAGGCACGCATAGGACGCGCTCCAGTGATGAGGCTGCAGGCGTTCGTAGGACACCGGTGTCGGCGCGGTCAGCGCACACAGTGCAGGCAGATAGTGCAGCACACCAGCGGCCCAATGCTGGCCGAGGCTGGACAAGCCGTTGCTGCTGGCGGCGTCATGCAGCACCGGGTCCGCGCTCAGATCCTGCAGGCTCAGGTGCAAATGCACGCCGTTGCACACGGCGTTTTCCGCGGTCTTGGGGGCGAAGCTCAGGTCCAGGCCCATTTGCCGGGCGATCTCGCGGGTGATTTCCCGTACGTTCACGGCCCGGTCGGCGGCGGCTACGCCCAAAGTCGGGCGGCAGGTGATTTCGTATTGATGCTGGCCATATTCCGGCAGGAACATTTCCGGCTCGACACCGCCGGCCCTCAGGGCACTGAGCAACCATCCGGCGAATTCGGCCTGCTGGCGCTGGGCCTGGAGGCTGAAGGCCAGGCGATCAGGCTGCGCAGGCGTGGCAATCAGGTTGAATTCATGCTCGAACGCGGCGAAAACCTGCAAGCCCAGTTCGGCGCGATAACGCTCCACTTCGTTCTGCAACAGCGTGCGCGGGCAGGCGTTCCAGGGCCGGCCGTCGGTCTCGCGTACATCGCAATGGATAAAGTCGAGGACGGGCGCCTGGGCGTCGGGGCCGTTGTTGACGGTCACCCGGCTGGACAGGTCCGGCACCAGTCGCAGGTCGCCATAGGCGCCCCAGGGGTTGGTCGAAGCGATGATGTCCTGGGGCGTCAGCGCGCTGTTGGCCGGCACCCAGCCACAACCGGCGGTGACGTAGTGGGGCAATTCATCGCTGGGAAACGAGCGCCCACGGGTCACGCCGATCAGGTCGGTGGTCACCAGGGTTGTGACGGGCAACGGGGCGAGGACGGCGGCAGGATCGAGGCGGCTCATGGCTGCATCTCCTGCAAACGCGCGAGCACGGTGTCGGTATCGGTGATCCAGCAATAGCCCTTGATCGCGTTCAGGCACGCCAGGTGCCGTTGTTCGGTGTAGGTGGCGCAGGCATCTTCCACCAGCGTGACCAGGTAGCCGCGATCGGCGGCGTCGCGCACGGCCATGTCGACGCACTGGTCGGTGACGATGCCGGCGACGATCAAGTGGCGGGTCTGCAGGTTGCGCAGCACATAGTCGATGTTGGTGGAATTGAAAACCCCTGAGGAGGTCTTGGGCAGCACGATTTCGTTTTCCAGCGGCGCCAGTTCGGCGATGATCTGCGCCTCGGGGCTGCCCTTGGGCAGGTGCATGTCCGACAGCTTGTGATCCAGGGAACGGTCGCGGCCATCGGCGGTGAGGCTTTCGATGTGGGTGTGCAACACGTTGTGCTGCGCTTCGCGCATCGCGTTGAGCAAGCGCTGCTGGTTGGGGATGACCTGCTGGCGGGCTCGCTGGATGAAATACTCGGCCTCGCGAGTGTGCAGGTGGGCATCGAATTGCGGTTCCAGCCAGGCGCGTTGCATGTCCACCAGCAGCAAGGCGGTGTGCTGGCAGGTGAACGGCAAATCCCGGGGCGAGTGGTGGGGGAGCGAGAACATCCTTATTTTTCCTCCAACAGATGTGTGTTGAATTCCGTGCGCAAGGCATCGATGCCTTCCAGGCGTTCGGCCAGCTCGGGGCATTGCAGGGTCAGGCAGGCAATCAGTGCCTCGACCTGGGCCAGCGCTGGCACCAGGCTGTCGAAGGCCGAGATCGATTCCACCGGGGCGCTGATGATCAGGTCGGCCAACTCGCGCAACGGCGAAGCGTAGACGTCGCTGAACAGCACGACGCGGGCGTGGCGCTCCTTGGCCGCGCTGGCCACACGCAGGGCCTGGGCCTGGTAGCGACGGTAATCGAAGATCAGCACCACATCCTGGCGCTGCACGTCGAACAGCCGGTCAGGCAGTTGGGCGTTGTCTTCCAGGGCGAAACAGCCGGCGCGCAACAGCCGCAAATGGTTGAGCAGGTAGTGGGCCAGGAAGCTGCTGAAGCGCCCGCCGAAGCAATGCACCTGGTGGCGGCTGTCGAGCAACCACTGCACGAGAATGCGCACGTCTTCGGGTTGAGTCAGGGCCTGGGTGTCGATGAGGTGGCGTTGACTGGCGGCCAGGTACTGGCTCCAGGTATCGCCTTGCTGCAATTTGGCCCGCGGTTTCAACAGGGTGCGGGGGGAGCGCAGGCGATGGTCCATGTCACTGAGCAGGGCATCCTGGAATTCGGCGTAACCGCCAAACCCGAGTTTTTTCACCAGCCGCACGATGGTCGGGTCGCTGACGCCGGCATGGTCTGCCAGGCGTGACATCGGGCCGAGGCCGTTGCGTGGGTAGTGATCGAGCAGGGCACGTACGACCTTGCGTTCCGACGGCGTCAAAACCAGGCCGGGATCGGTGATCAGGTCTCTGAGAGGTGGCATCCGTGCTCCTTGCCAGGATGGGTGTTGAATTTCTTTCATAACTCCTGGAAACAGTATTTATGTAGCTGGTGCTACATGTCCAGTGGTTTTTACGTTCCGTTTAAAATGCTCGAATATTGTGCGAAACCCTTGTAGGAGTTGGTCCCGGCTGGGTAGACCAGGTATGTCAGTCGATACTTCTGGCGATGTCGGACATAACGCCTTTTTGTCTCATTTATTTGATTTCGTATAAGGTGCTGTACAACTAAAAGCATGAATATCCCGCCCATGCGACCTTTTCGATTGCCTGAGAATCCAGTGTGCAAGCCACTCGTCTGACCTTGATCTGCCACGCCCGCACCGTCGCCCAGAAGCAGGCGCGCTTTGGCCTGGACGAACCACTGGACGCCGACTGGCTGGCATGCCGCGCGCAGGTCGAGCATCGCTACCGAAATATCCGGCAACTGCTGTGCGGGCCGGAACTGCGCACGCGCCAGACCGCCGCGTTGTTCGGCGCCGAGCCCGAGCAGGACCAGGCCCTGGCCGATTGCGATCTGGGACGCTGGGGCGGGTTGTCCATCGATGACTTGCTCCAGGCTGAACCGCAAGCCCTGCAGAGTTGGCTCGACGATGCCGAGGCGGCTCCCCATGGTGGTGAATCTGTCGCCCAGTTGTGTCGCCGTGTCGGGGGTTGGCTGGCCAGTCTGGAAACCCGGCCAGGACATCTGCTGGCCGTCACCCACCCCTTCGTGATCCGCGCAGCCCTGGTGAATGTCTTGGGTTGCCCGGCCGCCACATTCAACCGGATCGACATTGAACCGTTGTCCACCCTCGAATTGCGTTTCAACGGCGTATGGCGATTACGCACCCAGGGACCTGGCCAGGAGTCGTCGCGATGAAGAAATTGTCAGTCATCGGCATTGGGGCCGGCGATCCGGATCACCTGACGATGCAGGCAGTGAAAGCCTTGAACCGCTTGGACGTGGTCTTTCTCATGGACAAGGGCCCGGCCAAGGACAAACTGTTGGACCTGCGGCGCGAAGTCTGTCGGCGCTACATCGTTGATCGCACCTACCGTTTCGTCGAAGCCTACAGCCCGGAACGCCAACGCGGCGACCTGGACTACAAGGACAGCGTCGAAGCGTTGAACCGCGCTAAACAGGCCACCTTCGAACGCTTGATCAATGAAGAACTGTCCGACGGTCAACGGGGTGGTTTTCTGGTGTGGGGCGATCCGGCGTTGTACGACAGTACCGTGCGCATTCTGCAGGCGATCCTCGATGCGGGCCGCTGCGCCTTCGAATTCGAGGTGATCCCCGGCATCACCAGCGTCCAGGCTCTGGCGGCCCGGCACAAAGTGCCGTTGAACCGCATTGGCGGTTCGCTGGAAATCACCACCGGACGCCGGTTGGCGGCGGGGCAGGTGGGCGACTCGACGAGTGTGGTGGTGATGCTCGATGCCGAGGACGCCTATCGCCAGGTGAGCGATCCGGATACGCACATCTACTGGGGAGCCTATGTGGGGACGCCGGATGAAATCCTTATCGCCGGCCGCCTGGGGGACGTGGCCGATGACATCGAGCGCACCCGCAAGGCCGCGCGCAAGGTCAATGGTTGGATCATGGATACTTATTTGTTGCGTAAACCTCAATGACGCTTGCACATCAACCTGTGGCGAGAGGGCATGTGGGAGCAAGGCTTGCCCGCGATACAGGCGATGCGGTCTTCCAGAAATCGAGGCGCTCATATCGCGAGCAAGCCTTGCTCCCACATATATGCCCTCACCACAGCAGCGTTCGACAGCTTCATCACCAGTAGGCTATTTACCCCCGCCCAAACCGCTCCCGATACACCGACGGCGCCAACCCGACGACGCTGCGAAACGCCACGCGAAAGCTTTCCACCGAGCGGTAGCCGCACAGTTGCGCGATGTTGTCGGTGTTGTCCCCGGTGCTTTCCAGCAACTCGCGGGCCCGGGCCAAGCGTTCATGTTGCAGCCAGGCCTTGGGCGACACGCCGCAGGCCTGGGTGAAATGGCGCAGGAAGGTGCGTTCGCTCATGGCCGCCTGGCTGGCCAGTTCGCGCACCCCGAGGGGTTCGTGCAGGCGTTCGCGGGCCCATTGCATGACACTCGACAGGTCGCTGCGTGGCGTGCGGCTGACCGGCGAGGGAATGAACTGCGCCTGCCCGCCCGTACGTTGCGGCGACATCACCAACCGGCGTGCCACGGCGTTGGCGACCTGGACGCCATAGTCCCGTGCCACCAGGTGCAGGCAGGCATCGATACCGGCGGCGCTGCCCGCCGAGGTGATGACCTGTCCTGAATCCACGTACAGCACATCCGGGTCTACCCGCACGGCCGGAAAGCTTGCGGCCAGTTCGTCGGCGTAGCGCCAATGAGTCGTGGCGCCCAGGCCGTCGAGCAACCCGGCGGCGGCGAGTACGAAGGCACCGGAGCAGATCGACAGCAGGCGCGCACCACGGGCGTGGGCCCTGCGCAGTGCTTCGAGCAACGCCTGGGACGGTGGTTCGCTGCGGTTGCGCCAGCCTGGCACGATGATGGTCCGGGCGGTTTCGAGCAGTTCCATACCGCCATCGGCCAATACCTGGAAGCCGCCCATGGCGCGCATCGGGCCGTCATCGACCGCGACGATCCGATGCGTGTACCAGGGGAAATCGAATTCCGGTCGCTCCAATCCGAAGATCTCGACGGCGACACCGAATTCGAACGTGCACAGGCCGTCGTAGGCAAGAATCGCGACCAGACCAGGGTTAGGCTGCATTTGGCGGAAAATTCCCACAGAGTGTCTTGTGCGCCACTGTAGCGGTAAGCATCGGGGGGATAAAGTCTCTTCACGCCTTATCTATCCTGGAGTACACGCCCATGACCAGCCTGGTTCGCGAAGTGCCTGCTGCCCCCTCCGATATCGCCCTGCAGCATTTCAGCCGTCGCCTGACATTCGAAACTGATTGTTCCGACGTTCACGCCAGCCAACAGGCCGGCGATATCGATTTTGTGCTGGTGGATGTACGCGGACCACTGGCCTACGAACGCGGCCACGTACCCGGGGCGATCAACCTGCCAACCCGCACGCTCACCGCCCAGGCACTGGCCGCCTATGCCAAGACCACCCTGTTCGTGGTGTATTGCGCCGGCCCGCATTGCAATGGCGCGAACAAGGCGGCAGTGCGCCTGGCAACGTTGGGCTACCCGGTCAAGGAAATGATCGGCGGCGTCATGGGCTGGCTCGATGAAGGCTTTCGCCTGAGCGGCACAGTGGAGCGCATGGCGGAGGAGGCGATCAGCTGCGACTGCTGAGACAGCGCAAACAGCTTTTTGTGGGAGCGAGCTTGCTCGCGATGACGGCGGCACATTCGGCATTGAGGCACGCTGACGCACCGCGATCGCGAGCAAGCTCGCTCCTACAGAACTTCGGCATTACAACACGGCATTAGTGGCTTTTTATAAATATTTGTCGCCTCAACATAATTCCCCTCCCGAGTGCCCCTCTAGACTCCCGGCCACTTCGGTTTTTGCTGACCGAACGCTGCCTACGAATCTGCCTATAACGATCAATAAAATACCTGCGCACTCAGGAGCGAAAATGAACAAGCTAGCCATGTTCGGTGCCCTGGCACTGTCCGTATTGTCCCTGTCGGCCGTGGCCGAAGAGGCCAAGCCGATCCGCCTCGGGATCGAAGCCGGTTACCCGCCTTTTTCGATGAAAACCCCCGACGGCAAGCTGACCGGCTTCGATGTCGATATCGGCGATGCCCTCTGCGAGCAGATGAAGGTCAAGTGCACCTGGGTCGAGCAGGAGTTCGATGGCCTGATCCCCGCGCTGAAAGTGAAGAAGATCGATGCGATCCTGTCGTCCATGACCATCACCGACGATCGCAAGAAAAACGTCGATTTCACCATCAAGTACTACCACACCCCGGCACGGTTCGTGATGAAGGAAGGCTCCGAGGTCAAGGACCCGCTGACCGAGCTCAAGGGCAAGAAAGTCGGTGTGCTGCGCGCCAGTACCCACGACCGTTTCGCCACCGAAGTGCTGGTGCCCGCCGGGATCAACCTGGTGCGCTACGGCTCCCAACAGGAAGCCAACCTGGACATGGTCGCTGGTCGCCTCGACGCCATGCTGGCCGACTCGGTCAACCTCGACGACGGTTTCCTGAAGACCGATGCTGGCAAAGGCTTCGCCTTCGTGGGCCCGACCTATGAAGACGCGAAATACTTCGGCGGTGGCGCCGGCATTGCGGTGCGCAAGGACGATAAGGTCCTGGCCGACAAATTCAACGCCGCCATCAGCGAAATCCGCGCCAATGGCACGTACAAGAAAGTGCAGGACAAATACTTCGCCTTTGATGTCTACGGGCATTAATCGGTAAGAGCTCCTACACAGCTCCTACGCCTAGTCATTCGGAGATTTCATGCAACGTATCGACCATACCCTGCCATGGAGCCACCTGGGCACCGAGCGTCGGCTCAGTGTGTTTCGTTACGGCCATGGCCCGCGCAAGGTTTATATCCAGGCCAGCCTGCACGCCGACGAACTGCCGGGCATGCGTACTGCCTGGGAGCTGAAGCAGCGGCTCAACGACCTCGAGGCGCAAGGCCTGCTCAAAGGGGTGATCGAGCTGGTGCCGGTGGCCAATCCCATCGGCCTGGATCAACATCTGCAAAGCGCCCACATGGGGCGTTTCGAACTGGGCAGTGGCAAGAATTTCAACCGCTCTTTCGTGGAGCTCAGTGCGCCGGTGGCGCAACGCATCGGTGATCGGCTGGGTGACGACCCGGCCGCCAACATCACCTTGATCCGCCAGACCATGGCCCAGGTTCTCGACGAGCTGCCGGCGCCGCTTTCGCAACTTGAAGCACTGCATCGCCTGCTGCTGCGCCATGCCTGCGACGCCGACATCACCCTGGACCTGCATTGCGATTTCGAGGCAGCGATCCACTTGTATGCCTTGCCGCAACAGTGGCCGCAATGGCGCTCCCTGGCCGCACGCTTGAAGGCCGGGGTGGCGTTGCTGAGTGAAGATTCCGGTGGCAGTTCGTTCGACGAGTCCTGCTCCTCACCCTGGTTGCGCCTGGCCAAAACCTTTCCGGCGGCGTCGATCCCAGCGGCGAACCTGGCGACGACGCTGGAGCTGGGCAGCATGGGCGACACTCGCGTGGAACAGGCCCAGGCCAATTGTGAAGCCATCCTCGGGTTTTTGGCCGAGCAGGGTTTTATCGCCGGGGACTGGCCATCCGCCCCCGTCGAATGCTGCGAAGGCTTTCCGTTCGAAGGCACCCAATACCTGTTCGCGCCCCACCATGGCGTGGTGAGCTTTCTGCGTGAGGCCGGTGAATGGGTGGAGCGCGGCGATCCGCTGTTCGAAGTGGTCGATCCGTTGAATGATCGGGTCACCATCGTGCGGGCTGGCACCAGTGGCGTGCTGTTTGCCCTGGACCGCGGGCGCTACACCCAGCCGGGCATCTGGCAGGCAAAAGTCGCCGGGCGTGAACCGATTCGTACGGGGAAATTGAGCAACGACTGATAAGTGCTGTCTACCTCACCGCACGCTTCTTGTCGTGCGGCTATCGAACGATGGAGGAAGATTGATGTTTAAAGCGCTCGCCCTGTTTCTATTGCTGGTCTCGTCCGGGTTGCAAGCCCAACCCTCGCTGCACACGGACTTGCCGCTCAACTACCTGGCCCAAGCCGATGAGCAAGCCGGCAACCGCCCGCTGGTGATCTTCCTGCACGGCTCCGGCAGCAACGAACAGGACCTGTTCGAACTCAAGAGCGAGTTGCCCCGGGATTACAACTACCTCTCGGTGCGGGCGCCGAAGAGCATGGAACAGGACCGTTATCAGTGGTTCGCGAAGACGGGCGACGGTGCCTACGACGGTGACACCTCGGACTTGAAGGCCAGCGGTCAGATGCTGCTGGACTTCATCGACAAGGCTCGGGCCAAGTACTCGACCGATGCGAGCAAGGTCTACCTGGTAGGGTTCAGCCAGGGCGCGATGATGAGCTACGAAGTGGCCCTGCGACACCCCGAAGCCGTCGGCGGTATTGCCGCAATGGGTGGGCGGGTCCTGTCAGTGCTGCAGGCGGAACTGACCCCAGATGAATCGCGCCGGACACTGGCGGTGTTCATCGGCCATGGCACGGCAGACCCGATCATTCCCTACCACGATGGTACCGAGGCCAACAGCTTCCTGAAGACCCTGGCGCTGGAACCGGAATTCCATGCCTACCCGGGCGTCGGCCACAGCATCAGCGCCCTGGAAGTGCAGGACCTGCGGGCCTGGCTGGAGCGGCTCAATCCCTGACCACCCTAAGCCCCTGTGGGGAAATCCTGTGGGAGCCGAGCTTGCTCGCGATAGCGGTGGGTCAGCTTGCGTCAATGCCAGGATGTGCCAACGCCATCGCGAGCAAGCTCGGCTCCCACATTCCCACATGTTCCGGGGCGCTTATTTACCGCTGGCGATCTGTTTCACCAACGCTTCATGACCGGCCTTGTCGCTGGCCCGGGAGATGACCTGCACCACGGCCATGTGCGTACCGGAGGCGCCCAGCAACGTGGTGTCGAGGGTTGGCCCGCCGCCCTGGGTCGCGCTGGTGTCGAGCTGACGCAGGCCCAGGCCGGTGCCTTTTTGGGTCAGGCTTTTTTCGCTGAGGATCTTGGCGTCCGGCAGGGCCTTGATGCGTTGGGCGGCGAAGTCGGCCATGGTGGTGTCGAGGAATGCACCATCGTCGTCCTTCACATTCGTACCGTTGACGATGGTGTTCTCAGCGGCAATCACCACGGTCCTGCTGGTGGCATTGCTGTACATCGTCCCTGTCGCCCCAGCGGTGCCCTGGGCCACTTCACCAGCGGGTAGCGGCGTCGCCGTGAAGCCCTTGGGCAAGGTGAAGGTGAACTTGCCGCCGAGCATCGACACTTTCTGCGCCGGTGCATCGCCGGCAGGTTTGGCCGGGGCCGCTTGGGCGGATACCACGACCAGGCTGGCGATGGCCCCCAGCAACAGGGCGGCGGCTTGTTTACTCAGCAATGACATTGAAACGCTCCACAGATGGTCGTGCCTGGAGGCCGATCATCCCATGGGCGTCGCACCTGACTCCAGCGCCAGTGCAGAAGAGACCGTCATTTTGGCGAAAGGTGTGCGGTGTCGCCGGGCGGTGGCCGCACCAGCAGGCGTCGGGTCACCAGCAACATGGCCATCGACACCGCGACGCCCAAGGCAAAGGCGGGCATGCCCAGCACCGGCAGGGCGAGGGCCAGGGTCAGGCAGAAGGCGGCGAAGCAATACATGCCGGTGGCCGTCGCCCGCAGCAGCGCGGCGGTAAAGGCCGGTCCCCGGGTTTGTTGGGAGAACACCGCCATGACACTGCCCAACACCGGGAATACCGCCAGCAGCCCGCTCCAGCGCTCGCCCACGGTACTGGCCAGCAGCGTCACCGCCAGGGTCAACAGCGCGCCGGCGATCATGCGCAGCGGCAATTTGTCGGATTTGGCCGCCGGCCCGTTCATCACCGGCCGGACCGTCGGGAACAGATATGGCGCCGCCAGCAGCGCGACCAGGGCGATCAGGCTCGACAACGGCAGCGAAGCCGGTAGCCAGGACAGGATCAACGCCACCAAGGCCCAGACCCCTAGCGCGATGCCCAGCGCCCAGGGCCAGTTGCGATGCTGGGCGACCTGGGCGTACACCACGCAGAAAGCGATCATCGCGAACATCGCCGCCAGTGCCGCGGTCGCCGACTGCGCGGCAAACAGCTCGCCTTGTTCCACGGCCAGGAACAACAGGATCGGTCCCACTACGACGGGCAACCCCGAGAGCCAGCCGGCCACGCTCGGCCCCCAACGCCTGCCCGCCCGGGAAATCAGCAGCAGGAACGTGGGAATCACCAGCAATTTGAGCAGCAGCACGCGGTCATCCTTGTCAGTCGTCGAGGCGCCACGTTAGCACCGCCCGCATCGCAAACCCACTGTGGGGGCGAGCTTGCTCGAGATGGTGATCGTACATTTTTCGCGAATATGCCCGCGCACACTTGAACTAGCAGCCGATCGCCACGGGGGTGGGGTGTCTGGGCTGACGTCATCGCGAGCGCGGGCACGAAGGATTCCAGGGCTCAACCCCGCGCAGCACTGAAACGCTGCGCCAATCCCTCACGCTCGAAGTGTTCGGTGATGAAGTCGATAAAGGCGCGAGTCTTGGTCGGCATCAGCGTGCGGCTGGGGTAATAGAGGGAAATCAAGCCAAGGTCCATGTACCAGTCTGGCAGCAGCCGTACCAGTTCGCCGCGTTCCAGCCAGGGCAGCACATCCGGCACGGTCAGCAGCGAAATGCCCAGGCCCAGCAAGGTGGCTTCGCGCATGGCGACCGGGTCGTTGAGAATGATGGATTCAGGCAGCCGCAACGCCGACTCCAATCCGGCAGCATTGCGCATCGTGGCCTGGCGTACCCGCCCGGTGAGGCTGGAGCGCAGCACGATGTTATCGAAGCGGGCCAGGTCTTCTGGGTGTTCGGGGCAGGAGCGTGCGGCCAGGTAGGCCGGGCTGGCTACCGCGACCAGATGTGCTGGCGCCAAGGTTCGCGAGATCACGCCAGGTGTCAGTTCGAAGCCGCCGCCAATCGCCGCGTCGAAACCTTCAGCGATCAGGTCTACCCGTCGGTTCTCGAAATGCCATTGCGGGCGGATCAACGGGTGCAGGGCCAGAAATTGCGGCAGCAACGGCAGCACATGGCCGATGCCGAAGCTTGGCGACAGGCTGAGGCGCAGTACCCCGGCCGGCTCGCCACGCTCAGTGGTCACGGCGCCGATGGCGACCTGCAAGGCTTCGAGATGCGTGCCGATGCTGGCCAGGAAGTGTTCGCCGTTCTCGGTCAAGGACAGCTTGCGGGTCGAGCGCTGGAACAGCCGCACCCCCAGGTTTCGCTCCAGCATTGCTACATTGCGGCTCACGGCCGCGGGCGTCAGGGCCAGCAACCTGGCGGCCGCCGAGAAACTGCCGGTTTCGGCGCTGCGGGCAAAGCATTCGAGATTGGCGAGGCTTTCCATCAAAGTGGCCTGATAGTAATGCTTGAAAATGATTCAACGTATTACTGGCTAATCATGACGTAATAGCAAGGGCAATATGCACCTCAACGGCGGACATCACCGCCCAGGGTTATCCAACTTTGAGGACATACGACATGAGCAGCATCGACACCATCGGCATCATCGGCGCTGGCGCCATTGGCAGTGCATTTGCTCGGGCCTTGGCCCGCCAGAACATCAACGTCGTGATTGCCAACAGCCGCGGCCCCGAAAGCCTGGCCGGGTTGGTCACCGAGCTCGGCCCCAACGTACGCGCCGGCACCGTGCAGCAAGCCGCTGCCCAACCCATGGTGCTGGTGGCCGTCAACTGGCCGAAGTTGCCCCAGGCGTTGAGTGGCTTGCCGGACTTTGCCGGACGAATCGTGATCGATGCCAACAACGCAATCAAAGTCCCGGAGTTCGAGGCGATTGATCTGCAGGGCCGGGCTTCTACCAAGGTGTTCAGCGAATGGGTGCCGGGGGCACGGGTGGTCAAGGCGTTCAACCACATGTTGGCGCGCCTGCTGGAGGCTGATCCAGCGTCCGAAGGCGGCAAGCGCGTGTTATTCCTGACTGGCGACGATGAGCAGGCCCGTGGGGAAGTCGCGCAGTTGATCGCCCGGCTGGGATTCTTCGGCGTGGACCTGGGCCCATTGAGCGTTGGCGCACGCTTGACTCAATTCCCGGGCGGGCCATTGCCGGTGCTGAACCTGGTCAAGTTCGACTGAGTACTTCGCGACATGCGTAAGGAAGCGCTCGATCAGCGTGGGAACCCGGCCTGAAGCACTCAGTCGGGTTCCACGTCCAATTGCAGGCTGTCGTCTGCCAGGCGTTTGGCTCGCCGGACAATGCCGCTGATGCGTCGGCCTTCGGCATTGAACACCACGAGCTGGGCCTTATGCAGATCCTTCGGCAGTGGTGGTCGCACGTGCAGCGCGAACCAGGGTGGTTCGCCGTCATCGAGGCGTTTGACGTCGAACTCGCAGTCGACACTTTTGGTGTCACGACCAAACAGCGTGTCGAGGCCGTAGTCAAGATGAGTGCTGTCGGCAGCAGGGTCGAGGGACATCGGCGGTCTCCTGGATGGGTACGCACGGCTGATGTTCAAGTGATTCTTCCCGCAATGGAAAATTCCATTGAGTGATCTGTAGAGATTAGCCTCAATCTGTGGGAGCAAGGCTTGCCCGCGATGCAGGCGCCTCGGTTCACAAAGGACCGCGTCGACTTAATCGCGGGCAAGCCTTGCTCCACAGATCATTCCCTTCTCCCCAAGAGCCGGGCGGCTGTTGATCAAAGACCAGGCACGCCGTCTTTCCACGCCGACCAGTTTTTCACAATGTCCTGCACCAGCGGGTTGCCGGTGCGGAAGAGGTTTTCCAGCGCCGGGACGAACGCGCCCTGGTCGGCATATTTGAGCAGGTTGTCCACTTCGTTGCCGCCGGGCTCGGGGCGGTCGAAATCGGACCCGGCCCGCAGCACGGCCAGCCGGTTGATGTCCACCCGGCCTTCGCGGCTGGCCCGGAGCAGGGCCTCGTAGGTGGAGTTGTCTTCCTGTTGGGTGGTGCAGTAGACACCTTTGTTATCGGTGAGCAGGCGGGTCCAGACTTCGGCGCGCTCGCTCAGGCGCGTACCGGAGAACCAGGTGTTGCCGGCCAGGGTGTCGCAGCGGGTCACCACCGGCGGCTGGTTGGCCGGGGCGTACGGATACTTCAAGCGCCAGGCCGCCGATTCCTTGCTTTCCGCCAAGCTCACCTTCTGGCTGAGGGCAAAGGCCTTGGCTTGCAGGGCCGGGTTGAGTTCGAAGACTTCCGTCTTGTAGTCCAGCGGCGGCTTTTCATTCGGCCCCTTGGTATTGATGCCCAGGTAGCCGGTGGGCCAGTCCTTGGGCACATCCCGCGAATCCAGCTCCCACTGGGTGCCGAACTCCACCAGGTAATGGGCCCAGGCCGTCGTGCCAAGCGTGCCGTGGTGCGGGTTGATGCCGGCGATCCCGGCCACCAGGAAATAGCTTTTACGCAGGTCGACGGTGGGGGAGAGCGCCAGGGCCAGTGTCGAGGCTGCAGCGTTGGTCTGGCCCATGCCGGTGATCAGCAGGCAGACCCGTTCGGCATTGCAGCGGACCGTCGGATACTCGGCGGACAGCCCCGGCACGCGGATTTCAGTCTTGAGTTCGAGGCGTTCGATCCAGTTCTGTGCCTCGGGGGCGAACATCGTGATCAGCATCACTTTGGGTTGAAGCGGCGGCGCGGCCCCGGCAGTCGAGCAGAACAGGGCCGTGCAGGCCAGGCCGATTGAAATAGACAGGCGATTGATCATGTATTCGTGACCTCCATGGATTCGAAGTGGTGCTTCTACGGTTTGCTCAGAATTGATAGCCAACCCCGGCGTAGTATCCCCAGCCATCGGAGCGGGCGCGGAAGTTGCCCTCGCCAAAGTTAAGCTCACTGCCGTCCTGCCAATTGCCGCCGTTGTGGAAGTAACGGCCCACCAGCGTAAAGCGCAGGTGCTTGAACGAATACAGCAGGACGTTGGTGGCGACCGTGGCGTTGGCGGTGCGTGCGGGATTGTCCTTGTGCAGGTCCGAACCGAAATCGAAGTTGGTGAAGCCGATGTACGTCAGCGAGGCGCCGTTGCTGAACTGGCTGATCGGCACGATGTATTTGAGCTGGGCGCGGTAGCCGTCCCAGGAGTATTCATTGCTCGCGCCATAGTTTTCCCATTGATAACGGCCATAGAAGTTGGCCGACAGGTTGACCCTCGAGTGGGTGTCGATGTCGGTGCCCAGGCCGCTGTACAAGGTGTTCGCACGATTGGCGCTGTTGCTGCCGTGATCGTAGATCCAGTCGAACGCCACATACCACTCCTTGAACGGACCGATGGCCAGGCTGCGACCGGCAAGGTAGTCGATGGAAATACGCGGTTCGTGCTCCATGAACACCGGGGAACCGTGGTCCCACACCCCTTTATCGTGACTGTTGCCAATGTTGAAAATCTTTGGAATGTCGACGTAGCCATAGAGCTCGAAGGGCCCTTTGCGTCCGAAGTATTCATATTCCAGATAGACATCGTCGACCGGTTGCGGGCCGAAGCTGATGTCCTTGCTGCCGATGAGCGTCAGGTCCTGGTTGTACCAATCCGACAGGTAGGCACCTTTTTTCGAGGGGGTGGCCTCGGGGCTGAGGGCTTCGCCTTGGGCAGACGCCTCGGCGGTTTGGGCTTGGGTCGTGGTGCTGAGTAGTCCGGTAACGGCGGTCAGTAGCAGGGCGGCTGCCAATACGCCGGGTGTAGCGCGACACCGGGAAGTGCAGTGCATGGAAAGTCCTTGTTCGTGCGGGCCGAAGCCCGGGTTCCGTGGTTGAAAAAAAAGCCATCGATCCGCTGGGTAGGATTGATTGCGCAAACGTTTGCACATGTCGTACCAGTTTTTTGTATTGGCTTGAAATGCATGGGGTTCAGGCTTTTTTCCTGTCCTGTTGGTCAGGCTTGGTGCACCGAATTCGGCAGCGTCGTATGAAGTGGCACCAACGTGTTGCAGTAGCATGTGCTCGACGCGGCACTGAGTCGGTGGTGTTGCTGGTAGAATCGGCCATCTTGACTGACCAGAGGTATGCCCATGAGCGAGCCGATTCGCCTGACCCAGTACAGCCACGGCGCCGGCTGCGGCTGCAAGATTTCGCCCCAGGTACTGGAAGTGATCCTGGCCGGCAGCGGTGCGCAGAACCTTGATCCCAATTTGTGGGTCGGCAATGCGTCCCGGGACGATGCTGCGGTGTACGCCATCGACGAGGAGCGCGGGGTGGTCTCGACCACTGACTTCTTCATGCCGATTGTCGATGATCCTTTCGATTTCGGTCGCATCGCCGCCACCAATGCCATCAGCGATATCTACGCCATGGGCGGTGACCCGCTGATGGCCATTGCGATTCTCGGCTGGCCAGTCAACGTATTGGCCCCGGAAATTGCCCGGGAAGTGATTCGCGGCGGTCGCTCCGTGTGCGACGAGGCCGGTATTCCCCTGGCCGGCGGGCATTCGATCGACGCGCCTGAGCCGATTTTCGGCCTGGCGGTCACAGGCCTGGTGCAAAAGCGCCATATGAAACGCAACGACACGGCCACCGCCGGTTGCCGCCTGTACCTGACCAAGCCCCTGGGCATCGGCATCCTCACCACGGCGGAAAAGAAAGGCAAGCTGCGCGCCGCCGACGTCGGCCTGGCCCGTGACTGGATGTGCACCCTCAACAAACCTGGCAGCCGCTTCGGCAAGCTCGACGGCGTGACGGCGATGACCGACGTCACCGGGTTCGGCCTGCTCGGTCACCTGGTGGAAATGGCCGACGGCAGCCGACTGACCGCGCGCATCCGCTATGACGCGGTGCCGCGCCTGCCGGGTGTCGAGTACTACCTCGACCAGGGGTGTGTGCCGGGCGGTACGCTGCGCAACTACGACAGTTACGCCAGCAAGGTCGGTCGGGTCCAGGAACTGCACAAGCGCGTGCTGTGCGACCCGCAGACCAGCGGCGGCCTGCTGATTGCCGTCACCCCTGAAGGCGAGGCCGAGTTCCTGCGGGTTGCCGCTGAACTCGGGCTGGCGCTGGAACCTATCGGCGAACTGGTCGAGCGACAGAGTTACGCGGTCGAGGTGTCTTGATGAGCAATGACATCACCGATTACCGCGACATCTTCCTCAACGACCGGCCGATGATGGACACGCGCGCCCCGGTCGAATTCATCAAGGGGGCCTTCCCCGGCGTGATCAATTTGCCGTTGATGACCGACAGCGAACGGCAACGTGTCGGTACCTGCTACAAACAGCAGGGGCAACAGGCCGCCATTGTCCTGGGGCATCAACTGGTGTCCGGCGAAATCAAGGCCGAACGCATCCGGGCCTGGGCCGAGTTCGCCAAGACCCATCCTGACGGCGTGCTGTATTGCTTTCGCGGCGGCCTGCGTTCGCAGATCGTACAGCAATGGCTCAAGGATGAAGCGGGCATTGATTACCCCAGGGTCGGCGGCGGCTACAAGGCCATGCGCACCTTTTTGCTGGACACTGTCGAGCAGGCGGTAGCCCAATGCGACCTGGTGCTGCTGGGCGGCATGACCGGCACCGGCAAGACCGAAGCGCTGGGGCAACTGAGCAATAGCCTGGATCTGGAAGGTTATGCCAACCATCGCGGTTCCAGCTTCGGCAAACGCGCCACCGGCCAGCCTTCCAACATCGATTTTGAAAACCGCCTGGCCGTGGACGTACTGAAAAAACGCGCCAGTGGCATCGAACAATTCGTGCTTGAAGATGAGAGCCGTGCGGTCGGCAGTTGTGCCTTGCCGCTGCCCTTGTACCAGCGCATGCAACAGGTTCCGATGGTCTGGCTGGAAGACAGCCTGGAGCATCGGGTCGAGCGGATCCTGCAGGATTACGTCATCGACCTGTGCGCGGAATTTGTCGCCGTACATGGCGACGAAGGTTTCTCGTTGTTTTCCGAGCGGTTGCTGGCAAGCCTGGACAACATCCACAAGCGCCTGGGCGGTGACCGTCACCGGCGCCTGATGAACATCCTGGAAGCCGCCCTGGCCGAGCAGGCCAACAGCGGCGCCGTCGACTTGCATCGCGGTTGGATCGAAGGCTTGCTGCGCGAGTATTACGACCCGATGTACGTGTTCCAACGGGAAAAGAAGGGGCTGCGGATCGAGTTCTCGGGGGAGCAGGCGGCGGTGTTGGAATATCTGCGGGAGCGTGTGGCCCGGGGAGGGTGACCACAGGTTCCATATCCCCTGTCAATTCCTGTGGGAGCGGGCTTGCTCGCGATAGCGGTGTTTCAGTCACATCAATCTCAATGGGTCTGACGCTATCGCGAGCAAGCTCGCTCCCACAAAGGGAATTAGCGACTGATCAAGTCGGGCAGGTTTCCTTGCCATTGTCCAAGCCCTGCTTGTAGCTCCGGCTGGTGAGGCTGGCCTTGCCGTTGTGCCAGGTCAGGGTCAGCACATACAGCGAATCGAAGTCTCCCGAGGCCCAGTCTTCGGTAATGGTTTGTTCCTTGCCGACCGCTTCGCCGGCGACCTTGTTGATCAGCTCCGGCAGGTAGCCATGGGACCAGGCGGTATAGATGGTGGCGTTGTGGTACTTGTCGTGCAGCAGTTCGTCAGCCAGGTCGCTGGTGTCGTTGGCCGAATAATTGATGTTCACCGGCAACCCGAGCTTGATGGCGCTGGGGCTGATGGTCATCAGCGGGCGAATATAACTGTAGGAGTTGTCCTGCTCGCCCTCTTCGACATTGCGGGTCGGGTTGGCCGCGAACACGTAGTCGGCCTTGCCGAATTTTTCCGGCAGCAGGGTGGCCAGGTCGATGGCGCGGTTGAGGCCCTGGCAGTTGAGTTGGCCCAGGCCACCGGCGGGTTTCTCGGCGTGGCGCAGGAACACCAGGGTCTGCACGCCGTCGGCTGGTTGGGCGCGGCTGATGCTGGATTCCAGCGCCAATCCCAGGCCGCAGACCACAAGCAGCGTCGGCAGCAGTAGCCACGAACGGTGTTTGAAGCGTCTGGCGAAATTCAGTGGGTTCATCATCGAATAATTATTCTTCAGCACTCTTGAGTCAGGCTGACAAACCCTGGCACCACGAAGCGGCTGGCCTCGGGTGTTTTCCCTGTCGTTACGCCGCGTTGAATCCTCGGGGCATTGCTCAGAGTCCCTTCAAGCCCTTTGGTTCGATCCTGGCGGGTCCCGGTGCACTGTAAGGCCTCCTGTTGGGAGGTAGGGCGAATGTTAGCGACAGGATGTTGCGGATTTAAGAAGGGCCGATGTGAATTCCGTGACGGGCAGTGATGCCATCCCGTACATCTTGGATTATCCTCGGGCTTTCCTTCATTTCCGAGCCGACCCCATGCCCGACTTGACCCCATTCCCCATCACCGAGAAGTGGCCTGCCCAGTACCCGGAGTGGATCCAGCTCTACTCCCTGCCCACCCCCAACGGCGTGAAGGTCTCGATCATGCTGGAAGAGATCGGCCTGCCGTACGAGCCCCACAAGGTGGACTTCGCCAGCAACGACCAGTTGTCGCCCGAGTTCCTTTCCCTGAACCCCAACAACAAGATCCCGGCGATTCTCGATCCCCATGGGCCGGGCGACCAGCCGTTGGCGTTGTTCGAGTCGGGGGCGATCCTGATTTATCTGGCGGACAAGAGCGGGCAGTTGCTGGCCCAGGAGTCGGCGGCGCGCTACGAGACGATCCAGTGGCTGATGTTCCAGATGGGCGGGATCGGGCCGATGTTCGGGCAACTGGGGTTCTTCAACAAGTTCGCCGGCAAGGACTACGAGGACAAGCGGCCGCGCGATCGTTACGTCGAGGAAAGCAAGCGCCTGCTCAAGGTGCTCGATGGTCGTCTGCAAGGGCGCGACTGGATCATGGGTGAGCGCTATACGATCGCGGATATCGCCACGTTCCCCTGGGTGCGCAATTTGATCGGATTTTACGAGGCCGGTGATTTGGTCGGTATCCAGAATTTCCCCAATGTGACGCGGGTGCTGGAGCGCTTCCTGGCTCGACCGGCTGTGGCGCGCGGGTTGAAGATTCCGGAATGAGTTAAACCCGACGACTCGCCGATTCGATTACAAGCCACCGGCTGACGTGCATCAATGGCTCGCTGACCTTGCGAGTAGATTATTGCCTGGCCGGTAACACTCTGTTTTCCACCCGCCGTTTGTGCCCTGGCCGGCCAGGGCATAAGCTTTGCCCTTTGTGATCGAGCACCCATTTCTGCCCAGGAGCCCCATGTCCAGCCAGTTCCCCGAAGCACGTCCACGCCGTCTGCGTCGCAATGCAAGCCTGCGCAGCTTGTTCCAGGAAACCGAGTTCACCTTGAACGACTTGGTGCTGCCGATTTTCGTCGAAGAAGAAATCGATGATTTTGTGCCGATCAAGAGCATGCCCGGCGTGGTACGCATTCCTGAATCGAAGCTGGCCGGCGAGATCGAGCGCTATGCCCGTGCCGGCATCAAGTCGGTGATGACCTTTGGTGTGTCCCATCACCTGGACAACGACGGCAGCGATACCTGGAGCGAGCGCGGCCTGGTGTCGCGCATGGCCGGGATCTGCAAAGACGCAGTGCCGGAGATGATCGTGATGTCCGACACCTGCTTCTGTGAATACACCGATCATGGTCACTGCGGTGTGCTCCACGGCGATGAAGTGGACAACGACCGGACCCTGGTCAATCTGGGCAAGCAGGCCGTGGCGGCGGCCCGAGCCGGTGCCGATGTGATCGCGCCATCGGCGGCCATGGACGGGCAGGTCCAGGCGATTCGCCGGGCCCTGGATGAAGCCGGCTTCAGCCAGACAGCAATCATGGCCTATTCCACCAAGTTCGCCTCGGCACTCTATGGCCCGTTCCGCGAGGCCGGCGGCAGCGCGTTGAAAGGCGACCGCAAGAGCTACCAGATGAACCCGATGAACCGCCGCGAAGCATTGCGCGAATCCTTGCTCGACGAGCAGGAGGGTGCCGATGCGCTGATGGTCAAGCCGGCCGGTGCCTACCTCGATATCATCCGCGACATTCGCCAGGCTTCGAACCTGCCGTTGTCGGCTTATCAGGTCAGTGGCGAATACGCGATGATCAAGTTCGCCGCCCAGGCTGGTGCCATCGACGAAGCCCGCGTGGTACGCGAGAGCCTTGGCGCCATCAAGCGGGCGGGGGCAGACCTGATCTTCACCTACTTTGCCATGGACCTGGCGCTGAGCGGGATCTGATCCCGCACTGCCCCCGGAGTTGGCTGTGAGTCCATGTTCACCGCCATTCCCACATGGTTTTAGATGATAGGAGATTCTAGGTACACCACCATTCTCCTGTGGGAGCGAGCTTGCTCGCGATAGCGGTGGGCCAGCTTGCATCAGTGTTGCCCGTGCCGCCGCCTTCGCGAGCAAGCTCGCTCCCACATTGGGCATAGCCCGCATCCACTTTTGATCGTATGGTTGCTCCGGAATAACGAACCCGATGGAGCACCATGCAATTCAACCGATTGATGATCAGCCTTGCTGCGCTGCTGGCCTTGGCCGGTTGCGGCAGCCGTCAGGCGCAGGAGCCTGAGCGTCAGCCTGCTGAGGTCAAGAAGCAGATTGTGCAGTTGTTGCCGGCCAAGACTGTGGATCGCGAAGGCTGGGCGACTGATATCTACGTGGCCTTTGCGGCCCAGCAGATTCCCTCTACCACGCAGAACATCTGTGCTGTCCTGGCGGTGACCGAACAGGAGTCGACGTTCCAATCCGATCCGCCAGTGCCGGGGCTGGGCAAGATCGCTCGTCAGGAAATCAACCGCCGGGCGGCGAAGGTGCACATTCCGGAGCTGTTGGTCAGTGGCGCACTCCAGGTGCGTTCGTCCAACGGCAAAAGCTACAGCGATCGGCTCAATGCGGCGCGTAGCGAGAAGGAGCTGAGCGAGATTTTCGATGATTTCATCAGCATGGTGCCGCTGGGCAAGACACTGTTCGGCGGTTTCAATCCGGTGCACACCGGTGGACCGATGCAGGTCAGCATCGCGTTTGCCCAGGCCAATGCGCGCAATTATCCCTATACGGTGGAAGGCTCGATTCGTCGCGAAGTGTTCAGTCGTCGTGGCGGGATGTATTTCGGCATCGCGCATTTACTGGGCTATCCGGTGAGCTACACCGAGCCGTTGTATCGTTTTGCCGATTTCAATGCTGGCTGGTACGCCAGCCGCAACGCAGCTTTCCAGCATGCGGTGAGTGTGGCGTCGGGCATTTCCCTGGCGCTGGACGGGGATCTGATTGCCCATGATTCCATCATGCCAGGCAGTACGGAACTGGCGGTGCGCACGCTGGGCAAGTCGTTGGGAATGCGCAACCCGACCATTCGCGATCAATTGGAGTTGGGTGACAGCCTGGCGTTCGAGGACAGCAAGCTCTACAAGCGCGTGTTTGAACTGGCTGACAAGGCCGAGGGTAAGCCGTTGCCACGGGCGGTATTGCCGGGAATCGTGCTCAAGAGCCCGAAGATCACGCGCAAGCTGACCACGGCGTGGTTTGCCAAGCGGGTGGATGAGCGTTATCAGCGGTGCATGGCGCGGGCGTCGGGGCGTTAGCCAGGCGTTGGCGCGTGAAAAAGCCCGGTGGATGAGGCCGGGCTTTTAGGGGGATGGGTTTGGTGGGGGATCAGTCTCAAGCGGTGTATCGGGTAGGCTGCCAGGCAACTCATGCGTGGTTTTCGATCAGGCGATCAGAGCCACCTTCAGCGACGCGACGTTCCAGCAGGCGTTCGGCACCGCCTTCAGCGACGCGGTTTTCCATCAGGCGGTCGGAGCCACCTTCAGCGACGCGACGTTCCAGCAGGCGTTCGGCACCGCCTTCAGCGACGCGGTTTTCCATCAGGCGGTCGGAGCCACCTTCAGCGACACGACGTTCCAGCAGGCGATCGGCACCGCCTTCAGCGACGCGGTTTTCGATCAGGCGATCAGAACCGCCTTCGGCGACGACGGGTTGGGACGAGGCGGCAAATACGTTGGCGGCCAGTACAGAGAAAGCGAGGCTGAGGATGACTTGGCGTTTCATGATGGTGTGCTCCGGGGTGCAGTGGTTTGTGTGGGGCCATTGTTGTCCCGGGCGATCATCAAGAGAACTTCATTGACATGATGGTGAACATCGACAGCAGTGATAGCTCGTTGGCCCGCTGCCGGTCAGCTTGATGGAACACTGACAGGCTAGCGGGCTCTATCGGCTAACGCTTATGCAGGAGGTGCGTTCATGTATCAGTTATTCGGTTGCAGGCAATCCGGCTCTTCGGCGGTGGAGGTTGCCCTGTGTCTCTGTGAGGTGGCTTATCGGCGGGTCGATGCCTATTCGACGCAAGACAACGATGCGGCGAAAGAGCTCGAGGCGCTCAATCCTCTGAAGCAGGTGCCGACCCTGCAGTTGCCAGATGGCTCGGTGCTGACCGAAGCGGCCGCAATCCTGATTCACCTCGGGTTGACCTTTCCCGCATCGAAGCTGCTCCCGCAAGACCCTGCCCAGCGCGCGCAAGCCATACGGGGCCTGGTCTACATCGCGGCCAATTGCTACACGCCCATCGGCATTATCGATTTTCCGGAACGCTGGCTGGACGAGGCGGACGAAGCGACTCGGCAGCGATTGATATCCGGCACGCAGCAACGGCTGTATCTCAATTGGGCGCGGTTTGCCGACCAGTTCCCGGCCCGACCTTTTCTAGGCGGTGACGAACCGGGGGCGCTGGATATTCTGGCGGCGGTGATCACGAAGTGGAGAAACACGCGGGAGGCGATGCTGAGCGCCCGCCCAGCGTTCCACGAGTTGTTGGAGCGCATCGACCACCATCCGCGCGTTGCGCCGGTGCTGTCGCTGCACTGGCCGTTGTAGGCGCTGCCGAGCGAAGCGAGGCTGCGATCTTTCCCCTGACGCTTGCGTCTCAAGCGAAAGATCAAAAGATCGTCCGAACGCGGCCCGAGCCTTCGGCAGCTCCTACAAGGTCAAGGACACGCCTTTCGTGCAGCCGCCTGTTCAACAAGGCCGGCAAATTGCCGGACATTTTCCTGATGCGCTGTCACCAGCTCGTCGATACTGGCGCCCGCTGGGGTTTGCAGGCTGCTGCGGCACGTGAGGGGGCGGGCGTCGTTGCCCAGGTTGCGCAGGCGCCATTGCACATCCATGCGGGCATAGCGGCCAGGGATCGAGTCGAAGCGTTGCACGTCTACCCGCAGCAATGATTTCGGTGCGCCAGGGTTGCCCAGTTGTTCGTCCAGGCTGCTGTGCAGTTCATCGGCCAGGCTGGCGCCCCACCATTCGGTTTCCAGGATCGCCAACCCGCTGTTGCCCTGGCGAATGACCATCTGGGTGCGATCCACTTGGGGTGGGACACTGACCTGTTCAATCTGGATGTCCACGCTGGAGCGCGATTGGCCTGCCGGTTGGGCTGGGCTCAGGGTGTGGTAGTGGATCGGATCGCTGCGGCAGGCGCCGAGCAGCAATGCCACGGCAACCAGGGTGAGTTTCAGCGTCAGTGGCATGGGGCGGGCTCCTGTGATCATTCTTTCACCGGCAATGTGAGGTTCTGCGCCGGTGCGTCCTTGGGACGGCCGCGAAGCAGCGATTCGGGATGGCGGCTCAGGTAGTCCGACAGTTCGCGCAGCGAGCGCGACATACGCCCCAGGTCGTCCAGGGTCTGGGTCAGTTGTTCGCGCTGCGGTGAGTCTTCAGCCAGGGTCGAGTTGGCTGATTGCAGGGTCTTGCTGACGTCTTGCAAGGTGCTTTGCACGCCCGGCAGGGTCTTGCTGTTGAACTGGGTCAGGCCTTTGCGCAACTCCACCAGGTTGCCATCCAGGTTGCCGGCAATGCTCTCCAGTGGCAGTTTGTTGATCCGCTCGATCATCGCCTGCAGTTGTTCCTGCAGTTGCTGGAGACTGCCCGGAATGGTCGGGATACGCACGGGCCGGGCGCTTGGGTCGAAGGCGACTTTTTCCGCCTTGGGGTAGAAATCCAGCGAGATGTACAACTGCCCGGTCAGCAGGTTGCCGCTGCGGGCCTGGGCGCGCAGCCCCCGCTCGACGAAGCTGCCGATCAGACGGGCGCCAGCGGCTTCGTCGTCTGGATTGTGATTGAGCGACTTGAGCAGTTTTTCATGGGCCTTGCCCAGGCGTTGCGGGTAGATCACCACGCCGACGTTGACCGGAAAGCTGCGCTGTTTCTCATCGAAATCCAGATGGATGGCCACCACCCTGCCGACTTCCACCCCGAGGAACTCCACCGGCGCACCGACGCGCAAGCCGCGCAGTGCCTGATCGAAGCGCAGGGCCAGGTATTGCGCCTTGCCGTCGGGCGGGGCGAGGGCGCTCTGCTGGTCGGCAAACAGCTCATAGGTCTTGTCCTCGCTGGCGGGGACGTCGTTGGGGCTGTACTCCGGCGCCCGAAACGCGATGCCGCCTAGCAGCAAGGCCGAGAGCGATTCGGTCTTGACCGCGAAACCATTGGCGCCGACGTTCACGTCCACGCCGCTGACGTTCCAGAACCGGGTGTTTTCGGTGACATACGCATCGTTGGGCGCGTTGACGAATACGTCGATGTTGACGCCTTTGCCTTCGGCGTCCAGGGCGT
Source organism: Pseudomonas sp. A-RE-22 (assembly GCF_019956035.1). Lineage (NCBI taxonomy): Bacteria > Pseudomonadati > Pseudomonadota > Gammaproteobacteria > Pseudomonadales > Pseudomonadaceae > Pseudomonas > Pseudomonas sp. A-RE-22. The sequence continues at coordinate 58,245 of NZ_JAHBCZ010000020.1, forward strand.
AGGACACGACCTGGCCCACCGGGATCTTGCGCAGGTACACCGGCGAGCCGATGTCCAGCGAACCTAGGTCCTGGGAATGCAGGGTGAAGCGCTTGCCCGGTTCGCCATAGGTGATGGGCGGCGGGTTCTCCAGGCCCGTGAAGGACTTGGCGCGCACTTTCGACTGGCCGGCGTCGGCGCCGATGAAATCCCCCGACAGCAAGGTGTCGATCCCCGAGATACCGCCGGCCCCGATGCGCGGCCGAACCACCCAGAACACCGAGTCTTCGTGAGTGAAGGTGTCGGCTGTCTTGGCGAGCTTGACCGTGGCGGTGACGTTCTTCTGGTCCTCGCTCAGTTGCACGTCGGTGACCTGGCCGATGACCACGTTGCGATATTTCACCTGGGTCTTGTTGGCGGTCAGGCCCTGGCCGGTCTTGAAGGTGATGGTGATGGTCGGGCCTTCCTGCAGCCAGTTGTGGACCACCAGGGAAATGCCCACCAGCACCGCGATGATCGGCACGATCCACACCAGCGACACCGTCCAGCGGCGGGTGGTGACGTGGGCGCGGCCGGGTGCGGGTTGCTGCCCGTCAGTGGCTTGCGACTTCATCCATGACCTCCTCGGATGGTTGGGTATCCCAGATCAGCCGGGGGTCGAAACTCATGGCCGACAGCATGGTGAACAGCACCACGAGGCCGAAGAACAGGATGCCCGGTCGTGGTTCGATGTCGCTCAATGCCTGGAACTTGACCAGGGCTGCCACCAGAGCCACCACCAGCACATCGAGCATCGACCAATAGCCAATGACTTCCACCAGCCGGTACAGTTTCGCCCGCTGGACCTGGGCCCAGGTGCTGCGCCGCTGTGCGGTCACCAGCAACAGGGTCAGCACCACGAACTTGATGCCAGGCACCGCGATGCTGGCGATGAAGATAATCAGGGCGATGTCCCAGGCGCCGCTTTGCCAGAACTCGATGACGCCGCTGATGATGGTGCTGTCGGCGCCTTCGCCGAGCATCTGGGTATTCATGACCGGCAGCAGGTTGGCCGGGATGTAGAACACCAGCGCGGCGAGCATGTAGGCCCAGGTGCGGGTGATGGCGTCGGGTTTGCGTCGATGCAGGGCGGCGTCGCAGCGGGGGCAGGTCTGGGGCTCGTCGGTCATGTCGCAGGCCAGGCCGCAACTGTGGCACAGGCACAGGTCCAGGTCGCGGGCCTCTGGCGGGGTGTCCAGCGGCTGGCCGTTCACAGGCTGTCCCACAGGTCGCGGACATCGCGCCCGGCAATGCGGATCATCAGCAGGCTCAGGGCCGCCAGGGCGAACAGGCCGATGCCCGGGAGCACGTCCAGCAGGCCGGCGAGCTTGATCACCGCCACCAGCGCGCCCAGCAGGCACACTTCCAGCATGCTCCAGGGCCGCAGGGTTTCCAGGCTGCGCATGCACAGGTTGAACCCCGGTGCCCGCCGCTGGAGGTAGGCATGGCCCAGTACCCAGAGCAGGAGCGCCAATTGAAAGGCCGGTGCGATGATGATCGCCACCGCTGTCACCAGGGCGATGAAGGTGATCGGCCCATGGCTCAGCGCCACGATGGAATCCCATAACGTCGCGCTGTTGCTCAGGCCCTGGAGGCGGATGCTCATGATCGGGTAGATGTTGGCGAAGGCCCACAGCACCGCTGCCGTCACGCTCAAGGCCAGGCGCTGCTCGATGGTCAGGCCGTTGTAGCGCTGGATCACCGCGTGGCAGCGCACGCACGAAGCTTTCTGGTGCGCGACGAGCACCACCGGCTCGTACACCGCATCGCAATGTTCACAAATGATCAGTCGGTCGGTGTTGGCCATTGGGATGCTCGCAGGAACAACCCCTTCAATATAGAAGTGCCTTGAGAATGAGCAACCCGACCGAATGGATCATTCCCCGCGAATGTATTGCTCCAGTTGTTTGATCAGATCGGCCTGTTCGGCGATGGCTTCCTTGACCAGGTCGCCGATGGACAGCAGGCCGACCAGTTTGCCGTCCTCTACCACTGGCAAATGCCGCAGGTGTTTTTCGGTCATGATGCTCAGGCAGGTCTCGACGTTCTGGTGCGGGTCGATGGTGATCACGGGGGAGACCATGATGTCACTGACCTTCGTGCCCACCGATGAGCGCCCGCGCAAGACCATTTTGCGGGCATAGTCGCGCTCGCTGATGATCCCCAGCACTTCGTCGTTCTTCACCACCAGCAACGCACCGACGTTCTTCTCGGCCATGCGCATCAGGGCCTGCAATACCATGTCGTCCGGTGAGATGGTGTGCACTTGCTGGTTTTTCTCGTCTTTTATCCGGAGCAACTGCGCGACGGTTTTCATGGGGGGCCTCGGGTGTTGTTTTTGCTGGTTGTTAAAGCATCGTAGACCCAACGGCGCAGAGCAAGCGGTAAAGCGGCGGCCAGTCGTCCAAAAGCGTCATTGCCGGGGGGATTTCCCACCGATGTGATGTCATCCAGCATTGTGGCGAGGGGCGTCCCTCTGTGGGAGCAAGCCTGTGGGAGCAAAGCTTGCTCGCGATGAACGATGACACGGTCTAGCAGTTGAACCGCATCGCGGGCAAGCCTTGCTCCCACAAATAAATCCCCTCGCCACAGGGTAGAATCGTCGCCTACGTAGAATTCGAGGTTGCAGCGGTGGATTTACAGCAGGGCTTCGTCCTGACCCGGCATTGGCGCGATACCCCGGCCGGCACCGAAGTCGAGTTCTGGCTGGCGACCGACGCCGGTCCCCAGCGCGTGCGCCTCCCAGTGCAAACGTCGGTGGCCTTTGTGCCGCAGATCCAGCGCGGCCAGCTCGAAGCCTTGCTGCAAGGGGAGAAGGAGGTAGAACTGCGCCCCCTGGACCTGCTGGATTTCGAGCATCGTCCGGTGCTGGGATTGTATTGCCAGCAGCATGCCCAACTGATGCGCCTGGACACCACCCTGCGCCGCGCCGGCGTGGAGGTGTTCGAAGCGGACATCCGGCCGCCGGAGCGCTACCTGATGGAGCGCTTCATCACCGCCCCGGTCTGGTTTGGCGGTACGCCGGCTGCCGATGGCCTGCTGGTCGACGCCCAGATGAAGCCGGCGCCCGAATACCGTCCACCGTTGCGCCTGGTGTCCCTGGACATCGAAACCACCGCCCAGGGCGAATTGTATTCCATCGCCCTGGAAGGCTGCGGCGAGCGCCAGGTCTACATGCTCGGGCCAGCCAATGGCGACGATACCGGCGTGGATTTCCAGCTGGAATACTGCGAATCGCGCACGGTGCTGCTGAAGAAACTCAACGATTGGTTCGCCCGTTTCGACCCTGACGCGATCATTGGCTGGAACCTGGTGCAATTCGACCTGCGAGTGCTGCATGAACACGCCCGGCGCCTGGCGGTGCCGTTGCGCCTGGGACGTGGTGGCGAAGAGATGCAATGGCGCGAGCACGGCGCGCGCAACAACCACTTCTTCGCCTCGGCCGCTGGCCGGCTGATCATCGACGGTATCGAGTCCCTGCGTTCGGCCACCTGGAGTTTCCCCTCGTTCAGCCTGGAAAACGTCGCCCAGACGCTGCTGGGGGAGGGCAAGTCCATCGATAACCCGTACCAGCGCATGGACGAGATCAATCGCATGTTCGCCGAGGACAAGCCGGCCCTGGCCCGCTACAACCTCAAGGACTGTGAACTGGTGACACGGATCTTCGCCAAGACCGAGTTGCTCAAGTTCCTCTTGGAGCGGGCCAGCGTCACCGGGCTGCCGGCGGACCGCAGCGGAGGTTCGGTGGCGGCCTTCACGCACCTGTACATGCCGCTGATGCATCGCCAAGGGTTTGTTGCCCCCAACCTGGGCCAGCGTCCGCCCGAGGCCAGCCCGGGTGGTTTTGTCATGGACTCCCAACCGGGCCTCTACGAGTCCGTGCTGGTGCTGGACTACAAGAGCCTGTATCCATCGATCATCCGCACCTTCCTGATTGACCCGGTGGGCTTGATCGAAGGGCTGCGTCACCCGGATGACCAGGAATCGGTGCCAGGCTTTCGCGGGGCGCGCTTCTCCCGTACTCGACATTGCCTGCCAGCCATCGTGGCGCGGATCTCCGAAGGCCGGGAGACCGCCAAGCGCGAGCACAATGCGCCGCTGTCCCAAGCGTTGAAAATCATCATGAACGCCTTTTATGGCGTGCTCGGTTCCAGTGGCTGCCGTTTCTTCGACACACGCCTGGCCTCGTCCATCACCCTGCGCGGTCACCAGATCATGCAGCGCACCCGCCAGTTGATCGAAGCCCAGGGGCATGTGGTGATCTATGGCGATACTGACTCTACGTTCGTCTGGTTGCGCCGAGCCCATGGCCAGGAGGAAGCGGCCAGGATCGGCCGCGAGTTGGTGGCCCACGTCAACCAATGGTGGCGAGAGCAGGTGCGTGCTGAGTTCGGATTGGAGAGTGCGCTGGAGCTGCAGTTCGAAACGCATTTCAAGCGCTTTCTGATGCCGACTATCCGCGGCGCCGAGGAGGGCAGCAAGAAACGCTACGCCGGATTGGTAACCCGTGCCGATGGCAGCGACGAAATCGTCTACAAGGGCCTGGAAACCGTGCGCACCGACTGGTCGCCGCTGGCCCGGCAATTCCAGCAGGAGCTGTACGGGCGGATTTTCCATCGCCAGCCCTATCAGGATTATGTGCGCGATTATGTGCAGCAGACCCTGGCCGGCGCGTTCGATGAACGATTGGTCTACCGCAAGCGTCTGCGTCGGCCGCTGGAAGACTATGAACGCAACGTCCCACCCCATGTGCGGGCCGCGCGGCTGGCCGATGAGTTCAACCAGCGCCAGGGCCGTCCGCGGCAATACCAGAATGGCGGCTGGATCAGCTACGTCATCACCGTCGCCGGCCCCGAACCGCTGGAGACCCGCAGTGCGTCAATCGATTACGACCACTACGTGACCAAACAGCTACAGCCAGTGGCGGATGCGATCCTGCCGTTTGTGGATGATGATTTTTCGACGTTGGTGGGTGGGCAGATGGGGTTGTTCTGAAACTCCGTGGTATTCAGGCCGAGCCCGTGGTCAGGGTTTATCCCCTGTAGGAGCAAGGCTTGCCCGCGATGCGGGCGCCTCGTTTTTCCCAGGACACCGTGTCGCCTCCATCGCGGGCAAGCCTTGCTCCCACAGATGAACTCCCTCGCCACAAGTCAGTGTGAATCCCGAGGTTGAATGGGGCTTCAGACCATCGCCAGGCGCTGCTTGCCCTGGGGCTGGGGAAATATCAGGTCTAGGGCTGCCAGGTCTTGCGGTTCCAGCTTGAGGTTGGCCGCTTCGGCATTCAAACGCACATGCTCAGGTTTCACGGCCTTGGGAATGGCAATCACATTGTCCTGGCGCAACAGCCAGGCCAGTGCGATCTGCGCCGGTGTGGCGCGATGGCGTTCGGCGATCTGTCCCAGGGTGTGATCCTTGAGCAGGTGTCCGCCCTGGCCGACCGGGCAGTAGGCCATGACGGGCATGGACTGGCGCTGGCACCAGGGCAGCAGGTCGAATTCGATGCCGCGTTCCTGCAGGTTGTACAGCACTTGGTTGGTCGCGCAGGCCGGCGCGGCCAGTTCCTCAAGGTCCGCTACATCGAAGTTCGACACGCCCCAACGGCCGATCTTGCCTTCTTCGCGCAGCCGCTCGAAGGCTTCGACGGTTTCGTCCAGTGGGTACTGCCCGCGCCAGTGCAGCAGATAAAGGTCGATGTAATCGGTGTCGAGCCGCCGCAGACTGCGTTCGCAGGCCAGGGGAATGCCTTTGCGACTGGCGTTGTGGGGATAGACCTTGCTCACCAGGAAAACCTGGTCGCGCAGGCCGGTGATCGCTTCGCCAACGACGGTTTCGGCACCGCCTTCGGCATACATCTCCGCCGTGTCGATCAGGGTCATGCCCAATTCGATTCCCAACCGCAGGGCGGCCACTTCTTTCTTGTGATGAGACGGTTCCTCACCCATGCGCCAGGTGCCCTGGCCAATGACCGGTACGGACACACCCGCCAATTCCAGCGTCCTCATGCCTTTCTCCTGTTGTGCTGATCGATAATCCAATGGACAGCAGGATAGTCGTAGGAGCTGGCGAAGCCTGCGATCTTTTCGCTCCAAACTCAATTGTCTGGGAAAGATCGCAGCTTCGCTTTGCTCGACAGCTCCTACGGGTGTGGTGCTTTTTTTTATTTCGCGGAGAACTTCAACACCATGGTCTGGGTGTAGGTCTGGCCCGGATCAAGCCGCGTCGAAGGGAAGTTCGGCTGGTTGGGCGAGTCGGGGTAGTGCTGGGTTTCCAGGGTGAACGCGCCCCAATGTGGATAGACCTTGCCTTGCTTGCCCTTGACGGTGCCGTCGAGGAAGTTGCTGGTATAGAACTGCACGCCAGGCTCGGTGGTGTAGAGCTGCAGGCGTCGTCCGGAGTCCGTGTCATACACCTCGGCGGCCAGTTTGTTCACGTCGCCCTTGGCGTCCAGCGCCCAGTTGAAATCGAAGCCGCCTTGTTTCGGTTCGGCGAATTTGAGTTGTGGGTGATCGGCCTTGATATGGGTGCCGATGGCGGTGGGTTGGGTGAAGTCCATCGGTGTGCCGGCCACGGGGGCCAGTTCGCCAGTGGGAATGAGCTTGCCGGTGACCGGCGTGTAATGGGCCGCGTGCAGGGTCGCGACCTGCTCGAGTATGTCGCCGTTGCCTGCCCCGGCCAGGTTGAAATAGCTGTGGTTGGTCAGGTTCAGCACTGTGGGCTTGTCGGTGGTGGCTTTGTACTCGATGCGCAACTCGTTCTGTTCGTTGAGGCTGTAGGTGACGTCGGTCTTCAGTGCACCGGGGAAACCCATCTCGCCATCGGCTGACAAGTAGGTCAGGGTGACGCCCACCGAGTCCTTGGCATTATGGGGCTGGGCCTTCCAGACTCGCTTGTCGAACCCTTGCGGCCCGCCGTGCAAGGCATTGCCATGGTCGTTCTGCGGCACCTGGTAACGCTTGCCGTCCAGCTCGAAGGCACCGTCGGCCAGGCGATTGCCGAAGCGGCCGATGGTCGCGCCGAAATACACGCTGCCATTCTTCTGGTAACCCTGCACGTCGTCGAAGCCGAGCACGATGTCGGCGGCCTTGCCGTGTTTGTCCGGCACGCTCAATGACTGGAGGATGCCGCCGTAGGTGATGACCGTGGCCTCCATGCCGTGACTGTTGCGCAGCACGAATTTTTCCACCGCCGTGCCGTCGTCGGTCTTGCCGAACGCACCACGTTCGTTGGTCAGGCCGGCAGCGTGGGAAGCCGAGGTGGCGATCATCAGAGACACTCCGAGGGCCGTAAGCAGTTGTCTGGATTCAAGCATGGTATGACCTTCCTTCCTGTTGTTTTGTTGTTGTTTTGAACGCGGGGCGAGTCCGCTACTGGTCGGACAGCGCTGAAGGTTTTTCTGGTTAGTAGTCTTTCTATTTGAAGGGTGAGAAGGGATTTATAGCCATTAATAAGGATTTATCAATTAAAAAGTAAGACTAATTGGATTGGAGAGATGTTGCGCAAGGTTGAGGGTTTTCTCCGGGCACTGCACTTTTGCGATTTTTGCCGCTCTATCCATGGCCTGGAAGCGACGACCCCCCATCGCTTCCCCATGCCCAGACAGAGACTCGATGGCCGCTGTTTTTTATTCTGTGACGAGATTGCGCCGTTGTTGCCTGGCATTGTTGGTCGGTGTGTCGATGCTGTTCAGCGGCGGCTGCAGCCATCAGCAGGGGCAGGATGTGGTCACGCAGTTCAGCAACGCCAGGCCCCAGGAGTTCTTGCAGACCAGCGTCGATCGCATGGCCACGTTGTCGATGCACGACAACCTGCAAAGCCTCTATCTGCTGATGAACAAGCTGTACCTGCGCAACCCCGAGGAACTGCGCAAGTCCGGCTTTCTCGACGCCCGCACTGCGGAAAAACAGGTGCGCGTGGCCATCGAGCAGCAACAGCCCTTGCCGACCCTGGGTGGCAAGAAGGACCTGGCGGCCCTGAGCTACGCCATGAGCCCGGAATTTCTCGGCGATCGGGTAGGGGCTTTCATCTATGCCATTGGCAGCATGCTGGTCACCGCGCACGGCAATCGCCTCGAGTTCTACATGACCGACACCATCGACCCGCGTTTTGTCAGCAACGCGGCGCGCAATATCGAAAAAGCCACCTGGCTGCTGAGCCAGCGGCAGAACAAGGACGGCAAGCTGTTGCTGTTTTCCAATGAGATTTCGGAGGAGGGCAGCAACCTGAGTTTCGCCGTGGAGTTCGGAAAAATCGTCGCCCGATTGGACCTGCTGACCCAGATGCTCGATGAGCGCTACCGGCGGATCGGCTTGAATTACGCCCAGAGCCTGCTGTTCCTCAACTTCCTGCCGGTTCAGTGAAGCTATGGAAAAGGAATAAAGATAGATCACATCGATATAGGAGGTTATAAGAAAAATCGCTATGCTCGCGGCCAGATTTTTCACGCGGTCGTGCTGAGACGGGTTTAATGGATTTCGGTAATGTCGGTTTAGTCGTTGCAGGCCTGGTGGTCGGTTTCATCGTTGGGATGACCGGCGTCGGCGGTGGTTCGCTGATGACCCCGATCCTGTTGTGGTTTGGTATCAACCCTGCGACGGCGGTAGGTACGGACCTGTTGTACGCGGCTATTACCAAGTCTGGTGGTGTCCTGGTTCATGCAAAAAATCGCAACATCGACTGGGCGATTACTGGCTGGCTGACGTTGGGCAGTGTGCCGGCGGTCGGCTTGACGCTGTGGTTCCTCAGCAGCCTGCACAGCTCCCCCGAGGCGATGAACGCGGTAATCAAGCAAGCCTTGGGCTTTGTGTTGTTCGCCACCGCCCTGGCGATCCTGTTCAAGAAGCGCCTGCTGCAATTTGCCCACGACCGCGCTGGCGGCCACTACAACCCCTCCGGTTCGCGCCTCAATGTGCTGACGGTCATCACTGGCCTCGTGCTGGGTGCGATGGTCGCCTTGACCTCCATCGGCGCTGGCGCCCTGGGCACTGTCGCGCTGTTCATCCTCTACCCGTTCCTGGTCACCAAGCGCCTGGTGGGCACCGAGATCGCCCACGCCGTACCGCTGACCCTGGTAGCTGGCCTGGGCCATGCGAGCATGGGCAACATGGACTGGCACATCCTGGGTTTCCTGCTGATCGGTTCGTTGCCGGGGATCTACCTGGGCAGTCATTTGTCGGGACGCATCTCCGACGAACTGCTGCGCCCATGCCTGGCGGTGATGCTGGCGATGATCGGGTTCAAGCTGGCGTTCTAGAACAGTCAGCTCAAGTCCAATAGTGTGGGAGCGAGCTTGCTCGCGATAACGGTGTGTCAGTCGACTCGATGTTGGGCGTCATGACGCTATCGCGAGCAAGCTCGCTCCCACAATTAGTCTCTCCCGACTTCAGCGCTCTCCTTGCGGTTGCGCAATGAACCCCCTGGCCTAAGCTTCAAGTCAGGCAGGCGCAGTATTGAGCGACTCTCGCGGAACAATCGCCGCCCTGTGCAATCAGTACAGCGTAAATATCAAAAGGAGAGGCGCATGCTCATTCGGTCGTTGACCTTCGCTACCTTGCTGGCCATCGCCGGCCCCCTGTTCGCTGCCGATGGCGACTCGCCGCTGTTGGCGGACGCAGGCAAGTCACGTCCCCTTGTCGTCATCGCGCCCAGCACGGTCGACCCTGCCTGGGTGAGCCTGAAAAAGGCCTTGGATGAACCGGCAGGCAAGCAGGGCTTTTCCGAGCGCAACATGGTGCTCTATACCGTGCTCAATACCATTGGGCAGCGCGATGGCAAGGATCTGGATCCGCAAAGCACCATGGCGTTGATTCGCTCGCTCAAGCTGGGAGCCGGAGCACAGACCAAGATCATCCTGGTGGGCAAGGACGGGGAAAAGAAGCTTGAGCATTCCGGGGCGATCGAACTGAAAGACCTCTTCGATGCCGTCGATAAACTGCCTGCGGCAGAGAAAGAAGCAACACCTCCAGCCCCACCACCCGCGCCAGAGCCTGCACCGACCAAGGATGCGAAAGGCGCCAAGCCTGGCAAGGCAGTCAAGCCGGCGGGGCCGGTGAAGCCGCTGGATGATTGATTTCCGCCGACAGACTCTTGTGGTGAGGGGATAAATCCCCTCGCCACAAGTGAGCCCAGCCGATTTATTTCACGTCCAGCGCAGCGAGGATCCGATGCGCCGCTTTCACCCGTTCTTCGATCGGGTAGTTCCTGTTGGCAAGCATGACGATCCCCATGTCCTTTCCGGGTACGAACGCCGCGTATGCGCCGAAACCGTTGGTAGATCCTGTCTTGTTGACCCAGGCGCCGTCCGGCGCTGGGCGGGGCGGGTTGAGAGGTTCGACTTTTTGTGGGGTCAGGGCCATTTGCGGTGTGTTGCCAGCGAGCAGGTCATCCAAGGTGAACGGAGCGGGGTAGAACTCCCAGCCCAGCCCCTGATTCATCCCGCCAACCCTGTAGAAACCTGTATGCGTCGTGGCGATCGCTTGCTTCAGATCCGCGTCCAGTTTTTCCGGTCGCAGGTTGGCCTCGAGGAAACGCATCAGGTCCGATGAGCTGGTTTTCACCCCGTAGGCCTCGGAGTCCAGGGCTCCCGGTCCGACCCGGACGGGCTTGCCGTCTTTTGCATAACCTTGGGCGTATCGGCCCAACTGATCCTGCGGCACCCGCACATAGCTGTGCTGGAGGCCCAGCCCTGGCATCAGCGTGCGCTCCATCACCTCGTCAAACGGCCGCCCCAGGCTGCGGGCTGCCAGATAGCCGAACAGGCCGATGCTCGGGTTTGAATAGAGCCGCTGGGTGCCGGCCGGGTAGAGCGGCTTCCAGGTCGTGTAATAACTGAACATCCGGTCCGGATGGTCCGCCTCGGCGGGGAACTGCAACGGCAGGCCTCCGGCGGTATAGGTGGCGAGGTTGAGCAGGCTGATGCCCTCGAAGGCACTGCCGCGCAGCTCGGGAGCAAAGCGACTGGCCGGGTCCGCCAGGGACAGCTTGCCCTGGGCCTGGGCATAGGCGCCAAGGGTGGCGGTGAAGGTCTTGCTGATCGAGCCGATTTCGAAGAGGGTCTGGTCGGTGACCGGCTTTTTCGTGTCCTTGGAGGCCACGCCGTAGTTGAAGTAATGGCGTTGACCGTTGTAGGTGATCGCCACGGCCATGCCGGCGATGTCCTGTTGCTTCATCAAGGGCTGGATCGTGGCATTGACAGCGTCTTCAATACGATCCTGGGCAAAGCCCGGAGCTGCCCCGCAGACCAGGAAAAAAGTGCCTGCGAGTATCGATTTGGCCATGTGCATGTCGGACCGTCTCCTTGGATGGCGGTGGTTCAAGCTGCTCTGTATCCAGCAGCTTTCGATGCCTGAGTGCATCTTGGGGTGGTCAATCTAGGAGGTTTTCGGTTGCTCGGCAATCGGTGCTCATCCGGCTCGAGGGCGCTTCGGAGTCGTCCGACTGGGCCGCAGGAGTGTTCCTACGAAAATCTTCGGTCGTCGGCTTTCGGTGTCGCATGGCAAACCACACAAACCCCCGGCTGCCGGGTAAACTTGCGCTCTTTCTAAAGGAGTTCACATGAGTTACTACCAGCCCGGCATTCTCGCCACCCCTGTTCCGCCTCAGGCCCGTCATTTGTTTTTTGCCCTGGAATCGGTCGAGGCATTGCCGGCTGCGATAGACAAACTCCTGTTGCTGGTCGATGGGCGGGTCGTGGTCGGCTTTGGCGAATCGCTGGTCCAGGCGCTGGGCGCCCAGGTCGAAGGCCTGCGAGCCTTCCCTGCCTTGGCCGGCGTGGGCGTGGACAACCCCTCGACCCAACACGCGCTGTGGTGCTGGCTGCACGGCGAAGACCGCGGCGAGCTGATGCACCGCAGTCGCGCCATCGAGGCGGTGCTGGCCCCGGCGCTGCGCCTGGTGCAGATGAACGAAACCTTCCGCCATATGACCGGCCATGACCTGACCGGCTACGAAGACGGCACCGAAAACCCTCACGACGAAGCGGCCATCGCCGCCGCCCTGACCCAGGGTGTCGATGGGGTGCGCGGTGGCAGTTTCGCCGCGATCCAGCAATGGCAGCACGATCTGGATGGCTTCGCGGCGATGCAACCCCATGAGCGCGACAACATCATGGGCCGTCGCCTGAGCGACAACGAAGAACTCGACGACGCGCCGGAATCGGCCCACGTCAAGCGCACCGCCCAGGAAAGCTTCGCCCCGGAGGCGTTCGTGGTGCGTCGTTCCATGCCGTGGATCGAAGGCGACCGTGCGGGGCTGATGTTCCTGGCGTTCGGTTTCTCCCTCGATGCTTTCGAGGCACAACTGCGCCGCATGAGTGGCCTGGAAGACGGCATCACCGATGGCCTGTATCGCATGAGCCGGCCAATCACCGGCGGCTATTACTGGTGCCCGCCACTGTTGGACGGACGCCTGGATCTGCGCGCCCTGGCCCGGTAAGCGCAACGGTTTGTGCAAAGCGTGACGTGAACGCTATTCTTGGGCCGGATGTCTATCCGTGGAATGGGGGAAGCAAACGTGGATAAAGTCATCGTCATCACCGGTGGCGGCCGCGGAATCGGGGCGGCCACGGCGCTGTTGGCTGCCGAGTTGGGCTATCGGATCTGCATCAATTACCAGTCCGATGAGAGTGCTGCGCAGGAGGTGCTCGAACAGGTCCGGGCCAAGGGCGCGCAGGCGATTGCCGTGCGGGCCGACGTGAGCATCGAAGACGAAGTGATCGGCCTGTTCGACCGGGTGGACGCCGAGCTGGGCCGTGTCACCGCCCTGGTGAACAACGCCGGCACGGTCGCGCAGAAATCCCGGCTCGATGAAATGTCCGAATTCCGCATTCTCAAGATCATGAAGACCAACGTGCTGGGGCCGATTCTTTGCGCCAAGCACGCGGTGCTGCGCATGTCGCCCAGGCACGGCGGGCAGGGTGGCAGCATCGTCAACGTCTCGTCGGTGGCCGCGCGCTTGGGCGCACCGGGGGAGTACGTCGATTACGCGGCCTCCAAGGGCGCGCTGGACACCTTCACCATCGGCTTGTCCAAGGAAGTGGCCGGCGAAGGCATTCGCGTCAACGCGGTGCGCCCCGGCTACATCTACACCGATTTCCATGCCCTGAGCGGTGACCCGGACCGGGTCAGCAAGCTGGAATCAGCGATCCCCATGGCCCGGGGCGGGCGTCCGGATGAAGTGGCCGAAGCGATTATCTGGCTGTTGTCGGACAAGGCTTCGTATGCGACCGGGACGTTTGTGGATCTGGGGGGCGGGCGCTGAGTCCTGGGGTGTCTGTTTCGGCCCTATCGCGAGCAAGCTTTGCTCCCACAGGGGACAGTGTTCCGATGTGGGAGCAAAGCTTGCTCGCGATGGCGGTCTGACGGACAACCCGATATCAGAACGAACGAATAATCCGCCCCAGCGTCTCCATGGCCTTTTCCGAGGCCTCGGTCCACGGGCTGCCGTAATTCAAGCGGATGCAATTCCTGAAACGCCGGGTTGGTGAAAAGATCGGTCCCGGCGCGATGCTGATGCCCTGGGCCAGGGCCATCTGGAACAGCTTGAGCGAATCCATCTGCTCCGGCAGCTCCAGCCACAGGAAGTAGCCCCCCGCCGGCTGGCTGACCCGGGTCTGGGCGGGGAAGTAGCGGGCGATGGCGGCGAGCATCGCGCTTTGCTGTTCCTCCAGGGCATAGCGCAGTTTGCGCAGGTGACGGTCGTAGCCGCCGTGTTGCAGGTAGTCGGCGATGGCGGCCTGGGCCGGCATCGAGGCGCACAACGAGGTCATGAGCTTGAGCCGTTCGATCTTCTGCGCGTAGCGCCCGGCGGCGACCCAGCCGATGCGATAACCCGGTGCCAGGCTCTTGGCGAACGAACCGCAATGCATCACCAAGCCTTCGGTGTCGAACGCCTTGGCAGGCTTGGGGGCCTGCTGGCCGTAATAGAGTTCGGCGTACACGTCGTCCTCGATCAGCGGCACCTGATGGCGGCGCAGCAACTCTACCAACGCCTGTTTGCGCTCCTCGGGCATGGTCGCGCCCATGGGGTTCTGGAAGCTGGTCATGCACCAGCAGGCCTTGATCGGATGGCGCTCCAGTGTCTGCGCCAGCACGTCCAGGTCGATGCCGTCGCGCGGGTGCACGGGAATTTCCACGGCCTTGAGCTTCAGGCGCTCCAGTACCTGCAGGCTGGCGTAGAACGCTGGCGCTTCGATCGCCACCAGATCGCCGGGTTCGGTCACGGCTTGCAGGCACAGGTTCAACGCTTCCAGGGCGCCGTTGGTGACCAACAGCTCCTCCATGGGCAGCATCAACCCGCCGACCATGTAGCGCAGGGCGATCTGTCGACGCAGTTGAGGGTTGCCTGGCGACATGTCCGTGACCACCATTCGCGGGTCCATGTCCCGTGTTGCGCTGGACAGCGAACGGGACAGCCGTTGCAGTGGGAACAGCATCGGGCTGGGGAATGCCGAGCCGAACGGTACGGTGGCCGGGTCCTTGATCGAGTCGAGGACCGAAAATACCAGCTCACTGACGTCGACTTCGGTGGACTCGTGCACCTGGCTGCTGATCGCGGGCTCCGAAAACGGGCTCGGCGCATGGGTGTTGACGAAGTAACCGGAGCGCGGCCGGGCCCGGATCATGCCGCGTCGTTCCAGCAGGTAATAGGCCTGGAACACGGTGGACGGGCTGACACCGTAGGTCTGGCTGGCATAGCGTACCGACGGCACGCGCTGACCTGGCCCCAGCATGCCCGAGCGGATCAGTTCGGCGATGTCGTCGGCAAATTTCTCGTAGCGTTTCATGGTGGTGCCCAGTCTTGAATGACGCGTGGTTTGCGCTTTTTAAACTGTGGGAGAATCTGTGGGAGCAAAGCTTGCTCGCGACGCAGGCGACACGGATCAACAGTAAGGTCGCGTTATCGTTCTTCGCGAGCAAGCTTTGCTCCCACACGCTCGCTCCCACAGGTGCCCGGCATCTTAAAGCTTCAACGATTCATCGGTGCGACAAAACGGCTCTTGGCGATGCTGTAGATGCCTGGCTCGTCGCTGTCGGCGACCTTGAACGTCATTTCCTGGGAGCCTTTGCCGGGCCGTTCGCTGAGCATCGCCACCGACACCGGCACATCGACGATTTCCCCCGGGGCCAGGCTCAGTTGGGTCTTGCCTTGCAGGATGAAGCCGTCGCCGTCCACCAGGGACAGATGGTAATCCTGGCGCTGTTGGGTCTTGTTGATGATTTTCAGGCTGTAGATGTTCTCGATCTGGCCTGCGCTGTTTTCCCGAAACAGGCCACGGTCCTTGCTGACGTCCAGCGACACCATGGGCCGTTGCATCAGCGCCACGACCAGCGCGCCGATCATCACCAGCAGCACGGCGGTATAGCCGATCAGCCGAGGCCTGAGCAGGTGAGTCTTGCCACCCTGCAGCTGATGTTCGGAGGTGTATTTGATCAGGCCGCGGGCGTAGCCCATCTTGTCCATGATCGAGTCGCAGGCATCGATGCAGGCCGCGCAGCCGATGCACTCCATCTGCAGGCCGTCGCGGATGTCGATGCCGGTGGGGCAGACCTGCACGCACATCTGGCAGTCGATGCAGTCGCCCAGACCAATATTGGCCGGGTTTGCCTCGCGTTTGCGTGGGCCGCGGATTTCACCGCGGGCCGCATCGTAGGAAATGGTCAGCGTGTCCTTGTCGAACATCACGCTCTGGAAGCGTGCATAGGGGCACATATGCATGCACACCGCTTCACGCAGCCAGCCGGCGTTGAGGTAGGTGGCTGCGGTAAAGAAGAGCACCCAGAACAGACTCACGCCGGCCATTTGCAGGGTCAGCAGTTCTTCGGCCAAGGGGCGGATCGGCGTGAAGTACCCCACGAACGTCAGGCCGGTGAGCAGGCTGATGGCCAGCCACAGCGTGTGCTTGGCGCTGCGGCGCAAGAGTTTGTTCAGGCCCCAGGGCGCGGCCTGCAGTTTGATCCGCTGGTTGCGTTCGCCCTCGGTGATTTTCTCGCACCACATGAAGATCCAGGTCCAGGAACTCTGCGGGCAGGTGTACCCGCACCACACGCGGCCGGCAAACACGGTGATCGCAAACAGGCCGAAGGCGGCAATGATCAGCAAGGCCGACAGCAGGATGAAATCCTGGGGCCAGAAGGTCGCGCCAAAGATGTGGAATTTGCTTTCGGAAAGGTCCCAGAGCACCGCCTGGCGTCCGCCCCAGTTCAACCACACCGTGCCGAAGAACAGCAGGAACAGAACCCCCGCACCGCTGATGCGCAGGGTACGAAACAAACCGGTGAAGCTGCGGGTGTGGATCAGGTTGTCGGTGCTCCTGGCCTTTATCTTCGTTGGCGCAGGTTCGAACGTCTGTATCAACTGGACGGGGATTCTATCGCTCATGGTCGGTCGCTCATCAGCCTCTATCTGGCCGGGGCACTATGACCATGGAACTGTTTGCATAACAGACTCAGGTGTTTCGATAAAAACCGGATCAGATGACGCGAAACCCAGGCCCTGCGACACTTTGATGCACCCGAGGACGAGCGAACATACCGTTGAGGCCAGGGGGTAGTGGGAGCAAAGCTTGCTCGCGATACAGACACCTCGGTTCAAGAAGTATCGTGTTGTTTTCATCGCGAGCAAGCTTTGCTCCCACGGATTGAACACCTCGCAGAGGCTTCAAGCCGTTCAGATCGCCGAGCCGCTGTCGCTGGCCTTCAGGTGCTTGCGCCCGTCGACTGCGCCGGCCACGGTCAGTGCATCGGCCTCGGCCTCGGTGATGTAGACCCGGTCGCCATTGAGCTCCACGACTGACATGGCCTTGTCCGGGTCGGTGATGATGGTCAGCTCGCTGGCAGGGCGCTGTTCGGTGCCATTGGGGGTTTCGAAATGGCAGGTCTGGTTGTCATCGATACGGACAGTCATGGTGTTGCTCCTTCTGGGGTCATGTACGTTAGGTCGTGCGGCCAAGCCGGGGTTCGTTGCGGCTGATCAGCGGTCGGGCGCACCTCTGGCGCCGCCTGCGGTCCATCGTTTATCGAATGAAAAAGAGGACGGTCCATGGACGCCTGGTGGCATGAAGTCTGGGTAACCCTGCAGGCGGAATTCGCCGACATCACCGATGCCCAGCAGATGACCCGGGTCACGGTGCGTCTGCTAATGGCCGCGCTGTTGGGCGGCATTTTGGGTTTCGAGCGCGAACACAAGGGCAAGGCTGCCGGCGTGCGGACCCACATGCTTGTGGCCCTGGGGGCGGCGCTGTTCGTATTGGTGCCACAGATGTCCGGGTCCCAGGCCGACGCGATGAGTCGGGTGATACAAGGCGTGGTCGCCGGCATCGGTTTTCTCGGCGCCGGCACCATCCTGAAAAACACCGACGGCGACGAAGGTCACGTCAAGGGCCTGACCACGGCTGCGGGCCTCTGGATGACCGCCGCCATTGGCGTCGCCGCCGGGCTGGGCCGGGAGGCGACGGCGGTGCTCAGCACGGTGCTGGCGCTGGCGATCTTCAGTGTGATGCCGGTGATCGTCCGGGCGCTGGAGAAGGGCGGCAAGCCATAGCCTGAGCATAAGACTTGAACATTAAACTTGTGGGAGCGAGCTTGCTCGCGATGGCGGAGGATCAGCCAGTCACTATGCTGATTGACAGTCTGCTATCGCGAGCAAGCGCGCTCCCATAGGGGGCAGCTCCAAGTCGTTGGCTCAAACCCGCTCCGGCGGCGCCTCGCTCGGCGGGTCGCCCAGCGGCGGTTGTGGGTCCAGTGGCGGGTCTTTCTCTGGAATCGGCTCGGGATCAGGGCCGGGCGGGGG
>NZ_JAHBCZ010000021.1:0-73027 GCF_019956035.1 Pseudomonas sp. A-RE-22
GGTGTATCCGGCGGCGGGTAACCTGGGCGGGGGTGGCTTCATGACCCTGCAAATGGCCGATGGCCGCAAGACGTTCCTGGATTTCCGCGAAAAAGCGCCCCTGGCCGCCACGGCCAACATGTACCTGGACAAGGATGGCAACGTCGTCCCCGACCTCAGCACCCGCGGACACCTGGCCGTGGGCGTGCCCGGCACCGTCTCCGGCATGGAGTTGGCATTGAAGAAATACGGCAGTAAACCGCGGGCGGAATTGATCGCCCCGGCCATCAAGTTCGCCGAGGAAGGCTTTGCCCTGGAGCAGGGCGATGTCGATCTGCTGGAAACCGCCACCGATGTGTTCAAGAAGGACATGCGTGACTCCGGGGCGATCTTCCTGCACAACGGCGAGCCCATGCAGGTCGGCCAGAAACTGGTGCAAAAAGACCTCGCCAAGACCCTGCGGGAAATCTCCGCCAAGGGTGCCGACGGTTTCTACAAAGGCTGGGTCGCCGATGCCATGGTCACCTCCAGCCAGGCCAACAAAGGCATCATCACCCAGGCCGACCTGGACAAATACAAGACCCGCGAGCTGGCCCCGGTGGAGTGTGACTACCGCGGCTATCACATCATCTCGGCGCCGCCGCCCAGTTCCGGCGGGGTGGTGCTGTGCCAGATCATGAACATCCTCGACGGTTATCCGATGAAGGACCTGGGGTTCCATTCGGCCCAGGGCATGCACTATCAGATCGAAGCCATGCGCCACGCCTACGTGGACCGCAACAGTTATCTGGGGGACCCGGACTTCGTGAAGAACCCCATCGACCATCTGCTGGATAAAAACTACGCCGCCAAGCTGCGGGCCGCGATCGAACCGCAAAAGGCCGGCGACTCGCAGAAGATCAAGCCCGGCGTGGCGCCCCATGAGGGCAGCAACACCACCCATTACTCCATCGTCGACCAGTGGGGCAATGCCGTTTCGGTCACCTACACCCTGAACGACTGGTTCGGTGCCGGTGTCATGGCAAGCAAGACCGGGGTGATTCTCAACGATGAAATGGACGACTTCACCGCCAAGGTCGGCGTGCCCAACATGTATGGCCTGGTACAGGGCGAAGCCAACGCCATCGCGCCGGGCAAGGCGCCGTTGTCATCCATGAGCCCGACCATTGTCACCAAGGACGGCAAGACGGTCATGGTGGTCGGCACCCCGGGCGGCAGCCGGATCATCACCGCGACGTTGCTGACGATCCTCAATGTGATCGACTACGGCATGAACCTCCAGGAGGCTGTCGACGCCCCACGTTTCCACCAACAGTGGATGCCGGAGGAAACCAACCTGGAGACTTTTGCGGCCAGCCCGGATACCCGCAAGCTGCTGGAGAGCTGGGGGCACAAGTTTGCCGGCCCGCAGGACCCCAACCACATTGCCGCGATCCTGGTCGGTGCGCCGTCATTGGGTGGCAAACCGGTGGGCAAGAACCGCTTCTATGGCGCCAACGACCCCCGTCGCAACACTGGGTTGTCGCTGGGGTATTGAGTTATCGCGCGGCTGCGATATTGTTTGAAGAGGGAAGGTCATGAACACCGCATTGCTGATCATCGATGTCCAGAACGCGCTGTGCTCAGGCGAAGAGGAATGCTTCGACAGCCAGCGCATCATCCGGACCATCAACGAACTGGCGGCCAAAACCCGGGCCCTGGGCTTGACGGTGATCCTGATCCAGCACGAAGAGTTGGAAGGCTCGCTGACGTATGGTTCTGCCGCCTGGCAACTGGCCGACGACCTGCTGACCGCTGCCGATGACCTGCGGGTGCGCAAGACCACCCCCGATGCCTTCTACCAGACCGACCTGCAACCGTTGTTGCAGGCCCGAGGCATCGACCGCCTGGTGGTCTGCGGGTTGCAAACCGACTATTGCGTCAACGCTACCGTGCGCCAAGCCCATGCCCTGGGGTACGACGTGGTTTTGGCGGCCGATGCCCACTCCACGGTGGACAACGGCAGCATGGCGGCTGAGCAGATCATCGCCAATCACAACAACCGATTGGGGCGGCTGAGCAGTGCGGTATCGCGGATCGATGTGGTAGCGGCGGCTGACATTCGCTTGTAGCCGATACCCATTGCTTGGATTGGGCTGTAGGAGCTGGCGAAGCCTGCGATCTTTTGATCTTATCTTTCGCTCTCGACTCAATGAGCGCTGGAAAGATCGCAGCCTCGTTACACTCGTCAGCTCCTACAGCGTCCAGCGGGAGCAAGCTCCCTCGCCACCCAGGTCATCGTTCATGGATTACGAGGTCACCACGGCAGCGCGCGCACTGGCAGCGGGGGACCCCGTCGCCGCGCTCAATCGCATTGCCTTGCGCAACGATGCCCCGGCCCTAGCGCTTCGCGGCATCGCCATGGCGCAACTGGGCGATCTGGCCAAGGCCAGGGCCCTGATGCGTCGGGCGGGCGCGGCCTTCGGGCCCAAGGAGACCGTGGCACGGGCGCGTTGTGTGGTCGCCGAAGGCGAAATCGCCCTGGCGTCCCGTGACCTGGCTTGGCCGATGAAGCGCCTCGACGCCGCGCGGGCGGTGCTCGAAACCCACGACGACCGGGCGAACGTTGCGCACGCCCACACGATCGAAATCCGGCGGCTGCTGTTGATCGGTCGGCTCGACGAGGCCGAACGCAGGCTCGTTGACCTGGAGCTTGCCTGCCTGCCCTTGGCATCACGGGCGGCTTGCGAGTTAGTGGCTGCGGGAATCGCCATGCGACGGTTGCAAACACAGGCCGCCCGCGCCGCCCTCGAACGGGCCGGGCAAGCCGCAGGGCAAGCGGGAATCGGCGCGCTGAGCGCCGAAATTGAAAGCGCCTGGCGGCTACTGCGCACACCCGCCGCGCGGCTGATCGCCCGAGGCCAGGAGCGCTTGCTCCTGCTGGAAGAAGTGCAAGCGCTGTTGGCCGGGCCGGCGTTGGTGGTGGACGCGTGCCGCTATGGGATCAGCGGCGCCGGCATTCAGGTCAGCCTTGCCCGGCGTCCGGTATTGTTCGCCTTGGCGCGAGGGCTGGCTCAAGCCTGGCCTGGCGACGTGCCAAGGGAAACGCTCATGACCCAGGCCTTCGGCTTGAAACTGACGGATGAATCCCATCGCGCCCGGCTGCGGGTCGAGATGGGGCGGTTGCGTGCCACGCTTCGTCCGTTGGCTGACGTGAGGGCAACCCAGCGCGGTTTTACCCTGGTGCCGCGACATGCCGACGAGGTCGTGGTGCTGGCGCGAGTCGTCGAGGAGCCCTACGCAGCGGTGCTGGCATTGCTGGCCGACGGTGAAGCCTGGTCCAGTTCAGCCCTGGCGCTGGCGCTGGACATCAGTCAGCGTAGCGTGCAACGGGCCTTGGAGACACTGGCCGCCGCCGGTAAGGCGCAGTCGTTCGGGCGCGCCAGGGCCCGTCGCTGGTTGGCGCCACCGATGCCTGGATTCGCGACGGTATTGTTACTCACTGCGCTGCCATCGGAGGATTAGGCTGCAGTCACACCCCACTGATGAGGCGAGTGAGATGAAACGTTCAGAGGCACAGATCCTGCGTGAATACGGTCCTTTCCCGGGCGTCGATTGCGTGCATGGCGTGAGCCATGACGGCGAGCGCGTCTGGTTAGCTTCAGGCGACAAGTTGCATGCCCTCGATCCCGCCAGTGGCCAGACCGTGCATTCGCTCGATGTCCCGGCGAATGCGGGCACGGCGTTCGACGGTGAGTATTTATTCCAGATTGCCGGCGACAGCATCCGCAAGATCGATCCACGCACCGGTCAGGTATTGGCGACGATTCCGGCCCCCAACAGCGGTGATGATTCCGGCCTGGCGTGGGCCGAAGGATCGCTCTGGGTCGGTCAGTACAAGGCGCGCAAGATACTGCAGATCGATCCCGCCGACGGAAGGGTCCTGCGCACCATCGAATCCAACCGCTTTGTCACGGGCGTGACCTGGGTCGATGGAGAGCTTTGGCACGGCACCTGGGAAAACGACGAGAGCGACCTGCGACGTATCGATCCGCAAACGGCGCAAGTGCTGGAAAGCGTGACGATGCCACCCGGGACCGGTGTGTCGGGGCTGGAGTCCGACGGGGCCGACCGGTTTTTCTGTGGCGGCGGTAGCAGTGGCAAGGTGAGGGCGGTTCGTCGGCCGGCGTGAGAGGCGGCAGATTTGCCATAGCTCCCTGGCCACAAAGGTGTCCGTCACATCACGGCGCACCAAGCACCATCGTCCAGTACACCCCCGCATCACTGCGTGAGTCGCTGGCGGAAGCTGCGCCCATCTGGGTGAACATCGGGTTCATCAGGTTGGCGCAGTGCCCCGGGCTGTCCAGCCAGTCTTGCATGGCCTGGCTCGGCGAGCGTTGACCAGCGGCGATGTTCTCGCCCAGTTTATGTCCGCGAAAGCCGGCGCTCTTGGCGCGATCGGAAGAGGAGCGACCGTCCGGATCGCGATGGGCGAAATAGTTCTCGCGGGCCATCGACCGGCTGTGGCCTTGGGCGGCGGTTCCCAACGCGGCGTTCCAGCTCAGCGGCCGGGCCGCCGCAAAGCGCTGGCGCCCGCACATCCGTGGCTTGGCCCTGGCGGCGTTGACCTGGGCCAGCAGCGACTTGTCCGACGCACCCGCGTCGCTCATCCGTGTGCCAGCCATGGGCTGCGCCAGCACCACGCGCCATTCATCACCGACCCGATTGACACCGATGTCGGCGTACTGGTTGTCCAGCAGCGCTGCGCAATGTTCGTCGGCCAACATGTCGAAGGCTTCTTCGGCGTCCCGCGCATCGGTCAGGCGGATGCTGCGCACAGCCCGGGCTTGATAGCCGACGTCTTTCAAGGTTTCCCGCAGGCCACCGCGAAAGCCCATCGGCAAGCCCAGGCTCGAACGCAGTACCAGTGGCTGGGTGGCACGCACCGTGCGCCATTCACAGCGGCGCGACTGGCTGCGGAAATCGTTGATGGCGTCCACCAGCTGCCTTTCGCTGCGGGCATGGGCGGGGCTGGTAAATAAGGGAAACAGGGCAAGCAAGCACAGCGAAACGAAACGGCAAGAGCGAACAGGGTGGCGCATGGGGCGAACGGCTCAAGAAGGGGGAGGTGCTTTAGCGCCAGGCTTGGCGCCGATCAGCTGGAAAACCCGTCGCTGCAGATCGGCGGGGTTTTCACGGCTGGGGTAGGACTGTCGGTTTTGAAACAAGTTTCAGGAAGGCGAAGAGTATCTGCGGGCTGGCACAACTGTGTTCAGTGGGTTCAATTCGCCGTTTCAGCCACAGGCACCTTGACCCGTTCGACCTTGCGATAGGTCAGCAGCACGATGCCCGTCACCACAATCGCGCCACCCATCACCTGGCCCGGGTTGAGCATCTGGTCCAGCACCAGCCAGCCGATCAGCAGCGTGGCCAGCGGTTCGATGTTCATCACCGGGGCGTTGCGCGGCATGTCCAGGCGGGGCACGGAAATGAACAGCACAGTGAAGCCGGTGCCGTAGAGCACCACCAGGGTCGCCAGGGCGAACCAACCGGTGCTGCTGGCTGGCAGGTCGAAACCGCCGGGCAGGGCACCGGTCAGGCCGGCGAGGTTGACGCTGCTGAAGACGATGAAGATCGTCAGCAGGCTGCGAACCGAGCCGCGTACCTGGGACAACTTGTGATCGGTGATCCACAGTGCGCAGGCAAAGGCGCAAGCAGCGCAAAAGGCCAAACCCACCCCCAGCAGCCATTGCGGGCCGACGCCTTGCCCAGACGATAACCGCGCCGGCACTTCCAGCACGAACACCAGCCCCACCAGGATCATGCCCATCAACGCGGCGGTGCGCGCCGTCGGGCGTGGCCCGCCCAGGGCCCAGGTCAGCAAAGCCAGCAGGATCGGAAACACGTTGCCCACCAACAGCGCCAACGCCACCGGAACCCGCGCCACGGCGGAGTACAGGCACAGGCTCTGGGCGCCGATCAACAGCCCCAGTGCCAATTGCCAGCGCCACGCATCGGGCGGCAGGCGCAGGCTCTGTCGTTGCCAGAGCACCATCGCAGCCAGCACCAGCAGCGTCCCGCCCGAGCGCAGCAAGATCGCCAGCAGCACACCGGCACCGTCATCGAACGCGGCCCGCGCGGCGACGTGGTTCCCGGCGAAGGCACAGCCCATGCATAGCAGGACGAGCACCGCGAG
The DNA here is from genome assembly GCF_019956035.1 of Pseudomonas sp. A-RE-22. Lineage (NCBI taxonomy): Bacteria > Pseudomonadati > Pseudomonadota > Gammaproteobacteria > Pseudomonadales > Pseudomonadaceae > Pseudomonas > Pseudomonas sp. A-RE-22. The sequence continues at coordinate 6,155 of NZ_JAHBCZ010000021.1, forward strand.
GTGGCGGGGTAACGGCGTGGGGGTGTCAGGTGCAGCGATGGGGCGAGTCATGGCAGGTGTCTCTATGGCGGCCGCCAAGGCAAAAGGTCCTGGATCGGCTGTTTTTAGTTATAGGTTGTCGTACGACTGTAAGGTTTTTACCTCGTGGGGTGCAAGGGACAAGGTCGGCAGGGCTGTACGCTCGGTATTTAGTTGCTTTGGCGTGTATATCCGTTTCTGCGGTAACGGCTACTTAGGGTTCCGCCTTTACGGCGGGTCACTTTCGAAAAAGCCGGGAGCCCGTCGAAAGTGACCCGCCGTAAGGGCGGAACCGCCAGCCGCCGTTACCGCAGAAACGGATATACACCCCCCAAAAAAAACACAGCGGAATATCAAAATGAACAGCATTACGCACATTATCCGGTGCTTTGCTGTACAACAAACCTGGCCGCTGTGTCGTTTACAGCATCGCCCTTCTTGCGGAAAAACTCATGCGCCTGGCCGATTTCATTCTCGACAATATCGAGCCGATTCTTCAGGCGTGGGAAGACTTCGCCAAAACCATCACCCCCGCATCCATTGGCATGGATTCCGTGGCCCTGCGCGACCATGCCGAGCAGATGCTGCGCACCATCGCCGCTGACCTGCGCACCTCGCAAACGCGCAAGGAGGCAATTGCCAAGTCCCACGGGGAGGCCCCGACGGCGGATGCCGAAACCGCCGCCGAAACCCATGCGGTCATCCGCCAGTCCTCGGGTTTCACCGTGGAACAAATGGTCTCCGAATACCGGGCCCTGCGCACCAGCGTGCTCATGCTCTGGATGCCGCACACGCAGTTGGATCACAAACAGGTCATGGACGATCTGATTCGATTCAACGAGGCCGTGGACCAGGCCTTGGCCGAGTCCGTCGTCAGTTACTCGGGGGCGGTGGATGCGTCGCGCAACATCTTTCTCGGGATTCTGGGGCATGACCTGCGCAGCCCCTTGGGCGCGATCCTGCTGAGTTCCGAAGTGCTGCTGCGGGCGGGGGACCTGCCCGCCAAGGCCACCAAGATCACTTCGCGTATCTACACCAGCGTCAAGCGGGCCAACAAAATCGTCGGCGATCTGCTGGATTTCACCCGTACCCAACTCGGCTCGGGCATTCCGGTGCAGCGTTTCAACGGCGATCTGGTGGCCGCCTGCGAAGGCATGGTGGAGGAGGCGCGGGCCTATCACCCGGAAAGCGAAATCCGCTTTGAAACGACCGGTGCCCTGGAGGCGCGGTTTGATCCCGCCCGCATGGAGCAAGTATTTGCCAACCTGATTGGCAACGCCGTCCAGCATGGTGCCGAAGGCACGCCGGTGACTGTTTCGTTGAGCGTGGAAAAGGATATGGCCGTGATTGCGATCAACAACCAGGGCAAGCCTATCGAGAAAGAGGCCATTGCCAACATCTTCAACCCAATGGTCCGAAGTCTGTGCAGCGGTGAAATGCAGTACGGTTCCACGGCTGGGCTCGGACTTGGCCTGCACATCGCTTCGGCGATCGTATCGGCCCATCAGGGCACCATCAAGGTCCACTCGGAGGCGCAAGTCGGCACGACATTTACCGTTCGTATACCGCTGAACCCGGCCTGATCGACTGTCCGCAAGAGCAGATTCACATACTTGTACGATGTCTTATCACGTAGTAAAACTGTCGTCCCGTCCAATAATAATTAACGGAGACGCACCGATGGATGCTTCGCAATCTGCAACCGCCGCCGATCAGGGCCGCCGGGTATTCCTGAAAAAATCCCTGGTGGTCTCGGCCGCTGCCGCCGCCCTTGGCAATCTGCCAGGGCTCGCCCAGGCCGAACCCTTGAGCCAGCGTTACCCGGACCCGCTGATCAATATCCTTGACCCCAGCTTCATGGACTTGCGCATCTTCAACGCCAGCGTGGAGAAACTCGCCACCGGTCTGCGTTGGGCAGAAGGGCCGGTGTGGGTCGGTGACGGTCGTTACCTGCTGGTCAGCGACATTCCCAACAACCGCATCGTGCGCTGGGATGAAATCACCGGCAGCCTGTCGGTGTACCGCGAGAATTCCAACTTCTCCAACGGCATGTGCCGCGATCGCCAGGGCCGGCTGCTGGTGTGCGAAGGCTCCACCACCGCCAGCGAAGGCCGACGCATCACTCGCACCGAGCACAACGGCACTATCACCGTGCTGGCGGACAGTTTCGAAGGCAAGCCGCTGAACTCGCCCAACGACATCGTGTGCAAGCGTGATGGCTCGGTCTGGTTCACCGACCCGCCGTTCCAGACCGGCAACAACTACGAGGGACACAAAGTCACCCCCGCCCAGCCCCACGCGGTGTATCGCATCGACGGCGGAACCGGCAAGGTCAGCCGGGTGATCGACGACCTGGCGGGGCCGAACGGGTTGTGTTTTTCCCCGGACGAGAAAATCCTCTACGTGGTCGAAGGCCGGGCCAAGCCCAACCGCTTGATCTGGGCAATCACGGTCAAGGACGATGGCACGCTGGGGGAGCGGCGCAAGCACATCGAAGGCCTGGATTACGCGGCGATCGATGGAATCAAGTGCGACGAGAGCGGCAACCTCTGGTGCGGTTGGGGCGGCAATGGCGACCCCAAGGCCGACCTGGAAAAACTCGACGGTGTGCGAGTGTTCAACCCTGAAGGCAAAGCCATCGGGCACATCTCCCTGCCGGAGCGCTGCCCCAACGTCTGCTTCGGAGGGCGGGAAGGCAATCGGTTGTTCATGGCCGGCAGCCATTCGCTGTATTCGCTGTTCGTGAATACACGGGGGGCGACGTTTGCCTGATTGAGCGGTTCTCCATTGTGGCGAGGATACTGTGGGAGCAAAGCTTGCTCGCGATACAGGCGATGCGGTCTTTCAGAAATCGAGTCGCCTGTATCGCGGGCAAGCCTTGCTCCCACGGCCTAGTCACAAGGGTGTGTTCAGTGAGTATCCTCTGATGGGTTCAGGATTGTCCGCAACTCCATAGCTCCACGGTCGGCTGGCCCTCTGTCGGCGGCCCCAACCAATGGCTCATCGGCCGGCAAGTGCCATCGAAGCACACTTGATAATCGCCGGCCTGCGGCGTACGGCCCAGCCTCAGCGGTTGCAGCGGCGGCATCTGGCGTTGGTAGTGCCAACTGCCATTTTCCAGTCGGGCGTTTTCGGGAATCTCCATGCCCGCGCCATTGCCTCTGACCCTGGCTTCACCCAGGACCAACCCTTGTGCGGTCACGCGATAATCTTCCTCCCAGCGGATCTTTTCGATGGTGTGGTTCCATGCCAGCGTGAAATCGGCAACGGGAAGCTGGGCCCAGACCACGCCGGACAGGCCCAGACACAGCCCGATCACGCCAAGGCCCGTCCGGCACGCCGCGAGCGCCAGATGTGCTGGAAAATCAGCAGCCCACCCAGCACGAAGCCAATCTCGTCGGTCAGCGGCAGGGCCACCACCAGCAACGCGCCAGCCGCAAAACACAACAGGCGCTCCCAGACCGGCATCTTCTGTTGCAGATAGCCGGTGGACGCCATGCCCCAAAGCCCGACGGCCAACAACGTCTTGATCAGCATGTACGCGGTCATCCACAGGTTGTCGCCCTGGAGCATCAGTGCCGGGTTATAGACCGCCATGAACGGAATGACGAAACCGGCGAGGGCGATGCGCACCGCCCAGAAGCTGATCTTCAGGCCACTTTCCCGGGCAATGGGCGCGGCGGCGAAACAGGCCAGCGCCACCGGTGGGGTCAGGTCGGCGAGGATGCCGAAATAGAACACGAACATGTGCGATACGATCAGCGGCACGCCCAGTTCCAGCAGGGCGGGCGCGGCGATCGAGCTGGTGATGATGTAGTTGGGAATGGTCGGGATGCCCATGCCCAGCACCAGGCAAGTGAGCATGGTGAGGATCAGCGACAGCAACAGGTTGTCCCTGCCGATGGCGAGGATGTAGCCGGCAAAAGTGGAGGCCACGCCGGTCAGCGAGACCACGGCGATGATGCTGCCTACCAAGGCGCAGGCGATCCCCACTGGAACGGCATGACGCGCGCCATCTACCAACGCGTGCAGGCAGATGACCAGGGTTTCCCGCGTGCCTTGCATGAACCAGCAGACCACCACCAACACGCCGATCACCGCGAACACGACACCGATGCCCAACCGGAAAAAACCGACGCACAGCAGCCCCAAGGCGATCCAGAAGGCACAGCGCAAAGCATAGTTCGAGACCTTGAGAATGATCGCCGAGCCGAGAATCACGATGGCTGTCAAAGCCAGGCCCACCATGCCGGAAAACAGCGGTGTGCGTCCGGAAAACAGCAGGTAGACCAACACCCCGAGCGGGATCAGCAAGTACCAGTTTTCCTTGACCGCGCCCCAGGCGCTGGGGCATTGGTCCTTGGGCAGGCCCTTGAGGTCGGAGCGTTTGGCTTCCAGGTGAACCATCCAGAACACCGAGCCGAAGTACAAGCACGCGGGTATCAATGCGGCCTTGGCGATTTCCACGAACGGCACATTGATGGTTTCGGCCATGATGAAGGCCACCGCGCCCATTACCGGCGGCATGATCTGGCTGCCCATGCTGGAAGTCGCTTCCACACCGCCAGCAAACGCGGCCTTGTAGCCGAATCGCTTCATCAACGGGATGGTGAATTGCCCGGTGGTGACCACGTTGGCGATGCCTGAGCCGGTGATGGTGCCCATCAGCGCCGATGACACCACCGCCACTTTCGCCGGCCCGCCCAGTTTGTGGCCGAACAGGCCCATGGCGAAATCGGTGAACAGCTTTATCATGCCGGCCTTTTCCAGGAAGGCGCCAAACAGGATGAACAGGAAGATATAGGTGGCCGACACGTAGGTCGGCGTGCCGTACAAGCCTTCGGTGCCGAATGACAGTTGGTTGATGATTTGATCGACGCCATAGCCGCGATGGGCCAAATCCCCCGGCAGGTATTCGCCGAACAGGCCATAGGCCAGGAACAGGCCGCAGATGATCGGCAGCGCGATGCCCATCACCCGCCGGGCGGCTTCGAAGACCAGCACGATCAGGATCACGCCGATGATCATGTCGGCGGTGGTCAGGTCGCCAGAGCGCTGGATCAGGTCGGCTTCGAACACCCATTGATAGAGCGCCGTCGCCACGCTCCCCAGGCTCAGGACCCAGGCCAGGGGTTGCCAGGGACGCTGCTTGCCATAGGCCGGGTAGCTGAGGAACACCACCCACAGCAGGAAGCCGACATGCACCGCCCGCAGCACGATGCTGGAGACTGGAGAAAACGCGGCGGTGACGATCTGGAACACTGAAAACAGCAAGGCCACGTAAAACAGTGTCTTGGGCCAGTCCCGCGGGTCCGTGGCGATGCCGTGCTGGTCTTCACTCATGAGGTGCCTGCCTTCTGTTCACATTCAAGGGGCGAAAACACGATGCATCAACGGCGACGGGCGCCGTTGATGCGTAGGGTGTTACAGCGCGCCCACTTCCTTGTAGTAGCGCTCGGCACCGGGGTGGAGTGCGATCGGCAGGTTTTTCGCGGCGTTTTTCAAGGTGATGTCCTTGGCCGCCGAATGGGAAGTGCCCAGGCGAGTGAGGTTCTCGAAGAGCAGCTTGGTCATCTGGTACACCACCTCATCCGGCACGTCCTCGCGGGTGACCAGGATGTTGGTGATGGCCACGGTCGGTACGGCGTCGGTCTGGCCGTCGTAGGTGTTGGCCGGAATCATTGCGCTTTGATAGGCCGGGTTAGCGATTTTCTCCACCACATCGGTGGGCACCGATACATAGCTCAGCGCCATGGTCGAGGCCAGGTCACGAATGGCCGCCATCCCCAGGCCGGAGGACTGCAGTGTGGCATCCAGTTGGCGGTTCTTGATCAAGTCCACCGACTCGGCGAACGGCAAGTACTGGACCTTCATGTCTTGGTAGGTCAGCCCTGCGGCCTTGAAGATCGCCCGGGCATTGAGTTCGGTGCCGGATTTTGCCGCGCCGACGGAAACGGTCTTGCCCTTGAGGTCGGCCAATGTCTTGATGCCGGACTCCTGGCTGGCGACGATCTGGATGTAATTGGGATAGGCGCCAGCGATGGCGCGCAGTTTGGTCAACGGTGCCTTGAAACCGGCGTCTTCCACACCGTTCCTGGCATCCGCCACCGAGTCGCCCAGGGCCAGGGCCAGCTCGCCACGACCGGCTTGCAGCAGGTTGAGGTTTTCCACCGAGGCCTTGGTGGCTTGCACCGATGTCTTGGCGTCCTGGATACCACTGCTGTAGATCTGCGACAGCCCGACCCCGATCGGGTAATAAACCCCACTGGTGCCCCCCGTCAGGATGTTGATATACACCGGGGCTGCCTGGGCCGTGGTGCTGACCACCAGGGCTGCCGCGGCGGCCAGGAGGGTGAAGCGCTTGTTGACTCGCATGGGGACCTCTCCGTCTTGTTATGGCTGTATGCAGAGTCTTTCCACTGTAGTTCAAACGGGGCGGTGGCGAGTCGAGCCGTGGTCAGGAGGTTTTTGTGGTTATGCCAGGGGCGCCGTACTGCCTCGCACCGTCAACTCAAACGGCAACACCACATGCCGTTCGGCAATCGGCTTTTTCTCGATCAGGGCAATCAGCATCTCTACCGCTTTTTGACCAAACGCTTCGGCAGGTTGCGCAATGGTGGTCAGGGGCGGGTCGCAATAGGCGGCGAACGGGATGTCGTCAAACCCCACCAGGGAAATATCCTCGGGCACCCGCAGGCCCATTTGCTTGATGCGCCTGAGCGCGCCGATGGCCATCTCGTCGTTTTCACAGAACAGCGCGCTGGGCCGGTCGGCCAGCGCCAGCATCGCGCCGGCCCCGTCATCACCGGCCTTCAACGTGAAGTCGCCATGGCAGATCAGGCTTGGGTCGACGGCGATATCGGCCTGGTTCAGGGCATCCTGGTAACCGGCCACGCGGTCCAGGGTCAAGGGGCTGCTGCGTGGCCCCTTGATGATGCCGATGCGGCGATGGCCGAGGCCGATCAGGTGCTCGGTCATGGCCTGGGCGGCGGCGCGGTTGTCGAGGCTGATGGTCGGGTAGGGGGCGTGCTTGACCACTTCGCAGGCGTTGACCAGCGGCAGGCTTTCAGCGCCTGCGGGCATCGATTCGAAAGGATCGCTGGCGCGCAACTGGATCACCCCGTCGGCCTGGTGGGCGTAGACCAGCGCGGCGAATTCCCGCTCGATCTGCGCGCGGCCCTGGGTGTCGCACAGCAGCAATCGATAACCCGCCGCCTGCGCGGCCTGCTGCGCGCCGCTGATGACCCGGGCGAAAAACGTGTTGGCGATGGTCGGCACCAGGATCACCAGGTTGCCGGTGCGCCGGGAGCGAAATTGCACCGCCATCAGGTTGGGTCGATAGCCGGCCTGTTCCACCGCCGCGTTGACCTTGTCCCGCGTCTCGGGAAGCACCCGTTCGGGCGATTTCAGGGTTCTGGACACCGTGGCCACCGACACACCGGCCAGCCGGGCCACTTCACGAATGTTGGACAAAATCACCTCGGGGGGCAGGGGCTACGGTTGGGGAGCTTACCGCAGGTTGAGCGCCTCACAAATGTTCATGCGTGACCTCGTGGGGTTTGACACGCAGGAAAACTGAGCCTAGATTTCCGCCATGATGTAACCGGTTACATCATCATCCTCACAGGAAGACAATCGCGATGAATCCTGTAGCACCGAAAATAAGAATGGGCTTCGTCGGCGGTGGAGAGGGCGCGTTCATCGGCCAGGCCCACCGTCAGGCCGCGGGCCTGGACGGCGGTTTCGAACTGGTCTGCGGCGCATTCAGCCGCGATCCTCACAACACTCGGCAGACCGGCGCGGCCCTGGGCCTGCCAGCGTCCCGTTGCTACCACGACTGGCAGCAGATGCTCGACACCGAAGCGCTGCTGCCTCTGGATCAGCGCATGGAACTGCTGGTGATCGTCACGCCCAATCACCTCCATGCGCCTATCGCCAGCCAGGCCTTGAAAGCCGGTTTCCATGTGTTCAGCGAGAAACCCGCCGCGCTGGACCTCAACGAGTTGCTGGCCCTCAGGGACGTGCTGCAAGGCAGCCGTTGCCTCTACGGCCTGGCCCACACCTACCTGGGCTATCCCATGGTTTGGCAGGCCCGGGAGATGGTGCGTTCGGGCGAGATCGGTCAGGTGCGCAAAGTGCTGGTCGAGTACCCCCAAGGCTGGCTCAGCCAGGATGTCGCCGCTCAGGGCAATAAACAGGCGGAGTGGCGTGACGACCCCGGGCAGTCAGGCCTGGGCGGATGCATCGGCGACATCGGCACCCACGCGTTTTCCCTGGCCGAGTTCGTCGCAGACCAGCCTATCCAACAGCTATGCGCCGTCTTGGGTACGCACATCCCGGGCCGACAATTGGATGACGACGCCGCGATGCTGTTCAAGATGGCGAGCGGTGCCAGCGGCGCGTTGATCGCAAGCCAGGTCTGCACCGGTGAAGAGAACCCGCTGAAGATTCGCGTCTACGGCGACAAGGGCGCCTTGGAGTGGCGCCAGGAAGAACCGGCGAGCCTGATCCATCGCGCCTTTGACCAACCCCTGCGCATCTTGCGTAGCGGTGTCGGCCAGCCGTGGTTGTGCGCGGCGGCCACGCGGCGCATGCGCCTGCCGGCCGGGCATCCCGAGGGCTACCTGGAGGCCATGGCCAACCTCTACGGCGATTTCGCCCAGGCCATTCGCAACCATGTCGAAGGCCCTGACGTCCCTGGCGTACCCGGCATCGAGACCGGTTTGCGTGGCATGGCATTCATCGAGGCCGCCATCCTCAATCACCGTGGCGAGGCGAAATGGACCGCCGTGCAGACCGGAGCATCCCTGTTGTGAATACCCTCGACAAGACACCGAGCGGCCTGCGTGGCCCAGGCATTTTCCTGGCGCAATTCATGTCCGCCGAAGCGCCGTTCGACACCCTGGCCAACATCGCCCAGTGGGCGGCGTCGCAAGGCTACAAGGCCATTCAACTACCGACGTCGGGCCCGCAATACATCGACCTGGCCCGGGCCGCCGAGAGCCAGGATTATTGCGACGAGCTCAAGGCCACCTGTGCCCAGGCCGGTGTCGAGATCAGCGAGTTATCGACGCACCTGCAAGGCCAGTTGGTGGCGGTGCACCCGGCGTTCGACGCGCTGTTCGACGACTTCGCCCCGGCCCATCTGCGCGGCCAGCCCCAGGCACGTACCGAGTGGGCGATCGAACAACTCAAGCTGGCCGCCCGCGCCAGCCAGCGGTTGGGGCTGAAGGCTCATGCAACGTTTTCCGGCGCGCTGCTGTGGCCGTATCTCTACCCATGGCCGCAACGTCCGACAGGCCTGGTGGAGCAAGGGTTCGCCGAACTGGCCCGGCGCTGGTTGCCGATTCTCGACTGCTTCGACGCGGCGGGGGTGGACCTGTGCTACGAAATCCACCCCGGCGAAGACCTCCACGACGGGGCCTCGTTCGAGCGCTTCCTGGAGGCCGTCGATCATCACCCGCGGGCGGCGATCCTCTATGACCCCAGCCATCTGCTGCTGCAACAGATGGACTACCTGGGTTTCATCGATCGCTACCACGCGCGCATCCGCATGTTCCACGTCAAGGACGCCGAGTTCCGCCCCGACGCCCGTTCCGGGGTGTACGGCGGTTACCAGGGCTGGGTCGATCGGCCCGGGCGGTTCCGTTCGTTGGGCGATGGCCAGATCGATTTCAAATCGATCTTCAGCAAATTGACCCAATACGATTTCAGCGGTTGGGCGGTCTTGGAATGGGAGTGTTGCCTGAAGGATTCGCAACAGGGCGCCGCAGAAGGCGCTGCGTTCATCCAGCGGCACATGATCAGCAAGACGCGCAAGGCTTTCGACGATTTTGCTGGTGTAACGGCGGATGAAGACTCCAACCGGCGGTTGCTGGGCCTGTTGAGGTAGCCGGCCCAACCCAAAAACCTGTGGCGAGGAAACCCGGTGTGGGAGCAAGGCTTGCCCGCGATGAACGAAAACGCGGTTCAACGGTTAGACCGTGGCGCGGCCATCGCGGGCAAGCCTTGCTCCCACAGTGGAGGTAAATCCCTTTGCAACAAAAGCGGTGCGTTTTTTCTTTCTTCACAAGAACAACAATAAAACGGTGACTGTCATGACCACGATGAACGCACGCCTCAGCGTGATGATGTTCCTGCAGTTCTTTATCTGGGGGGGCTGGTTCGTCACCCTGGGGACTTTTCTCTCCAGCACGCTGGGCGCCAGCGGCGGGCAGATCGGCATGGCGTTTTCCACTCAGTCGTGGGGGGCGATCATTGCGCCGTTTGTCATCGGCCTGATCGCCGACCGCTACTTCAATGCCGAACGGATCCTGGCGGTGTTGCACCTGCTGGGCGCGGCGTTGCTGTATCAGCTGTATTCGGCGGCGGACTTCAGCGTGTTCTACCCGTATGTGCTGGCGTACATGGTGGTCTACATGCCGACGCTGGCCCTGGTCAATTCCGTGGCGTTCCGGCAAATGCGCGACCCGGCGCTGGAGTTCTCGCGCATCCGGGTGTGGGGCACGATTGGCTGGATCGTCGCGGGCGTGGTGATCAGTTTTGTGTTCGCCTGGGATTCGCGTGAAGCGATCTCTGCAGGCGGTTTGCGCAATACCTTCCTGATGGCGGCCATCGCTTCCCTGGTCCTGGGGCTCTACAGTTTCACGCTGCCGGCCACGGCGCCGTTCCAAGAGCAGGCGAGCGGTGGCGGCATCAAGCAGTTGTTGGGCTTGGATGCATTGGGTCTGTTGAAGGACCGCAGCTACCTGGTGTTCTTCATCGCCTCGATCCTGATCTGCATTCCCTTGGCCTTTTATTACCAGAATGCCAACCCGTTCCTGGCCGAAACCGGCATGACCAACCCGACGGCGAAGATGGCCATCGGGCAGGTCTCGGAAGTGTTGTTCATGTTGCTGTTGCCGCTGTTCATCCAACGCTTCGGCATCAAGCTGGCGCTGTTGGTGGGCATGTTGGCGTGGGCGCTGCGCTACCTGTTGTTCGCCTACGGCAATAACGGCGACCTGGCGTTCATGCTGTTCACCGGCATTGCCCTGCACGGCATCTGTTATGACTTCTTTTTTGTCTCGGGGCAGATCTACACCGATGCCAAGGCGCCGAAGCATTTGCGCAGTTCGGCCCAGGGCCTGATTACCCTGGCGACCTATGGTGTGGGGATGCTGATCGGCTTCTGGGTCGCGGGGCAGGTGACCGATCACTTTGTCCTGGAGGGCGGCCACGATTGGAAAAGCATCTGGCTGTTCCCGGCCGGTTTCGCGTTGCTGGTGTTCGCCTGTTTCCTGTTTTCCTTCAGCGGCCGGCAGGCGGTTAGCGCGCCATCAAAGGCCTGAAGCACAAGCAGGGCTGGGCGTCAGTCATTTGTGGCTGACGTCCAGTTTGGTGTAGGTCACTTTTCCGCCTTCGTTGGAATAGCCTTTGTTGTCCAAGGTGTAGACGCCGGCCTTGAAATAGAAGTCGTAGCCTTGCCAGGACTTGTCCAGCTTCACCTGTTTGCCACTGTTGCCGATCAGCACCGAGAGCTGGCCTTGCTTGTCCATTTGCAGCGTGTACGAGAAGGATTTGTTCAACGGCACCTTGGGCACGGTGTAGATCACCGGGCTCTTCTTGTCCTTGGGCTTGATCCGGTATTCCACGTCGATATTGCCGGTACCCTTTTCGTAGCGATATACCAGCTTCAACAACGGCGTCGGCGCGTCCTTGGCGTGAATCTGTGCCACTACCACGCGGCCTTCGGAAGGCACCTGGTTCACCGACAGCTCGCCCTTGAGGGTGTTGGTGCCGCTGTTGTAGCGCCAGTTGCGCAGCTTTCCGTCTTTGCCGGTTTCCCGCAGTTCCGAGCGCGGGTATTCGCTTTTACCGGTATGGGAGCCAGTGACCGGCGCCCAGAAGACGATCCGCTGGCCGTTGTTGTCGAAGTACTTGTTTTTCAGGGTCGGCATGGCTTTGGTCGCCACGACCTGCGCCGGCGTTTGCACGGGCAGGGTAATGTTCCAGACAGTCAGGTCAATCATGATAAAACCCTCCAACGGGACCGGCCGTTACCTATCGGCCGTCAAGGCAAGAACTGCCTTCCGTGGCGCAGTTTTCATGTTATCGACGAGGGCCTGCTTCGCTGGAGGCGCAACTGACGGATGGCTCTGCGATGAGCCTTCCAGGCGCTGAATAGGGCGGATTATCGTATGTCAATTTGTTGCTGATCGGTTAGAGTACGCGCCGCCCGAGAGACGGATCCCGGGCGTTTTCTCATGGAGTATTCAATGAATCACATCAGCAAAGTTGTCGCCTGCGCACTGTTCGGCCTGGCCCTGGCGGGTTGCACCGGCACCCCGATGAAAACCCAGCAATACGACAGCAGCCAATACACCGTTGTCGGCCACAGCGAAGCCAAGGCCACCGGCCTGCTGCTGTTCGGCGTGATCCCGATTCGCCAGAACAACCGTTTCGTACGTGCCCAGGACGCGGCGATCAAGGCCAAGGGCGGCGACGCCATGATCAACACCCAAGTCCAGGAAAACTGGTTCTGGGCCTGGGTCCTGACCGGCTACACCACCTCGGTGTCTGGTGATGTGGTCAAGCTGAAAAACGTTCAGTAACACCGTTGTTTTGATCGTTCCCACGCGGGAGCCTGGGAACGATCAATATTCCTGTTAGCGTCCTCCCACCACCATATGACTGAACGGCGCCACATACGCCTGCAACGTCACCAGCCCGCCCACCAGAATCGCTAGCACCACCGAGTGGAAAAACACGTAGCGCAGGATCTCGCCTTCGTGACCGTACCAACGGGTGGCGGTGGAGGCGACCACGATCGACTGGGCGTCGACCATCTTGCCCATGACCCCGCCGGAACTGTTGGCCGCAGCCATCAACACCGGGCTGATCCCCAACTGTTCCGCTGTCACCCGTTGCAAACCACCGAACAGCACATTGGACGCCGTGTCCGAACCGGTCAGCGCCACACCGAGCCAGCCCAGCAAGGTGCCGAACATGGGGTAGAAAATGCCCGTAGCGGCGAAGGCCAGGCCCATGGTCGCGTCCAGGCCTGAGTAGCGCGTGAGAAACCCCAGGGCCAACATCGCCACGATGGTAATCAGCGAATAGCGCACCACCCAGAGCGTTCGCAGGTAGTGGTGCAGCAGTTGCGGGATGGAATAGCCCATCAGCAAGCCACCGAGAATCGCCGCCAGGAAGATGCCGCTGCCGGTGGCGGTGAACCAGTTGAACTTGTAGACCGCTTCCTCGGTTTTAGGCTGGGGCACCACGGGCGGGACTTTTTCGATCTGCTGGTGGATGGTGCCGAAGGTCACCAGGGGCGAGAAGATCGGGTTGGCCTCACGCATCGGCTTGCCTTGGGGGTCGAGCTTGGCCGATTGGGTCTGCGGGTCCAGCGCCGGGCGGGTATCGAACAGGTTCTTGAAACTCTGGGTGCCCCAGGCGAACACGAAGACTGTAAGGATGATCCATGGCATCCAGGCCCGCAGCACAGCCGGTCGCGCATCACTGGAAAAGGTGGCGCTGGCCTGCGGTTTTTCATCTTCGCTGGCGTCGATTTTCGAATCATCGACCCGTCCCGACAACGCTGCGGACGTGTGCACCGTGGCCGGTTTCCAGACCTTTAGAAAACCGGTGAGGCAGGCCATGGAAATCAGCGCGGCAATCACATCCACCAGCATCGGCCCGTGGTAGTTCGACACCAGGAACTGCGGGATGGCGAAGCTGACACCGGCCACCAGAATCGCCGGCCAGATCTCCAGCATCTTGCGCCACCCGGCAAACGCCCAGATCAACCAGAACGGCACGATCACCGAAAAAAACGGTAACTGCCGACCGACCATCATCGACAACTCCATTTCATCCAGCCCGGTAACCTTGGCCAGGGTGATGATCGGCGTACCCAGGGCGCCGAACGCCACGGGCGCGGTGTTGGCGATCAGCGCCAGGCCCGAGGCGGCCAAGGGGGAGAAGCCCAGCCCGATCAGGATCGCCCCGGTCACCGCCACCGGCGTGCCGAAACCCGCCGCGCCTTCGAAGAACGCACCGAAGCAAAACGCGATCAGCAGCAATTGCAGGCGTCGGTCGTCGGTAATGCGTGCGAGGGAATCCTGCAAGACCTTGAACGAGCCATTCTCGGTGGTCAGCCGGTGCAGGAAAATGATGTTGAGGACGATCCAGCCAATGGGCAGCAGCCCGTTGGCCGCGCCGTAAAGTGCCGCCGAACCGGCCATGCCGGCGGGCATGCCGAAGGCGAAGATCGCGATCAGCAAGGCCGAGGCCAGGGCCATCAACGCCGCCAGGTGTGCCTTGACATGAAAGAACGCCAGGGACGCCAGCATCACCACCACGGGAACCGCCGCCAGGAGCGTCGACAGCACCGCATTACCGAAGGGATCGTAGACTTGTTGCCAGACCATGTTCCACCTCTGCTTTTTATTGTTGGAAGTGCAGGCCCCGGGGGGGATTGGCAAAGAAGTATAGGCGGGGATTGGGGGAGGGGATTGGTCCAGGGAATAGCCAGGCATACTCCAGTCGATCGTTCCCACGCTCCGCGTGGGAATGCCGCCAGGGACGCTCCGCGTTCCGATTCTGGGATGTGACGCAGAGCGTCACGGGATGCATTTCCACGCGGAGCGTGGGAACGATCAGGTTGCGGGAGCTGCGGAAGATCGTTCCTCACGCTCCGCGTTCCGCTTCTAGGCAGTGGGCTCGCTCAGCCCTTCGCCGCCATCGCTGTCACTTCCACTTTCATTCCTTCAACCGCCAGCGCCGCCACGCCCACGGCGGCGCGAACCGGCCAGGGTTTGGCGAAGAAGCGTTTGTAGACCTCGTTGAAAGCGGCGCGGTCAGCCATGTCGGTCAGGTAGATGGTCAGGTGCAGGACCCGATCCATGGAGCTGCCGGCTCCCTCCAGGGCGGTCTTGAGGGCTTGCAGCGTGCATTCGCTCTGCCGGGTGATGTCGCCCAGTTCCAGGCTGCCGTCGGCGTGGGTGGGGATTTGCGTGGAAACCAGCAGGCCGCCGAAACCGGCGACGTCGGAGGAAATGGAGTCCGCATCCGGATCTGGAATAAACGTAATGTCTGGGTTGCTCATGCAAAGCCTCATGCTGGAAAAGAAAAAGACCGCCGCAGTTTACCGTCCATTGCTGCGCCGTTCCTGCATTCCTTTATCCGTGCGCTCCCAGCCCGTTGTTTTGCACCAGCGCCTGGATGTAGGCCTCAAGCGTCGTGGTGCCGTGCAAGGCGTCGTCGCCCACGTCGAAGCCGCTGTCGAGGCTGACGGCGCTCATGCGCGCATAGGATTGCGCCGCAGCGAGGCTGAAGCCGAGGCTTTGGAAGGTGCTTTCCCATTGGTCCCTGGGTATCACGTGCACCTCGACCGGCCGGCCGAGCGCCTGGGAAAATGCCTGCGCCACATCGTTGGGCGAGTACAGGCGAGGTCCCTGCACGTTACGCACGCCAATGTCATCAACCGACGATAGCAACCGCGCGGCCGCCATTTCGCCCAGGTCCCGGGGCGCAACCATGGGGAAGGCCAGGTCGGCTGGAAACAGCGTGGGCAGCTTGCCGGTCTCGCGCACTGTATCGAGCAGGCTGTCCCAGTTGCTCATGTAATAAGCCCCGCGATTGATCGCCGCCGGGATCGACTGGCTGCTCAGCCCTTCTTCCAATTCCCACAAGACGCTGAGATCGCCGATACGCTCGCCAGGCTGGGCGCCGGCGGTGGATTGCACGACGATTTTCTCAAGGCCCGATCCGTCGAGGGCAGCCAGGATGTTGGCGACCGTGCGCCGTTCCACCGCATCGGTATCGGTACTGGGAGCCGCCGGCGGGTTGAGAATGAACGCCCTGCGCCCGAGCCGAAAGGCGGCGCGCAACGACTCGACGTTTTCGGCGTCCGCTTCGACGATTTGAGCGCCCCTGGCGTGCCATTCGGTGGCGTGGGTGGCGTTGCGGGTCAAGATAGTCACGGCATGCCCTGGCGCCAGCAAGGCTCGGGCCGTGGCCGAACCAACGTGGCCTGTGGCGCCCATGATCACGTACATGGCTTTATCTCCCAAAGTCAAAGTCCGCCCTGGGCCGGACGCTGGGTTGTCATTTCCGCTTCAAGGTGCGGTTGCGCGCTGTTCAGGCGTGCGGCCAACTGTTGTGCCTGTTCCCATCCCAGCGCGGGCTCCAGCCAGTCGAGCGCATCGTCGGCGCTGAAGGCCAGGACCCGCTGCTGCTGGTTGACGATGTCGCCATACGTCACCAGGGCCAGCCCGTCACAGCCAAACGGGGTCTCGCTGGCCTGGGCCAGGGCGGCCAGGAAGATTGGCGCCGATTGCCGCGAAGTGGTGTAGGTGAGGCGTTGCGCCTGGGAGGGCGAGGAGGGGGCTTGCGACTCATACCAACCCTCCACGGCGACCAGTACGCGGCCCTCGTGCTTGATGGGATCGAAGACCTTGGAGCGCATCACCAGATGCAAGGGCAGATGGGTCAGCGGCGGCATCGTTCCGACCGACCAGATCGGCGACCACCCCCAGCGAACCTTGATGCACTCCAGGTGCCCACCGCGACGACGAATGGCGCTGACCTGCATGTCTGGCTTGATCAGGCTCTGGCGGTCCTGGGCCTTGGGCGGCGTTGTCACGTGCAGGTCCAGGGGCGTCACGCTTGCATCGAAACGGCTGCCTGGCGTGTCTCGCTGGGCGAAATACGCCAGGGAGTCTTTTGAAGAAACGTGTTGAACAAGACTGTCACACATAACGAAAACTCCCGGCAGTGAAACGCAAAGCATTCCCGATGTGCCCGCCGTTCAGGCCGTGACGGTGGAAGCGCGTCATCGTGGCTTTCAGCGGTGTCATGTAGGTCCGAGCCGTGGCGAATGGCTTGGTTCGAAAATCCTTGCGGCGGGGAGACGAGCGGGCAAAGGGGTGAATGCATGACCGCCATCGCGAGCAGGCTCGCTCCCACAATGGATTTGTGGTGGGGCAGGATTTTTAGCTACGCAGCCGAACCCCTGTGGGAGCGAGCTTGCTCGCGATAGCGGTGTATCAGCTTGCGGGGAGGTTGGCTGTGCTGACGCCATCGCGAGCAGGCTCGCTCCCACGCTGTTGTGCATTGATGAAATCCACAAAAGCCCTCAGCGGCGAGGGCAGGTAGCGGCGGCCGGGGTAGTAGAGGAATGGCCCGGTAAAGCGCTGCCACCAGGGTTCGAGTACCGGCTCGAGGGCGCCGCTGTCCAGGTAGGGCCGCAACCAGTCCTCGAACAGATGGACAATGCCCAGCCCATCCACCGCAGCCTGTACCGCCAGGTCCATCGCGCCGCCGATGCGCACGATCAACGGGCCGCTCGGGTCGACGCTCATCGTTTCGCCGTCACGTTCATATTCCCACAGGGGCAGGGCGCCGCTGGGAAACTTGCCCGTCAGGCAGGCATGCCCAAGCAGGTCCCGCGGATGCTCGGGGCGGCCCCTGGCGTCGAGGTAGGCCGGTGAAGCGGCCGTTGCAAAGCGCTGGAACCGTGGGCCGATGGGGATGGCAATCATGTCCTGCTCCAGGCGCTCGTCGTAGCGAATGCCGGCGTCACAGCCGGCCGCGAGCATGTCGACGAAGCTCTCCTCGGTGACCACTTCCAGGCGGATGTCGGGGTAGCTTTTCAGGAACGGCGTGATGATCGCCGGCAACACCAGCCGGGCCGCGCTGACCGGCACGTTCAGCCTGAGGGTGCCCGAAGGCCGGTCGCGAAAGTCGTTGACCACGTCTATCGCCGCCTCGACCTCGCCCAGGGCCGGGACGATGCGTTCCATCAACCGGGCACCGGCCTCGGTCGGGACCACGCTGCGGGTGGTACGGTTGAGCAGGCGTACACCGAGCCGGCCTTCCATCCGGCGTACGGCATCGCTGAGGCTTGAGGCAGACTTGCCGCTCAGTCGCGCGCCTTCACGAAAGCCCTTCGCATTGACCACGGCCACAAAGGCCAGCAAATCTTGAATATCCGTCGCCATTGTTCTCTCCACCGTACAACCCGTGCTGATTGCACCTGATTATCAAGGGAATGGTCAACGCCTATAGTCGGCCCACTCACATTGATCCGAGGGCGACGAGATGAACATTGCAGGTAAGGCAGGCAGCTTCTTACTGGGCGATCGCACGGTCAAACGCATGGGCTACGGCGCGATGCAGTTGGCGGGGGCCCAGGTCTTCGGGCCGCCGAAAGATCCGGCGACCGCCATCGCCGTGCTGCGCGAAGCAGTGGCGAGCGGGGTCAACCACATCGACACCGCCGATTTCTACGGGCCCCATGTCACCAACCAGCTGATCCGCGAAGCGCTGCACCCTTACGCCCAGGACTTGGTCATCGTCACCAAGGTCGGCGCTGTTCGCGGTGCCGACGCGTCCTGGAACCCGGCCCACAGCCCAGCCGAGTTGACCCGTGCGGTCCACGACAATCTGCGCAACCTGGGCGTGGAGGTATTGGACGTGGTCAACCTCAGGGTGTGGGGCGACCTGCATTCGCCCACCGAAGACTCCATCGAAGAGTCGTTCACGACATTGGCCGAGCTGCAGCGCCAGGGCCTTATCCGTCACCTGGGCCTGAGCAACGTCACGGCCGCGCAGGTCAAGCAGGCCCAGGGCATTGCCCAGGTGATCTGTGTGCAGAACCACTACAACCTGACTCATCGCGACGACGAACAACTCATCGCTGACCTGGGCCGGCAGGGCATCGCCTACGTGCCGTTCTTCCCCCTGGGTGGCTTCACACCGCTGCAATCGGAAACCCTTTCCAGCGTGGCGACGCGCTTGCAGGCATCACCGCTGTGCGTGGCCCTGGCGTGGTTGCTGCAACGAGCGTCGAATATCCTGCTGATTCCCGGTACGTCGTCGGTGGCGCACCTGCGGGAAAATCTCACGGCGAGTGAACTGAAGATCCCTGCGCCGATGCTGGCCGAGTTGGACGGGTTGGTTGGGGCAGTCTAAAAGGCGCGGTCTAGCTGCAATGCCATTCACTGAGTACCTGCCATGAACCTCAGATGAACAGCATCAGCGTCTAGGCATCGCTTTTGTCCGTTTCGTTGCGATGGTGTTCCTGCCAGTTGTCGACGGGGCGGGCACGGTCTTCGTTGAACATGTCCGTGAGCAGCGCATTGGCGCGCCGGTAGGCATCGTGGCGGAGCTTGAGGTCATCTTCCGGCTGGGCGACGATTTCCTCCAGCATCTTGAGGTTCAGCCGTCGGAACTGGTCAGCCCGTTCGCGCGCTTCGTAAGCCCCGACGCCCATGTGCTCCAGCGCACTGCGACCCAATGACAGCGCGCTCTCGAAGGTCTCCCGCTCGGCCGCCTCCACGCCCATCTGCCGCAGGGTGATGAGGTGGCCCATGTCCCGCGCCCGCACGATCAACTGCAACGCAGGGAAGTGCTCCTGGGCCAGTCGGGTCAGTGCCAGGTTGTCTTCCCGATCGTCGATCGCATTGATCAACACCACCGCTTGGGCCGCGCCGGCTGCGTGCAGCAGATCGAGGCGCGTGGCATCGCCATAAAAGACTTTCACGCCGAATTTGCGCAGCGTCTCGATGTTGTCCGGGTCGTGATCCAATACCACCACCTCGACGCCGCAAGACATCAACAGACGTCCGGCGATCTGCCCGAAACGGCCGAACCCGGCGATGATCACCCGTGGATTCTGCTGGTCGACGAGGTCGGATTCGCGTTTGTTTTTCTTGGCAACGGACTCGAATCGATCCAGCAACACGATCAGCAAGGGCGTCAGGCACATGGACAAGGCCACCGCCAGGGTCAGGCTCTTGCCCCATTGATCGGTCAAGATGCCGGCCACGGTCGCCGCACCAAACACCACGAAGGCGAACTCGCTGCCTTGGCCCAGCAACACCGCCTGCCAGGAGCGCTGGCCGGCGGGGACGTTGAGGAACCGGCCCGCCATCTTGATCACCAGCAGCTTGATCAGAATGAAACCCAACGTCAGGGTGACGACCTTCAGCGGTGTGTTGATCAGGGTGCCGAAATCGATCGACATGCCGACACCGATGAAGAACAAGCCCAACAGCAGGCCTTTGAACGGCTCAATGTCGCTTTCCAGCGCATGGCGGTATTCGGAGCTGGCGAGCAGGACCCCGGCGAGGAACGCGCCCATGGCCATCGACAAACCGGCCTCTTCCAGCAGAAAGCCGAAGCCGAACACCAGGAACAGCGCGACGGCACTGAATATCTCGCGCAAGCCTGAGCGTGCCGCGAAGCGCAGCAGCGGCCGTGTCACGTAGCGTCCCAACAGCACGACGATGGCGATGGCGGCGACGATTTTGCCAATCGATAGCAACAACGCCGTGCCCGAAGGCGTGTCGCCGTGGGCTGACAACAGCGGAATCATCGCCACCAGCGGAATCGCCGCGATGTCCTGGAACAGCAGCACGGCAAAGCTGCTGCGGCCGACGGCGGTGGCGGTCAGGTTGCGTTCGCTCATCGCCTGCATGGCGATGGCCGTGGAGGAGAGGCTCAGGGTCAGGCCGACCAGCAGCGCTGCCGTCCAGTTCAGGCCAAGGGCCGTGCAGAACAAGCCAATGGCAGCGCCACAGGCGAGCATCTGCAGGGCGCCACCACCAAACACCATCTTGCGCAGGGCCCAGAGCCGTTTGGGGTCGAGCTCAAGGCCGATGATGAACAGCATCAGCACCACGCCGATTTCAGCGAATTCCAGAATGGCCTTTACGTCGGTAATCAGCTTCAGCCCCCATGGGCCGATGATGCACCCGGCCAGCAGGTAACCCAATACCGGACCCAGGCCAAACCGAACGGCAATCGGTACGATCAGCGTCGCCGAGGCCAGGTAGATCAGCATTTCAATCAGGCTGTGCGTCTCCATTTCAATCTTCCTTCCAGGCGGCCAGGCGTTCGCCGTAGTGTTCGATTTGTGCGTGTTGGGCCTCGGGGTCGGCGGCATAGGCGCCATGCACGACCACCGGCTCCAGCCAGCGCATGCCGCAGTAAATGGCCGTGGCGTGGAGCGGTTGGGCCAGCGCCGAAAAATCGGGGTAGTCGCCGATCGCAAAATGCGCGTGATCGCCACCGGTGGTAACGGCCCACAGCAAGCGCTTGCCTTTGAGGGCGATGGCGTCTTTACCGTAGGCCCAGCCGTGGGTGAATACCTTATCGATCCACAGTTTCAGCAGGGGCGGTGTGCTGTACCAGTACATCGGGTGCTGGAGGACGACAAGCTCTGCTTGTTCCACCGCTCGCTGTTCCGCCTCGACGTCGATGTCGAAGTTGGGGTAAAGCTCGTAGAGCGAACGTATGATCACGTCCGGGTTGGTCGACACTCGCTTGAGCATCTGCTGGTTGACCCGCGATTTGTCGGGGTAGGGGTGCGCATAAATGATAAGAATCATCGGTGAATTCCTTAGTTTGGCTCCGTCGATTCCTGTCTGTCGTGAGCGCGAACGATGGCATTGAGTCGGGCGATACAAACAAGAGCACCTTCCTGGAACAGGGTCCAGGCCGGGAAAACCGGACATCCTACCGAGGAAGGCGCTGATTGTTTAGAGCGGATCGGTACATCGGGCACTTCAGTCAAGCGGCAGCGAGACCCTGGCCTCCAACCCGCCGCCGCGTCGATTCCTCAGGGTCAGCGTGCCGCCATGCTCCAGCACTGTCGCCCGGGCCGCCGACAGGCCCAGCCCGACGCCGCCGGTGTGCTTGTTGCGAGAGCCTTCGATGCGAAAGAACGGCGTGAAGACCTGCTCAAGGTGTTGCGCGGCGATGCCTGGTCCGCGATCCAGAATGCAAATGTCCACACGATTGGCGTCGGCCTCGAGTCGAACAGTCGGCGCGTTGCCATATTTGATTGCGTTGTCGATCAGGTTGACCAAGGCGCGTTTGATGCCGATGGGGCGGCCGACATAAACCAAGCGGTGGGCGTCATCGAATGCGACCTCGGTGCCGGCGTCCTTGAGGTCATCGACGATGGTGTGCAGCAGCTCGGCCAGGTCGAACGCGGTGGCATGTTCCAGGCGGGCATCGTCGCGGAAGAATTCCAGGGCTGAGTTGATCATCGCCTGCATTTCGTCCACGTCCCTGAACAAGCGCGATTGCTGCTCGGCATCCTCGATGAATTCCCCGCGCAGGCGCATGCGCGTCAACGGTGCGCGCAAGTCATGGGAGATGGCGGCGAGCATCTGCGTGCGGTCTTGCAGAAAGTGCTTGAGCTGGGCCTGCATGGCATTGAAGGCGAGGATAGCCTGGCGGATTTCGTGGGGGCCGATGACCGGAATCGGTGGTGCCTGGTGGTCGACGCCGAAGCGCCGGGCGCCTTCGGCAAAGCGTTGCAAGGGTGCTGCCAGGTGTCGCGTGGCGATCAGCGCGACGATAATCGTCGACACCAGGATCAGCGCCAGCATGATCAGGCTGCGCTCCCATTCCTCCAGTCCCCAACTGCGCGCAGGCAGGGAAAACACGACCCACGAGTGGTCGGTCAATTCGATCATCGCGGCGTAGCGTGCGCCGGGCTGGCCGGCGTGCCAATCGCTTGGCTCATAGCCCTCGATCCTCGCATCGGGCCGGCCCAACAGTTGGCGCAACCGCAGTGCGCCATCGTTGTATTCGGGGTCGTCGATCACTGGCAGCTTGGCATCTTCATGGCGTTGGAGCCATTGCGCGTTGAAGCTCTGGTCACTGGCCGCCCTGGCAATGGTGGGCCGCTGTTCGGGCGCTGCCGAGTCGATGATGCGTGTGATGGCGGCGACCTTTTCAATCAGGCCGGTTTCCATCAGGGGCGGGCGGGCCCAGGCATCAGCCAGTTGGCTGAACAACGCGTTAAGGGCCAGCAATGTCAGCATGGCGACCAGGGTGGTCAGGGCGATCCACCGCGCCAGCGTATCCCTTGGCTGTCGAGTGTATTTCATCGCTTCACCACGTGGGGGCTGAAGAGGTAGCCGCTGTTGCGCACGGTACGGATCATCGATACGCCGCTGAGATCGGTCTCCAACTTGCGCCGCAATCGACTGACCTGGACATCGATGCTGCGGTCAAACGCATCGAAGGTTTCGCCGCGCGCCAGGTCCAGCAACTGCTGGCGGGTCAGCACCCGGCGCGGGTGTTCGGCAAACACCAGCAGCAGTTCGAACTCCCCGGTGGACAGCGGGATCATGACCTTGTCCGGTGAACGCAGTTCGCGCCGGGTGACGTCCAGTTGCCAGTTTTCGAACTCCAGGATTGGCCGGGAGGAGTCGTTCAGCGTGTCCCTGGCTTCACCGGTGCGCCGCAGCACGGCACGCACCCGGGCCAACAGCTCGCGGGCGTCGAACGGCTTGGTCAGGTAATCGTCCGCCCCCAGCTCCAGGCCGACGACGCGGTCACTCAATTCGCCCATGGCGGTGAGCATGATGATGCCGACCGTGTGCTCGGCCCGCAATCGTTGGCAGAGCACCAGGCCGTTGTCGCCCGGCAGCATGACGTCGAGGATGATGAGGTCCGGCACCCGCCGTTCCACCGCCTGCCACAAGGCGGTGCCGTCGGCGGCCACATCCACGCTGTAGCCATGTTGTTCGAGGAACTTGCGCAAGAGGGCGAGGACTTCGAGGTCATCGTCCACCAGTAATAAATGGCTCACGGTGGGCACGCAGGGTAATGAATACAGGAGGCGATACTAGGGTCAATCCAGGGCCTGCGTCATATATTTCAATCCGGCAATAAAGTTGCCGGCGGGCAATATTCTGGAAATCTCCAGGTAAAAAAACAGCGGCAGGATGGCCTCGATGTCAGTCAGTTAAAAAATAGTCAGTCCTACACAAAACTTGTGGCGAGGGGATTTAGCGAAACGTCGCCCCCGCTGTGGGAGCAAAGCTTGCTCGCGAAACAGGCGCCTCGATATCTGAAAGTCCGCGTCGCCTTCATCGCGGGCAAGCCTTGCTCCCACAGCAAACATCCTCCTCTTCACAAGAGCTGTGTCCGGCACCGTTTCTTAGCTGATCGGCAGCATCCCATTTCTCGCCGAGATCACCCTGTATGCCGATCACCAGACCCGCTCCGTTGTTTGTTCGATCCACCGTTGTGGTTGTATTGACGGCACTCGCCAGCGGTTGCTCCAGCACACCAGCTGCAAAACCAGGCTCCTGTGAACGCGCGGCCTATACCGTTCACGATCCCGCAGAACCGGTCAACCGCGGCATCTTCGTGTTCAATCGGACCGTGGATGACTATGCGCTGGCCCCGGTTGCCCGTGGTTATCTCAAGCTGCCGGAGATGTTCCAGGCCGGCGTCCACAACTTCGTGGAGAACTTCGGTGAGCCCAAGGTGTTCATCAACGACTTGCTGCAAGGCAATGCACAACGCTCGGTCAACACACTGGGGCGGTTCGTCATCAACACCACCGCGGGCATCGTCGGGCTGATCGATGTGTCGGGCAAGCTGGGCATCGAGCGCCACAAGGCCGATTTCGGCCAGACCTTCGGCGTCTGGAACGTCGCCCCCGGACCGATCGTGGAACTGCCGTTGCTGGGCAGCGCCAACCTGAGAGACGCGACGGGCAAAGTGCTGAGTTTTGCCGTCGACCCGTTTGGCGGCAACAGCAGCACCGTCGATACCCTGGGTACGATCAACACCGTCGGCGGTGTTGTCGATGGCCGCGCCGAGGCATTGCCGCTAACCGACCAGTTGCAGACCGAACCGGATTACTACGCGGCGCTTCGTGATGCAACGGCGCAGCGGCGTGCCGATCTTGTCGCCCAAGGCAAGTTGGGAGCGGTGGTGCAGGAAGACCCGCAATGCCAGGACGGAGCCGCTGCAGATGAATAACCAGGCGTTGGTCCTGCATCGGCGAATGCGCGCGCTCGATCCGGATGTGCTGCATTGCCGTGAGGTTGAACTGCGGTTGGCCGAGGATGGTCGCCACGTGCTGCTCAACCGATATGTCGAGATGTATCGCCATGAACACGTCAGTTGGTGCGCCATCCAGCAGCATCGGGTGCCGTTGGCGAGGATGGTGCGCTGGATGGTCGATAACGGCGAGCAGGTGAGGGGTTAGTGGCAATTTGCTCCTGGAATACAACGGTATCTTGGGAGCGGATGCCATGAAACATTTCTACATAATTACGCATTAATAATGGTTGTACGACGTCGTATCTAATATGTTCGACTGTGGCCGTTTCTCACAAAAAAAATAAACGGAGATTCCATCCATGACGAGCATTCCTTCCGCTGAAGGCCAGGCTGCGGCGTCCACGCAAGGCCGTTTCGTTCGCCTGCTCAAGCTTCTCGGTCCCGGCATCATTGCGGTCCTTTCCTGGCTGGGCGCCGGCGACTTGATCACTTCATCCGTGGCCGGCGCGAATTATGGCTACGCGATGATGTGGGTACTGGCGGTCTCTCTGCTGCTGCGTTACCTGATCGTCAACATCATCGCGCGCTTCCAGCTCTGCAATAACCAGGGCATGACCATCCTGCAAGGTTATGCCCAGCTCAATCCGTTTTTCGCCTGGTTCCTGTTGGTGTATGCGTTGCTCATGGGGCACCTGATGAACGCCTACATGATCAAGGGGGCTGGCGAAGCCTTGGCCATGTTGCTCAAGATCGACTATCCAATGCTGTGTTCGGTGGCTGTGGTGTTGGCGGTGTGGATGCTCGTCGGGCGTAATATCTATTCGATGATCGAAGGCGTGATGAAAGGGCTGCTGGCGATCATGACGCTGGCGTTCCTGGCCCTGGCGGTGATGTCCGGCCCGGATGTCGCCGGCATCGTCAGAGGCACCATCGGCTTCAGTATCCCGCCCGATGAAGGGGTTCACGGCGCGTTGCTGGTAGCCGTCTCGGTGATCGGTGCGGTGGCCGGTTCGATCGCCAACTTCGTTCATCCGTATGTCATGCGCCAGAAGGGCTGGGTAGGGCCTGAACACAAGCGTATCCAGCGTAACGACCTGCTGTTTGCGGTGTTTGTCGGGATCATCATCAACCTGGCCATCTGGATCGTCGGCGCGGAAATCCTGCGGCCCAACGGCATCGAGGTCAATACCCTGGGCGATTTGGGCAAGGCCCTGGAAATGTTCTTCGGTTCGATCGGTTGGTACGTGTTCTTTATCGGTGTGTTTGCCACGCTGTTCGCCAGCATCTCCGGCAAGACCACGGCGTTCCCGATGCTCATCACCGACGCCTTCCAGCACGTACGGCCCGAGCGCCGGGAACGTTACGGCAAAGAGTTCCACCGTGACCCGATGCACAAATGGTTCATGCTGTTCATTCTCGTGACGCCACTGATCTGGTCGCTCCCCGGCATGCCGGACTTCGTCACGCTGACCATCGGCGTCAACGCGCTGAACATCATCGGCTTGCCGGTGATTTCCCTGGGCCTGCTGATCATGTCCAACCAGAAGTCCCTGCTGGGCAAGGAATACCGCAACAACCTGTTCGAGAATATTGCGCTGGTGTTTGCCACCGGCCTGGCGTTGTGGGTTGCGTTTCAGTTGGGCGTCGATCTGTTCACCTGAGGCCCGGTAACCTGCAACTTTCGGGGGGACTGCTAGACTTTATCGTCCAGTCCCATTCGGAGAGCCGGCATGAACAATAAAAACAGGATATGCCTCTGGTACGACGGTACCGCACAGGAAGCTGCGGAGTTCTACGCCAAGACGTTTCCCGACAGTGCGGTGAACGCTATCCATCTTGCCCCGGGCGATTATCCGTCGGGCAAGCAAGGCGATGTGATCACCGTGGATTTCACGGTGATCGGCATCCCTTGCATCGGCCTCAACGGCGGGCCGACGTTCAAGCACAACGAGGCTTTTTCATTTCAGATCGCAACCGATGACCAGGCCGAAACGGACCGCTTGTGGAACGCGATCATCGACAACGGCGGCCAGGCGAGCGCCTGCGGCTGGTGCAAGGACAAGTGGGGGCTGTCGTGGCAGATCAGCCCTCGCGTGTTGGTTGACGCGGTCACCAGTTCCGATAAAGCGGTCGCCAAGCGTGCCTTCGAGGCCATGATGACGATGACCAAAATCGACATTGCCGCGATTGAAGCCGCGGTGAAAGGCTAGCCGACGAATCACCACCATCATTCCCCCTGTGGGAGCGAGCTTGCTCGCGATAGCGCCGGCACAGCCAACATTGATGCAAACTGACCCACCGCTATCGCGAGCAAGCTCGCTCCCACATTGGTGGGTGGTGACTTCTATTTTTCGACCAGCACAGATCCCCCTGTGGGAGCGAGCCTGCTCGCGATGGCGCCGGTACAGCCATCTTGATGCAGCGGACCTATAGAGTGGTTTCAGGCAACCTGGCAATAACCTTGATCTCGAACTGAAACCCATACAGCCACGTCACGCCCACCGCCGTCAGCGTCGGATGCGGCGCGCTGCCCCAGAACTCGGGCACGACGCTCCAGACCCGCTCGAAGGTTGATTCGGGGTCGACCATGAAGACCGTGACGTCCACCACATCGTCAAAGCTGCAATCGGCCGCGGCGAGTATCGCCTTCAGGTTGTTGAACGCCAGCCGAACCTGAGCTTCCAGGTCGGGCTCCGGCGAACCTTCTTCGGTGCTACCAACCTGTCCCGAGACGAACAGAAAACCATTGGACCGAATCGCCGGCGAATAGCGATTACGCTCATAGAGTGCCTGGCGTCCAGGCGGGAAAACCACGTAGCGCTGTGTCATGAATACCTCCATCAAAGAGTGGGTTCCAAACGATGAACTCACTCTAGGGGCTTGTGTCCAGGCGATAAACGAGCAACCTTGGCGATCACTGTTTGTAGAAACCAAACAATCGGATCGACACCCGAGGCACAAATGGATCGTTTTGATGCGATGCAAGCGTTCGTTCGAGTCGTGGAGGCGGGCAGCTTCACCAAGGCGGCTGAAACCCTGCACATGAGCAAGACCACCGTGACCCAATTGGTGCAGCAGCTCGAGGCACGGTTGCGGGTCAAGTTGCTCAACCGCACCACGCGCAAGGTCAACGTCACCGCCGATGGCGCGGTCTATTACGAGCGGGTGATCCGGCTGCTGGCCGACATGGACGATGCCGAGACCAGCGTTTCCGGCGCCCAGGCGTTACCTCGCGGGCGACTGCGGGTGGACGTGCCGAGCCCGCTGGCGGCGATGATCCTGATACCGGCCTTGCCAACGTTCTACGGGCGATACCCGGACATCCAGATCGACATGGGCGTCAGCGATCGCATCGTCGATATGCTCGATGAGAATGTCGATTGCGTGGTGCGCGGTGGTGAGTTGAGGGATCAGTCGCTGATCGCCCGGCGTGTCGGCGACCTTGCCCTTGGTGTCTTTGCCGCGCCGAGTTACCTGGCACGGTTCGGCATGCCCGCGCATCCGCGCGAACTGGAAGATTCGCACCACCGCACCGTGGGTTTCCTGTGGGCACGCACCGGCAAATCCTTGCCCTACGCCATGCGTCGTGACGGTGAGCTGCTTCACGTCAAAGGGCGCTACGCGCTGGCCATCGACGACGGCAACGCTTACCTCGCGGCCGGTTTGGCAGGGCTGGGTGTGCTCTGGCTGCCCAAGTACATGTCCGGGCCTCATGAAGCGCAGGGCGGGTTGGTGCCGCTGTTCGAAGACTGGCACCTCGAGCCGATGCCGCTGTATCTGGCCTATCCACCGAACCGGCACATCAGCGCCAAGTTGCGGGTGTTCATCGAATGGGTCGTGGAATTGATGGCGCAACATGCGCCGGTTGACGCCAAGGGAAGGGCGCAATGATCGCCGAAGGACTCGTTGTACTGCTGGACTACACCCTGTATCTGCTGCCGGGCCTGGCGCTCTTCGGCCTCTGGTTCGCGTTGACGCCCAAGACCCAGACAGCGTTGCGCATCGTGATTTTGCTATTGGCATTCGTGTTGATGCGCGATGCGATGACGCCCTTGGGCATGTGGTCCCTGAATGGCGATCTGCAGATTGGTTTTCTGGCCAACCCGTTTGTGCTGGCGATGTTGGGCGTTTCGTCGCTGCTGTTGGTCGCGTTGAGCGCGCGCCTGTTGCCGGACTTGTGGCAACTGGTGGTTCTATTCAAAGGCAATCGACTGGCTGGCCTGGTCTTGGGCATCGCCGTGGGTTGCCTGATCGGTTTGCCGCTGCGGCTTTATCAAGGGGCTGAAACGGCGATTCCGGGTTATGGGGCCTGGCTGCTCGGCATGGCGGTGCTGGCCTATGGCGCCAACGCGCTGGAAGAGGTGCTGTTTCGTGGCTTCTTGCAGGGCTACCTCGAGCTGCACGTCAGCGCCCTGCGCGCGGCGCTGATCAGTGCCCTGGCGTTTTCCGCGCTGCATGCCTTTCTCGCCTTGAGCGTCACCCAACTCGGTTGGCCGGTTTTGCTTTTTACGTTGATTGAAGGCCTGGCCTGCGGGCTCATTCGCATGCGCTACGGCGTCGTTGCATCGACCGCTACTCATGGGACGGCGATATTGCTGATTGCGGTGCCGATGGTGGGTAATCAGTGAGTTAAACCAGTCATGATTAATCAAAGGGACGACCTGAAAAACGCCTGGCGCAGAAAAAACCGGCGTTATGCTTGAACGCTTGACCTCTTCCCCCAACTGCCTTATTTTCGGCGCCCCATCGGGGCGGCTGCCGATTTTTCGCTGCTTTCGCGTCATTCAAAAGGATTTGTTCATGAGCCGCGCTCAACGCGTTTTGTTGTTCGCCTGCCTGTTCCCTTCGTTCGTTTTTTCCGCGCCGACCGCTGAGCGGGCCGAGCTGATGGCGGTCTATCGTCAGGCTGTTTCGCATAACTCCGACCTGGCGGCAGCCCGTGCCGATTACGCCGCTCAACAGGAATTGGTGCCGCAGGCACGGGCCAATCTATTACCCGTGATCAGCACGGGGGCCACGTTTGAAGCCACTCGCCTGTCGCGAGATGAGCCAGCGCTTGAACGGGGGCGCAGCGGCAATACGATCCAGGCCAACCTGAAACAACCCTTGGTCAACGCTGCATTCTGGTATGAATTCAAGGCTGCCAAGGCTAGCGCTGTACAAGCGGCCCTGGAGCTGTCGGCCAAGGAGCAAGCGCTCATTCTGCAAACGGCGCAGGCCTATTTTGAAACGCTGCGCGCCACGGACGAGCTGGCGGCATCGGAGGCTGAGGAGACCGCGCTCAAGCAGCAAATGGATCAGGCGCAAGCACGTTTGAAGGGTGGACTGTCGAGCATCACGGATGTCCTGGATGCTGAGTCTGCTTTCGATAATGCCCAAGCCAATCGCCAACTGGCGCAGCGCAAGGTTGAAGACGCTTTCGAGCAACTGGTGCATTTGACCAATCAGCAATACACCAGTATCGAGGGCATGCAACATCAATTGCCGGTGTTGGCGCCGATTCCCAATGATACGAAGTCGTGGGTAGAAGGTGCTGTCGAGCAGAACCTGATGCTGTTGGCGAGCAACTACGCCGTCGAGGCCGCCGAAGAACGCTTGCGTCAGCGTCAATCCGGGCATGCGCCAACGGTCGATGCGGTGGCTTCCTATCGCAAGGGCGATAACGACAGTTTTGGCTACAGCAACCCGACTGATTTTGGTCGCGATGGTTACCGTGGAAACGTCGCCCAGAGCAGTGTCGCTGTGGAAGTGACCGTCCCGCTCTACAGCGGGGGGCGCGTCAGCTCCCAGGCCCATGAGGCTTATCAGCGGTTGACGCAAAGCGAGGAGTTGAGGGAAAGCCAGCGCCGGGAAGTGGTCCTGGATACCCGTAACTATTTGCGCGCCGTCAACTCCGACATCCAGCAGATAAAAGCCCGGCGGCAGACGATCCTGTCTAGCCAGAAATCCTTGAAGGCGTCCAAGGTCGGCGCGGATATCGGGACCCGCAACACCGTCGACGTGCTCAATGCCCAACGTCAACTCTTCAAGTCCGTGCGTGACTATAACGACGCGCGTTATGACTACATTCTCAATAACCTGCGTTTGAAACAGGCTGCCGGTACGCTTAGTGCCAACGACCTGCAACAGCTTGCCGTGTATCTGAAGGCAGACTACCAGCCGCAGCGTGATTTTCTTCCCCCTGAGCTAATGTAAGGCTCTGGCACAGGCGTTAGAAGACGGTTCCTGATCGACAGAGACCGAAAAATCGAATAATGTTTTTTTGATATCGTTCTTGACTCGGACCTTGGCGCCAAGCGGAACACCGTGCCCCCCCAAGGATGTCATGGGGACTCGCTAATGAATTTTCCGCATGGAAGCGTTTATGCAAGAACAAGGTACTTCTCCAGGGCCATCGGCGGCGCTGGACACGGGGCTGGCCTGTCTGGCCATGTTGGCGCGTTTTCACAACGTTGCCGTTTCCACAGAACAGCTTACCCACGAATACGTGGCTGAAGGGCAGTTGTTCGGCAAAGCCGAAATACTGCTGGCCACGCGTCAGCTTGACCTCAAGGCCAAGGCTATCCGCACCACATTCGAACGGCTCGGGCAAACGCCTTTGCCTGCGATTGCCTGTGCCAGTGACGGCGGGTTTTTCATCATTGCCCGTATGGACCAGGAAAAAATCCTGATCCATGACCCCAGGTCCCAACGCCCCGAGATGATCAGCGCCGAACAGCTTCAGGCACGCTGGGGCGGTGAATTGATTCTCATACGGTCCCAGTCGTCGTTGGCGGGCGAGCTGTCCAAGTTCGATTTCACCTGGTTTATCCCGGCCATCGTCAAATATCGAAAGCTATTGGGTGAAGTACTGCTGGTTTCTTTCGTCCTGCAGATATTCTCGTTATTGACCCCGCTTTTCTTCCAGGTCGTCATGGACAAGGTGCTGGTGCACCACGGGCTCACCACGCTGGATGTGATCGCCATTGGGCTGCTGGGCATCATGTTGTTCGAGACAGTCTTGAGCGGGTTGCGCAGCTATGTGTTCGCGCACACGGCCAGTCGCATCGATGTTGAATTGGGCTCCAGGTTATTCCGGCACCTGGTGACGCTCCCTCTCTCGTATTTCCAGGCACGGCGGGTCGGTGACTCCATCGCTCGGGTCCGCGAGCTTGAAAATATTCGCAGCTTTCTTACCGGCAACACCATTACGTTGGTGCTGGATGTGCTGTTTTCGGTGGTGTTCATCGCCGTGATGTTTTTCTACAGCGGCTGGTTGACGCTGGTGGTGCTGCTGTCACTGCCGTTGTACGTCGTGGTTTCCCTGTTGATTACACCGGTGCTGCGCGCCCGCTTGAACGAAAGCTTCGCCCGGGGTGCCGAGAACCAGGCCTTTCTGGTGGAGACGGTCAACGGCATCGACACGTTGAAATCCATGGCGGTCGAACCCCAGATCACCCGCAAATGGGACAACCAACTGGCGGCCTACGTCAGCGCCGGTTTCAAGACCCAGACCTTGTCGACTATCGCCAATGAAAGCGTCTCTCTGATCGGCAAGCTGGTGACTGTTGCAACCCTATGGCTTGGTGCCCGGCTGGTGATCGACGGGCAACTGTCGGTGGGCCAGTTGATTGCCTTCAACATGCTCGCAGGCCGGGTCGCGCAACCGATCATGCGCCTGGCTCAACTGTGGACCAATTTCCAGCAGACCGGTGTTTCGGTGCAGCGTCTGGGGGATATTCTCAACACGCGGACCGAGATGTCCCAGGCGACCCGCAGTGCATTGCCCGCATTGAAGGGCCGGATCGAATTCGACCAGGTGCATTTCCGTTATCGCCCTGATGGCTCCGAGGTGCTGCGCAGCGTAAGCCTGGAAATAGGCGCTGGAGAGGTGATCGGCATCGTCGGACGCTCCGGCTCCGGCAAAAGCACGCTGACCCGCCTGTTGCAGCGCCTCTTCGTCCCTGAGCGCGGCCGCGTCTTGGTGGATGGCATGGACCTGGCGCTGGCCGACGTTTCTTCGCTGCGCCGTCAAATCGGCGTTGTGTTGCAGGACAACATGCTGTTCGCCCGCAGCATCCGCGAGAACATCGCATTGACTGATCCCGGAGCGCCGCTGGAGGCGGTCATGCAGGCGGCGAAAATGGCCGGGGCCCATGACTTCATTCTTGAGTTGCCCGAGGGCTACGACACGGTGGTCGGCGAGCACGGCGCTTCGCTGTCTGGCGGGCAACGTCAGCGCGTGGCGATTGCCCGAGCCTTGATCGGCAACCCGCGAATCCTGATTTTCGATGAAGCGACCAGTGCGCTGGACTATGAGTCGGAGCGGATCATCCAGCAGAACATGCAGGCCATTTGTAAAGGGCGAACGGTGATCATCATCGCCCACCGGCTTTCGGCGGTGCGCGATGCCAACCGGATTGTCGTCATGGATCGCGGACAGATCGTCGAACAGGGCACCCATCAGGAGCTCCTGGCCCATCAAGCGGGACACTATTCTCGCTTGCACCGTTTGCAACAAGGATAGTTGGCATGAGCGAACCCTCAGCAACACGTGCGTTGTTGCGACGCTATCGGACTGCCTGGCGCCAGGCATGGCGCCACCGCAAACAGTTGGACACGCCGAATCGGCTTGCCCATGAAGTGCAGTTCCTGCCGGCCGCGCTCGCCTTGCAGGATCAACCTGCTCACCCTGCGCCACGCTACATCCAATGGACCATCATGGGCTTCGCCGCGCTGGCGCTTGTGTGGGCCTGCGTCGGTGAAATCGAAGTGGTCGCCACGGCGCGCGGCAAGGTCGTGGCAAGCGGCAAGAGCAAGACCATCCAACCGAGCGAAGTGGCGGTGGTGAAAGCCATCCGGGTCTACGATGGGCAATGGGTCAAGGCCGGGGATGTCCTGGTGGAGTTGGACACCAGTGCCACCAGTGCTGACGTCAGTCGCTTCAAGAGTGACTTGCTGGCGGCCGAGGTCGATAGCGCCAGGGCCACGGCGTTGCTGGAGGCGATTCAAAGTGGCAAGGAACCCGGTTCTCTTGCCACTTACCTGCTTCAGGCCGATCCGCCGCAAGTGATGGCCGCACAACGCTGGCTTCAGGGGCAATATCTGGAGCTACGCAGCTCCCTGGATCAGGTCGATGCCGAAGTCGAGCAGCGCACGGCGGAAATCCAATCGGCCAAGGCGATGGTGGCCTCGCTGCAACAAACGCTGCCGATCACCCGCCGTTTGGCCCAAGACTATCGAGAGCTGCTCGATCAGCAATATGTGCCACGCCACGCCTACCTCGAAAAACAGCAGGCCCTGTTGGACCAGGAGCGGGACATGGCCGTGCAGCAGGCGCGCGTGATCGAACTCAATGCCAGCCGCAAGGAAGCCGAGCGCCGACGCCAGGGCATCCTCGCCCAGACCCGCCGGGCAATGCTCGATTTGCAGCAGCAATCGGAACAGAAAGCGGCTGCACTGGCACAAGAACTCAAGAAGGCCGAACAACGCGACCACCTGATGAGCCTGACCGCGCCGGTGGATGGCACGGTACAGCAACTGGCAATTCATACCGTGGGCGGTGTGGTGACGGCGGCCCAGCCGCTGATGGTGGTCGTGCCTAATGACCAGCCGATGGAAGTCGAGGCCATGCTGGAAAACAAGGACGTCGGTTTCGTCCGCCAGGGCCAGCCAGCCACGGTAAAAGTCGAAACCTTTACCTTCACCAAATTCGGCACGGTTGAAGGTGAAATTGTCAGCGTTTCCAACGACGCGATCGAAGACGAGAAGCGTGGCTTGATCTACAGCAGCCGCATTCGCTTGTTGCAGGATTCCATTCTGGTACACGGGAAAAAAGTGCCTTTGTCTCCCGGGATGTCGGTCACGGTGGAAGTGAAGACGGATCGCCGGAAGGTGATTGATTATTTCCTGAGTCCGTTGCAGCAGTATGCAGGTGAGAGTTTGCGGGAAAGATAGGCTGCACCAAAGTTACGCTTATCTTGCGTGCAAGTCTGCTGGACAGCCATGGGGGCGAGCGGTGTGGGATGTTAACGACGGAATTGAAGGCATTTTCTTTGATACTGGAAGGCAGTCTGGTTTATCTGGGGTTGCTGTTGGGGGGGGGGTTGACGATAAGGCCCGCGAACGCCGCTTCGCTATTTATATGGGGTTGCAGCGTTCCGCTTACTGTCGTTTCTCATGCTGTTTGGATTTTTTCCAGTGGGGGTGATAAATGGAGTCCGGCGATACTTTTTATTGAAGTTTTTTTTGCTCGCGCAGCTCGGTTGGTTTGGGGGCGGGCTAGCTGTTATGGGTGTGGTTATTAAAACGAAAGCAACTGTTTTGAAGGCAGTGGCGTTGTGGACTTCCATTGTCTCGGTATCTTGTCATGGCCTGTTTTTGGCGCTGATTTTTGTTTTTGGGTATGGCTCTTCATAAACAGTTTTTGGTTGTTGCAGGATTAATAGGGATGACCCTTTGGTGCGCTGTGAATCTCATCAGGTGACGTTTGTGAGGAGGTGTTTATGCTTGTCAAGGCTTTGTCGGTAATAACAAGGATTCTTGTTGTATCCGTTTGTGTTTTTTTTGCGGGATGTTCGAATAAGATTCTGATAGTCAAGCCGATTGACGTCTCCCGCGCGGGTCAATTAGCCAACGCACAGTTTACGGTTGACCAGGCGGGCGGATACAGAATCGCTTTGTTGTTCGTCTGGAGTAAAAACATATCCGAAAGAGAAGCGCAGGGAAAGCTGTGGGGTGGCGGATTGTACAGAGAGGCAGGGGTGCCGATACCGATCGGTTTGCGCGTTCTGAAGAATGGCAAGTTGTTTGTTGAAGAGCAGATAATGACGGAGGGTGTTAATTCTGGTCAGGCCTTTGAGTATGAAGGGGATCACAAGTCTGCGCAGGTTAGGGATATCAAGTATTTGACTCTTACCCCTGGCGAGTACTCGGTTGAGATTGTAACTCTGGATGAAATTGAAGTGCTTAAGGGTACTGAAAGTTATGTAGAGTTTTCTTATTATGATCCGAAAATTTAATTTTTTGAGCTGGTGAGCGAAGGGATTCACGAATGGAAAAAAACTATAGTGTTACATATAAGGTCGCAGGGGTTGGTGCGGATTATATCTATCAGCAGGACAAAAATGCCCATAAGGCGGGAGACCTGCACGACTCCCCCGGTGGGCATATGTGGTACAGCGTCAGTGATGGAGTGGCGAAGCAGAGTTACGGTTTTGCTTCAAGGCTTGATGAGATGTTTGGACCAGGACAAGTAACAAACGAAGATGATGGTGGCTATCAGGAAACAATTTATGAGGTCACCTTGAAGTTGACCGAGGCGCAATACAACGCGCTGATGACGTTTTCCAATGGGCCCGATAGTGGCGGTTTTGACGCCTCGACATACGATCTGTTAAAAAACAGTTGTGTGGATTTTGTATATGCTTCGCTGAAGACTATTGGTTATAACGAAAGCGGATTTGAGGGCGACCTTTTTCCAGGTAATAATCCGGATAATCTGAAGGCACTTCTTCATGGCTTCGGCGCACAAATTATCCGTGACGATCTGACGCGACACGGTGCTTATTATGACGATGGCGAGAGCTGCCTGTGGCTCGATCCTACTGACCGTGTCAATGCTGCCCCAGTAAAGAACGAATTTGCCCTGAATACCGACCTCGTCTCAGGTATTAAATACAAGGATTCGATCGACCACGACGCTGCGGCCCAACAAGTCAGCAATGGTCTGATCACCAGCGGTGGCGGTTGGAACCTGAGCTCCGATCCCAATAAGCTCAACCTGAATCAATACCAAGGTAACTGGATCAACAACACCTTTACCGCCGCAGCTACCCAGATCTTGGCTGATGGTTATCGTCCCGGCAACGTCAATACCGTCAAGGAAGTTTTCGATTTCAGCCTGCGCAATTCCAGCCAGGGCCTTTCCTATGGCAGCACCTTGGGTGCCTTGCTGAACTCCGGTGATGCGAGGGCACGGGTGACACTGCCCACCGACCCACTGGTATTGGATCTCAACGGCGATGGTGTACGCCTAACCAACTATCTGACATCCCCTGTGTTCTTCGATACTGACAATGATGGCGGCAGCCTTGAAGAAACCGGTTGGGTCAGCCCCGAGGATGGCATCGTAGTCGTTGACGCCAATGCCAACGGTAGAATCGACAATATCAGCGAGACACTTTCGGAATATTTTGGCGGGACGGCAGGTACCGGTGGCGAAGCGGGGCAAAAGCGTTTCGCTAATGGTTTTGCCGCGCTAGCCAGCCTGGATAGCAATGCCGATGGCGTTTTCGATAGGCAGGATGCTTCCTGGTCGAGCGTCAAGGTCTGGGTAGACTCGAATCACGATGGTAAGAGCTGGAACGATCTCAACGGCAACGGCGCGATTGATGCAGGTGAAGGCAGTGAACTCAAATCATTCTCGGATCTGGGAATTACCCAGATCAACCTGAACAATCAAGTACAAAGTGGCGAGGTACGTGACGGCAACGAAGTCTTGGCACGTGGCACTTTCATGCAGAACGGTACAAGCAAGGAAGCCATTGCCGCCAATTTCCTGGCCAACCCCAACGGTCATGTCTTCACCGCAAGTGGAGCGGGCACCGTAATCTCGACCCAAGGCTCGGGAGAAGTCTCGGCCGTGAAAGGGTATGTTTCATTGTCGCCCACAGGCGAAACTATCGATGTCGCTCAGAAGGGCGTCAATAACGCCACCGGAGGATCGGGCAATGATGTGTTGCTGGGGGATGCCCAGACCAACTGGCTCGCTGGCGGCCAAGGCAGCGATACCTTCAACGGCGGCGCAGGTGACGATGTTCTGCTGATTGATGGGGACGACCTATCCGCGAATATTCACGGTGGAGAAGGCACTGATATCGTACAGGTGCTTGGCGACAAAGGCGTCTATCTGAACTTGACCGAGGCAAGCGTGGAAGTTGCCCAAGGTGGACGCGGCAATGACATATTCATTGGTGGTGGGAACAGTACGGTCTACATGCGAGGTGGGGACGGCGACGATGTATTGGTCGGCGGATTGGCCAACGATGCGCTGTCAGGTGAAAACGGCAACGACACCGTTCTGGGCGGGGCAGGCAACGACGTGCTGCGCGGTCACCGTGGTAATGACCAGCTTCAGGGTGGTTCCGGCAATGATCTGATCGACGGCGGCCAGGATGACGACAACCTGAGTGGTGGTGTCGGCGATGATGTCCTTACCGGCGGGGCCGGCGACGATCACATTGATGGTGGTAGCGGTCTGGACGTTGTCGAATTGTCAGGTGACTTCGCCGATTACCGCATTACCCGAACCGCCGAAGGCGTCTGGATCAGCGATACCGTGGCGGGCCGCGATGGTACGGATTTCCTGCAGAACGTCGAGAAAGCCAACTTCAAGAACCTGAAGCTGGTGGAGATCCCGACCGCGACCAGCGAGGGCATGGAAAACGCGCTGCTGGTCAAGGATGTCCTGGGCAAGGACAAGAACGGTGTGGCGTTCGAGCGCACCAGCGCGCACTTGATCGGCAAGGAACAACTGCTGCAGAACGACATCGATTGGCAGCATGACGCGCTGCACATCACCGGCTTGTTCGATGTGGTGGGCGGAACGGCGGTCGTGACCCAGGCCGGTGACGTCTTGTTCACGCCGGACGCGACCTTCACCGGCATCATGGGCTTCAAGTACACCGTCGCCGATGCCAAAGGTAACGAGGCCAGTACGATCGTCAACATGGGCACCGGCGAAAGCGCGACGATGCGTGCCGCTGTCTATCTGAAGACTTCCGACCTGCCCGACGATCCACTGGTGACCGATCAGTGGTACCTGTCCCAGGCCAATATCCTGCCGGTCTGGAAGGACTACACCGGCAAAGGCGTCAGGATCGCCGAGATCGAGACCAACAGTCCGTTCGGCACCACCAAGGAAATCCTGGATTACCGGCACGCCGACCTGAAGGACAACATCGACCAGAACTGGCTGGCCAATACCACGCCAGGGCAAATGGCGGGCGAGGGCAGCGGTGGCAAGTTCAGCGACCACGCGACCCTGGTCGCCGGGGTGATGGTCGCCGCTCGCAATGGCGAGGGCAGTGTCGGTGTCGCTTACGACGCCACGGTGGCCGGTTACTGGGTCAATAAAGACGACTTCAGCAACATGTCCCACATGTATGAATACGATGTGGTGAACCACAGCTGGGGCAGCAACTTTCACTTCGACCTGAAGTTCAGCCCCACCGAGCTGGGAACGTTGCCGACGGCCTATTACCAGGCCATCGACGAAGGACGCCACGGTTTGGGC
Organism: Pseudomonas sp. A-RE-22; assembly: GCF_019956035.1. Taxonomy (NCBI): domain Bacteria; kingdom Pseudomonadati; phylum Pseudomonadota; class Gammaproteobacteria; order Pseudomonadales; family Pseudomonadaceae; genus Pseudomonas; species Pseudomonas sp. A-RE-22. The sequence continues at coordinate 45,252 of NZ_JAHBCZ010000021.1, forward strand.
ACGGTGATTGTCACGGCGGGCGGCAACGACCGCGAGAAGGGCGGTAACACCAACTACTCGAACGTCTCCAACACCCGCAGCAGCATCGTGGTCGGCGCGATCAACGCCACCACCGACCTGGGTGCGTTGCAGCTGGGCGGCAAGCCATTTTCCAGCCCTGGCGCCAGCATCCTGGTCAGCGCACCAGGCTCGAACGTCACGTCGACCTCACGCCTGGTACAGAACGACAACGGGTCCACGTTCGGTGGCGACACCAGCGTTTCCCAAGGCACCAGCTTTGCGGCCCCCATCGTCTCCGGCATCGTGGCCTTGATGCTGGAAGCCAATCCGGAGCTGGGTTATCGCGATGTGCAGCAGATCCTGGCGATTTCGGCCCGCAAGGTGAACGACCCCACGACCTCGTGGCAGACCAACGGTAGCCAGAACTGGAACGGCGGCGGCATGCACGTCAGCCACGACTACGGTTATGGTGAAGTCGATGCCCGGGCCGCCGTGCGTTTGGCGGAAACCTGGAACATCCAGCAGACGTTGGGTAATGAGTTGCGCCTGACAAACCCGCTGGAATCCGGCGTGCTCAATCGCGCGATTACCGACGGACAGGGCGCCGGCATCAGTCATTCGCTGACGATGGGAGCGGTCGACATTTTGGCCGAGCATGTCGAGGTCAAGGTCAACCTGAGCCATGCGCGGCCAGGGGACCTGATTCTCAAGTTGATCTCGCCGTCGGGCACCGAATCCATCCTGATGAATCGTCCGGGCAAAGCCCCGGGCAGCGCGGCGACGGATCGGGGGAATGCCGATTTTGACGGTCAGAACACCTTGAACTACGTCTTTGGCACGGCTCTGCTGCGTGGCGAAGCGGTGCAAGGGAACTGGACGCTGCAAGTGATCGACAGTGTGACCGGCGATACCGGGACGCTCAACAGCTGGAGCCTGAACGTCTATGGCAAGGGCGATACGATTGACGACCAGTATGTGTACACCAACGAGTACGCCCAACTGGCCGCTTCGGGCGGGCGCAATGCGCTTAACGACACCGACAATGGTCAGGACACGATCAACGCGGCGGCGATCTCCAGTGCCAGTGTGATCGATTTGTCTAAAGGCGAGGCCACCCTGGCCGGCGCTCGCTTGGCGATCACCAATGCCGCGCAGATCGAGCACCTGATCGGGGGTGAATTCGCCGACACGCTGATTGGTAACGCTGCGGACAACCATCTCTCCGGTGGTCGTGGCGATGATGTGTTGTCGGGTGGTGCCGGCGTCGATACGCTCATCGGCGGCAAGGGCAACGACACCTTGACCGGCGGCGCTGACACGGATTATTTCGTGATCGACAAGGCCGCGGGCGACATCGACACCGTCACTGATTTTGTGATCGGTACTGACCGAATCGTTCTGTCCGGCTTTGATGACGAGGTCTATACGGCGGCGACCATTACCCAACAAGGCGCCGACACTCGGTTGAGCCTGGCGGATGGGCAAGTCCTGCTACTCAAGAACGTTCAGTCCGAAGGCCTGACGCTAAAGAACTTCGTTCACATCCCGGAAGGTGTGCGCCTGAGTCGGTTGGAGCAGGCTTCTGGCTACGGTTTCGGGCTCAGCGGTGCCAATACCGAGCGCAATCTGCCGGACGTGACCGGTAGTTTCCTGTATTGGGCCCACGATGGTGGCGAGCGCGTATTTGGCGGCACCGGTGCCGATACGATCGTAGGTGGCCAGGGTGACGATGTACTGGTTGGAGAGTCTTCGACGGCCTCGACCGTGGGTGGCAATGACATTATCAGCGGAGGCGAAGGCTACGATGTCATCCGTGGCGGTGCTGGCGATGATGTATTGCGTGGCGACGTCGGGCTGGATTACCTGGGCGGTGACGCCGGCAACGATGTCCTCTACCTCGAAGGTGACCAGGCCATCGAGGACCATGCCTTCACCACCGTGCTGTCACCGAACATCAACCTGAGTGGCGCCGCGACGCACACCGGTGCCTCCGTCGCGGGCGGTGCCGGTAATGATCGTTTTGTGCTGGTCGAAGACCTTCTGGGTAGTGCCTCGCAGGGGATCATGGGTAACCTGATCGATGACTTCGAAGTCGTCAATCCCAACGAGAAGATCGATCTTTCGCAGATTCGCGCGGTACACAGCTTTGCTGAATTGAACTTCAGTACCGTGACGGTCGATGGCGAGCAATATCTCAGGGTCTGGCTGGGCACGATGGCCAGCGGTACTCAGTACATCACGCTTAAAGGCGTAACTGCCGGCCAGCTCTCGGCAGCCAATTTCATTTTCGGCCAAGCGGTAACACAACCCAAGGTGTTGCTGAGCGGTACAGGCGCAAATGATCTGTTGGTTGGCGACGCCGGAGGCAACACGCTTGACGGTGGCGCCGGCGCCGATGTCCTTGAAGGGCGGTTGGGGGACGATACCTACATCGTCGATAACGCAGGGGATGTCATCAAGGAAGTCGTGGGCGGTGGCTATGACGTGGTCAAGTCCAGTGTCAGCCATGTCCTGGCCAGTGAGGTGGAGTCTTTGCAATTGCAGGGCAGTGCCGCCATCAATGGGACCGGTAACGAGCTCTCCAACCGTCTGGTTGGCAATAGCGCAAACAACATTCTGGATGGCGCCGGCGGCTCTGATGTGATGATCGGCGGCCTGGGCGACGATACCTATGGCGTGGATGACGGTTCCGACCGGATCGTCGAATCCGAAGGTGCGGGCACCGATACCGTCAATTCCTCGGTCTCCTTTACGCTCGCCAACCACTTGGAAAACCTGAGCCTGACCGGTAACGCGGCGATCAATGCCACGGGCAACGCGGCCAACAATGTCCTGCGTGGCAACGTTGCCGATAACCGTCTCGACGGCGCCCAAGGCGCTGACCGGATGATCGGTGGCCTGGGCAACGACACCTACTTCGTGGATAGCGCCGGTGACGCCGTCGTGGAAGACCTCTACGGCGGCAATGACAAGGTGATTTCCACCCTCGACTACACCTTGGCGGCCAATGTCGAGGCATTGACCTTGTCCGGTCCGGCCTTGAATGCCACTGGTAATGAGCTGAGCAACGAACTGATCGGCAACGAGCGCAATAACCGCTTGTATGGGGCTGCGGGCGATGACTTCCTGCAAGGTGGCAGGGGCGACGACCGCTACGTATTCGGCGTCGGCCAGGGCCAGGATCACATCAGTGAAGACCTGGAAGCGGCTGGCGGCATTGACACCATCGTGTTCGAAGCGGGTATCAAGGAAAGCGATGTCGCTGTCGACCATTCGGCCCGGGGCATGGTGCTGCGCCTGAATGACGGCCAGCAAATCATCTCCGGCTGGACGGCCGCTCGCGGTCATAGCGTCGAGCGTATCGAATTCGCCAACGGGACGGTCTGGAACACCGCAACGCTGTCGACCCAGGCCAATCGGGCGCCAACCGTATCGACCGCGATTGTCGACCAGAAGGTCGCCGAGGACAGCGCTTTCGTCCTGACCCTTGCGGCCAATGCTTTTGTCGACGCGGATACGGGCGACGCTCTCCAACTGAGCGCAACCCTTGCCGACGGCAAGCCGTTGCCCACCTGGTTGAGTTTTGACGCCAAGACTCGCACGTTCAGTGGTACGCCCGGTAATGACGCGGTGGGTAATGTGGCGATCCGGGTCACGGCAACCGACAAGGCGGGGCTGTCTGTCAGCGATAGCTTTGAAGTCCAGGTCAGCAATACCAACGATGCACCGGTCCTGGTCAAGGCCATTGCCGACCAGTCCGTCGTCGAGGGAGCGCCTTTGACGTTCGCGCTGCCGGCAACCACGTTCACGGATATCGATGCCGGGGACCGGCTGAGCTACCAGGCGACGTTGGCCAACGGTTCGGCGCTTCCTGCGTGGCTGGTATTCGATGCGGCCACTCGCACCTTCAGCGGCACGCCTTCGCAGGCTGGAACCGTCTCGGTCAAGGTTTCAGCAGTGGACCTGTCTGCGGCCGTGGCCAGTGACCTGTTCGACATCGTGGTCAATGCCCAAGCCGTCACCAACGGCACCGCGGCTGCCGATAGCCTCAACGGCGATGCCTCGGGCAACGTCATCAACGGGCTGGGCGGTGATGACTCGATTTACGGTCGGGAAGGTAACGATGTGCTGAACGGCGGTGATGGCGCCGACTGGATCTCCGGTGGCGACGGCAACGATACCTTGGACGGTGGCGCCGGCAATGACAGCCTGCGTGGCGATTTTGGTAATGACACCTATCGGTTCTACCGAGGCATGGGCCAGGACAGCGTCATCGATTATGACTGGACGGTCGGCAACGTCGACACCATCAAGGTCGCGGCTGATATTGCCCCGGCCGATGTCATCGTCAGCCGGGACCAGACTTACCTCACGCTGGCGATCAAAGGCACGACCGATAAATTGTCGATCACCTTCTTCAATAGTTCGAATTACATCGTGGAGCGCGTCGAGTTCGCCGATGGAACAGTCTGGGGAGTTGACGCCCTCAAGCAAATGACCAAAGGCGTCGCCAGCAGTGCTGCCGATACGTTGTTTGGCGACATCGGGGCCGATGTACTCGATGGGCTTGAGGGGGATGACAAGGTCTACGGTGAGGCAGGTGACGACCGACTGGAAGGCGGCGCCGGTAACGACTCGCTGGGCGGGGGGGATGGCAATGACATCCTCAACGGTGGCGCGGGTAACGATTATCTGAATGGCGATAACGGTAACGACCGCCTCGATGGCGGTATCGGTAGCGATCGATTGTCGGGGGGCGCCGGCAACGATACCTATCTGTTCTACAGGGGCATGGGTCAGGACACTGTCCAGGAGTTCGATTCGACCACTGGAAACAGCGATACGATCAAGGTCGCCGCCGACATCAATCCAGGCGATGTCATCGTCAAGCGTGAGGGGAGCGATGTTTACCTCGCCATCAAGAACACCACTGACCGGATGACCATCTACAGCTACACCGACGCCAACTATCAGGTTGAACGCGTCGAGTTCGTAGACGGCACCGTCTGGTCCGTCAGCGATCTCAAGCGCCTGTCGGTAGAGGTCGCCACCAATGGCGCCGATACGTTGATCGGTGACGAAGCCAACGATCGGTTGGACGGGCTTGACGGTGATGACAAATTGTCTGGCCTGGCCGGCAACGATGTGCTCAACGGTGGAGCGGGTCGGGATACGCTTGACGGTGGGATGGGGCTGGATACGCTGGACGGTGGGGCGGGCAATGACTCGCTGTACGGCGGTTCCGGCAACGACACCTATCTCTTCCAGCGTGGTGGTGGCCAGGACCTGATTTCCGATCGCGACTGGACCAGGGGCAATCTTGACGTGATCAAGTTGGCCCAAGGGATCAGCCCAGGCGACATAAAGGTTGCTCGCGTGGGCTACAACCTGGAACTGACGATCCTCGGTACCACCGACAAGCTGACCGTCAACGAATGGTTCCTTTCCACGGACTCGCAGGTTGAACAGGTTCAGTTCGCCGACGGCACGCTCTGGGACGCCGCAACCCTGACGACCCTGTCCAAGGGCGTGGCGAGTGAGGGCAATGATGTCCTGCAAGGCGACGAGTCCAGCGCCGATATCCTCAATGGACTGGGTGGTGATGACTCGCTCTACGGATTGTCGGGCAATGACACACTGAACGGTGGCGCCGGCAGCGACAAGCTCTTTGGTGGCGCGGGCATGGACACGCTCGATGGTGGCGCCGGCATTGATTTCCTTTATGGGGATGCCGGCAACGATACCTACCAGTTTTACCGCGGGGTCGGGCAGGATTGGATAAGTGACTACGACTCTTCGGTGGGTAACCTGGATACGATCAAGGTAGGGGCAGGCCTCAAGCCGTCCGATATCCAACTCAGTCGTGATACCTACGACCTTTTCGTGGGCATTGCAGGAACGACCGACAAGCTGACCGCTTCCAGCTGGTTCTCGAGCAGCGCGTATCGGATCGAACAGATCCAGTTCGACGACGGAACCCTCTGGAGTGCCGACACCATCAAGAGCATGACCAAGGGCACGGCAACTTCCGGTAACGATGCACTGTTCGGCGAGGATGCGCTGGCTGACTCATTAAGTGGCCTTGACGGTGATGACAAACTTTACGGGTTGGGTGGTAACGACACGCTGTCGGGTGGCAACGGGGCCGATGAACTGAGCGGTGGCGAAGGCTCCGACACCTTGCTGGGTGGGGCGGGTGATGATTGGTTGTCTGGTGATACAGGTTCCGACACCTTGCAGGGTGGGGCAGGTGATGACCGGTTGTCTGGTGATACAGGCTCCGACACCCTGATAGGTGGAACAGGCAACGATCAGTTGAGTGGGGATCGTGGTAATGATCTTTATCGATTCGAGCGTGGGGATGGTCAGGATGATATTGACGATTTCGACCCGGACGCCAACACCGATGTGCTGCAGTTCGGTGCCGGTATTTCCGCCAATCAACTCTGGTTCAGTAAGAACGGCTGGGACCTGGAAGTGAGTGTCATTGGCACCACCGATAAAGTGACGATCTCCAAATGGTCGTTCTGGGGGCCGGGTAACTGGGAGAAAGCCCAGAACATCGAGCAGTTCCGTACCGCCGATGGCAAGGTCCTGTTGGACAACCAGGTCGATCAATTGGTTGGCGCCATGGCCGCTTTCGCGCCACCGGCTCCCGGTGAGACTTCACTGCCGCAGAACTACCAGGCCTCGTTGAACGCTGTGATTGCCAGCAACTGGCAATAGTGCCCCAAGCTGCCGCGCCTCAAGGCGCGGCAGTCACATTGGCGGTACGGTTGCCCTGATGCTAGACAAAAACGCCCGTCAGGGCGTTTTCTGATTAATACGACCTTTTTTCAACGTGATTAGCCGCTACGCTGATCTCTAATGATAACGGTCGCTCGCGGGTTCTCGACGGCCTATTAAACGGTTGTAAGGGAGGCCCTCCATGGACCGATTCACCGGCGGTTGCCTGTGCGGCAACGTTCGTATCCAAGCCTCGGGCCGTCCGTATCGGGTTGGCCTCTGTCACTGCCTCGACTGTCGCAAGCATCACGGCGCGCTCTTCTACGCTGCCGCTGTGTTTCCACAGGATGCCGTGACGATCGAAGGTGAAACACGGGATTACGCCGGGCGCTTTTTCTGCCCCCGCTGCGGCTCGTCGCTGTTCGCCCGCTCGGGTGACGAAATAGAAGTGCACCTTGGGACGCTGGACGCCCCCGATCAACTGATGCCCACCTACGAAAGCTGGACCGTGCGCCGCGAGTCATGGCTGCCGGCGTTTCCGCTCACCCGACATTACGCGCACGACCGTGAGGGCACCGGGCGGGCTGAGGAGTAGGGCGGTCATTCGAAGCCGACAATCGCCTTGATCTCCAGATACTCCTCGAACCCGTGAACCCCATACTCACGGCCATTGCCCGAACGCTTGTAGCCACCGAACGGTGCCATCGGGTTCCACGCCGGGTAGTTCAACAGCACTTGCCCTGAGCGGATACGCGATGCAACGGCGCGGGCAAGATCAAGGTCCTGGCCCTGGACATGCGCGCCCAGCCCATAGACGGTGTCGTTGGCGATGGCGACGGCTTCATCCACCGTGTCATAGGCAATGATGCACAGCACCGGACCGAAGATTTCTTCCTGGGCGATGCGCATGGCGCTGTCGACCTGCGAGAAAACCGTGGGGCGGGTGTAGAAGCCTTGTTCGAGACCCTCCGGGCGTCCTGGGCCGCCGCAGACAAGCTTGGCACCTTCATTCATGCCCACTTCGATCATGGCTTGCACGCGATTGAACTGGGCCTCGTTGGCGATGGGACCGAGCACGGTTGCTTCCAATTGTGGATCGCCCACGATGATCGCGTCGGCGGTGGCAGCAGCCAACGCCTCGACTTCCGCCAGGCGGTTCCTTGGCACGATCATTCGGGTCGGTGCGCTGCACGATTGGCCGACGTTGCGAAATGCCGACATCACGCCCGGCGGCACGGCCTTGGCGAAGTCGGCGTCGGGCAACAGCACGTTCGGGGACTTGCCGCCCAACTCTTGGGTAACGCGCTTGACCGTAGGGGCGGCGGCCTGGGCCACCAGTGCGCCCGCGCGGTTCGAGCCGGTGATGGAGATCAGGTCGATGTCGGGATGCGCCGCCATGGCCGCACCGACCTCGGCACCGCTGCCGTTCACCAGGTTGAAGACGCCGGCAGGCAGGCCTGCGTCATGTACCAATTGTGCGAAGAGAAGGGCGCTCAGGGGCGACAGTTCGCTGGGTTTCAACACCACCGTGCAACCGGCGGCAATCGCCGGGGCGACTTTGGCGGTGATTTGATACAGCGGCCAGTTCCACGGCGTGATGAGGCCGCAGACGCCAATGGGTTCGCGTTGAATGGCCGTGCCATGCTCAATCTTCTGGAAGTTGTAAGTGGACAGCACATCGCGGGCCACCCGAACGTGTTCGGCGGCCAGCGGCACTTGCATGGCCCGTGCGAAGCCGATGGCCGCGCCCATTTCCAGCGAGAGCACCTGGGCCAGTTCTTCTTTGCGTTCAAGGATCAGCCCATGGATCTTTCCCAGGATTGCCACGCGGGTATCCACCGGAGTCGAAGACCAGCCGGGAAATGCTGCGCGAGCCGCCGCTACGGCGCGGTCAACGTCTTCGCCGGACCCTCGGGCGACCTCGGCAATGACTTGCTCGGTAGCGGGATTGACCACGGGCAGCGTGGCCGGGTATGCCGGAGACTGCCAGTCACCATTGATATAAAACTGCTGGGACGTGCGCGGGGTGTTCAAAAAGGGGGTGGTCATCCAACGGGCTCCCATAGAGCGGTGATAGCACTGCCGGCGACAGATCCTGAGGCCGTTTTTCTTCTCGATAAACTAACAAAGCGGCCCGGATGGGATATGCCGTTCTCAAGCCTGGCAAAGAAGAATCTGCTGTATCTGCCGGGCTAACTTGGCAAAAAAAGTGGCAGCGTCCGTCCGGGGCAAAAAGGGCGCCCAGTCGCTTGTGTCATATGAGTCTGCCGGTGCCAGGCGTGCTCATCTGAGGCATTGTCAGGGCGGTCGGTTCGGTGAACCGGCGAATATCAAAGGGGCTGATCAGGGTGCGGGTGCTGCCGGTGCTGATCAGCTCGGCCATGACGTCGCCGACGCCGGGGCCGAGCTGGAAGCCATGCCCGCAGAACCCAAAGGCATAGAACAACCCCTTGATCTTGCCGCTTGGCCCCATGATCGGCAGCGAGTCTGGCGTATAGCTTTCGATGCCGCTCCACACCCGGATAATGTTGAGGTTCGCCACCCCGGGCAGCAGGCGGCTCATCTGATGCATCTGGTTGAGCAGGCTCTCGGGCTTGAAGTAGGCGCGACGGTTGATCATGTCCGGTTTGCAGCGGTTACCGCCGCCGATGATGAGGTTGCCTCGGGGGATCTGCCGGAAATAAATCACCTCCTCCTTTATCTTGGTGAACACGCCGATCACGGTCGGCAAGGCATAGGGCACCGGCTCGGTGACCGACATCTGTGGGCCATTGGCTTCCAACGGCACCGCTTCGCCGAATTGTTCGGACAGCTTCGCCCCCCACGCGCCCGCCGTGATCAGCAGTTGCTCGGCGATGAATAGCTGGCCGTCGGTGGTGGTCACGTGGAATTGGTCATTCACCTTTTGCACCGTGGCGACTTCTGTTCGCTCGCGGATGCTGGCCCCGGCCCGTGTCGCCGCGCGGGCAAATGCCGGGGCGGCCAGGCGCGGGTTGGCGTGGCCGTCGTGAGGGGCGTACGAGCCGCCCTTGACCTGCGCGCCGAGGAACGGGAAACGTGCGTGCAAGGCCTTGCCGGTGATGATCTGCAAGTCCAGTTCGCGGGCTTCGGGGGCGGCGGCGTAGGCTTCAAGCTCGGCGATTTCGTCCTCGCGATAACAGACGCGCATATGGCCGCTGGGGATGAACTCCAGGTCATCGCCAATCAACTCGGGGAGCCGTTTCCACAACCCGTACGAGCGATTCGACAGTTCCAGCTGGCCGAGGAATCGCCCTTGGCGTCGCACGTTGCCGAAATTCACGCCACTGGCGTATTGGCCGATCAGGTCGCGTTCCAGCAGGGTCACCGAGTGCCCACGCTGGCGCAGGAAAAACGTCGACGCCGACCCCATGATGCCGCCGCCGATAATCAGTACATCGCTTTTTTCTGGCTTCATGATGTTCTCTCACTCCCTGCCAGCGCTTCGATTTCGATCAGGTACCCATGGTGCAAGGCGGGGACGGGCACCACCGCGCGCGCAGGCCGGTGTTCGCCGAGATAGCGGGCGTAGATCCGGTCGAAAGCCGGCCAGTGTTCGATGCCGGCGACATAGACCGTCACTTTCAGCAGGTCGCTGGGGCTGCGGCCTGCTGCGCCGAGAATCGCCATCAGGTTGTCCAGGGCGATGGCGGCTTGCACTTCGAACGGTTGGTCGACGCTGTGGCTGCCATCGGTGCGTATCGGCAGTTGCCCGGACACGTACAAGACGCCCTGGTGCAAGACCGCTTGGGCGTAATGTCCGCCCGCAGCGGCCGCCTGGGTTGTGTGAATCAACTCGATTTCACCAGCCATGCAGACGACTCCAGGTGTGCACCGCGCCCGAGGCATCGCAGGCGCGGTAATCAGGGAATTGCGCACCGGTGGCGCAGGCGTGGTTGGGCAGGATGCGCAGGCGACTGCCGATGGGAAACCGCTCGGTGATATCGATGTCCGCGGGACTGGAAAGGGTGACGATGCCGTGCTCCTGGTTGGCGCTGGTGAGCAGGGCGCCTTCGATCCAGTCGCCAGCTTCGCTGCACACTTGCCCATACCCGAAATCCCGTTGCTGGCGCTGCGTACCCCGATCACGACTCATGGCCATCCAGCCGGCATCGGTGATGATCCAGCCTTTGTCCGGCTGGTGACCGATGACTGTGGTCAGTACGCTCAGGGCCAGCTCATCCGCCTGGCAAACACCGATGTTGTGCATCACCAGGTCGAAGAATACATAGACGCCGGCGCGCACTTCAGTAACGCCTTCCAGGCTTTGCGCCGAGAGTGCCGTGGGTGTGGAGCCGATGCTGACCTCGGGGCAGGCCAGCCCGGCTGCGCGGATGCGTTGGGCGGCGCTGACGCAGAGGTGGCGTTCTTGTTCGGCCAAGGCTTGCAGCGCTTGGGGCGTATCGAGCTCGTAGCTGGACCCGGCGTGGGTCATGACGCCGCAAAGCTGCATGCCGCCTTCGCTGAGTCGCCGCGCGATGTCGACAAGTGCATCGTCTTCAACGCGCACGCCGGACCGATGACCGTCGCAATCGATCTCGATCCAGACCTCGAAACGTTCGTCGTGCTGCCTGCCGAACTCGACGATGGCCTGCGTCGCCGCCAGGCTATCGGTCAAGATGCTCAATCGACAGCCCTTGCGCCGCAGCGTCAGGGCCTGGGCCAGTTTGCCGGGTGCCATGGACACGGCATAAAAGATGTCGCGGATGCCTTCGGCGAAGCAATGCTCGGCTTCCTTAAGGGTCGACACGGTGATGGCGCTGGCGCCTGCTGCAAGCTGCGCCCGAACCACCGGCAGGCATTTGCTGGTCTTGATGTGCGGGCGCAAACGCACGCCCAAGGCGTCCATGCGTTGTTGCATGCGCTGGATATTGCGCTGCATTCGCGGCACATCGATGAGCGCGACCGGGGTATCGAGGGAAGAAATTGAGACTGGCATGAACGAGACTCGCGGGTGAAAGACAGGCTCGACTCTACTCAGTCGTCGTAAAGCCGTGGTTCAATGCGCTGTCATCAATCATTAAGTTGAACTGAATGATCAGCCTCGAAGACCTGCGCATGGCCGTGACGCTGGCACGCTGCGAATCGTTGAGCGCCGCTGCCAGGGCCCTCAATGTTTCGCCGCCGGCGCTGTCCATGCGCCTACGCAAACTGGAGACGCTCCTGGGCCTGACCCTGGCCAATCGCGACGCCCGGCGGCTGAGCCTGACCGCCGACGGCGAGCGTTTCTCGCGCCAGAGTGCGCTATTGCTGGAACAGCTGGAGGCGCTTCCCGAATCGTTCAGGCAGCAAGACGATCAACTGGCCGGCACTCTCAGGCTGGCGGCACCGTTCGGCTATGGACGCCAACGCCTCGCGCCGCTGCTGGCCCGTTTTGCCAGGTTGCACCCGCAGCTATGCCTGCATCTGGATCTTCGGGAAACGCCCTGGCCTGACCGTCATGACAGCGATGCGGTGATTCACATCGGTCACCTGAGCGACAGCCAGTGGGTCGCCCGACCCCTCACGCAAAATGACCGATGGCTGTGCGCCAGTCCCGCTTACCTGGAGCAGAACGGCACACCGCTAGCGCCGGAGCAACTCGCCGAGCATCGCTGCATCTGTATTCGTGAGAACGATGAAGATGTCACCCTGTGGCACTTGCGCAATGCGCACGGGCGCAAGACCCTGCGGATCAAGCCTGCCTTGTTGAGCAACGACGGCAGCGTGGCCCGACGCTGGGCCGAACAGGGCCTGGGGCTGGTGCTGCGTTCGCAATGGGACGTCAGCAAAGCCATCGCCGACGGCCGCCTGGTACGGGTGCTCGCCGATTGGCAATTCGACAGCGCCCCAATCAACCTGCTGGTGCCCTCGCGCAAACTGCGCAGCGCGCGGGTGCAGGCGTTGGTGAGCTTCCTGGAGGCCGAACTGAAGGTCTGAATAGGACACTGCTCCTACCGACCACCGCCATCGCGAGCAAGCTCGCTCCCACAATGGATCTGCGGCGTTCCTTGAACCGGTGTCCACCACCATCCCCCTGTGGGAGCGAGCCTGCTCGCGATGACGCCGGCCCATTCACCGCGGATGCTGAAGCTGCTGCGCCAAGCGTAGATTCTGCCGAAAACAACTCTTTGCAGAGCCGTTTGGCGCACCATAAATGCCCCCAAACCCACAGAAACACGGGCACGACGCCCACGCCTGGAGCATCCCGCAAAGTCTGCTGAGCGAGCCCCGCAAAACGGTGGTTTGTACCAAGCGGCCGGTATTTTTAACGATTTATCCACGGTCTCATGGTGTTGTAATGAAAACGTGATGCAGCGTTGCACCGATGCCTCACGAAAGGCGCCATCGTTCGCCTCGTCGAGCCTTCAACAACAATCCAGGACCGCACTCATGAGCTTTCTTCGACCCAAGTACATCACCTTCGACTGCTACGGCACGTTGACCAATTTCCAGATGGGCACCATGACCCGCGAGCTGTTCGCCGACCGTGTCGACGCCGGGCAGATGGACCAGTTCGTCAAGGACTTCTCCGCTTATCGCCTGGACCAGGTGATGGGTGACTGGCGGCCCTATGATGAAATCATCAAGACCTCCCTGATGCGGGTCTGCAAGCGTTGGGGCGTCGAATATCGTGGCGAAGGCCAGCTCTATTACGACGCCGTGCCAACCTGGGGCCCCCACGCCGATGTACCGGCGGGCCTGTCGAAAATCGCCGACAAGATCCCCCTGGTGATTTTTTCCAACGCGATGGACGAGCAGATCATGTCCAACGTCGACAAGCTCGGCGCACCTTTCCATAAAGTCTTCACGGCCCAGCAGGCCCAGGCCTACAAGCCGCGCCTGGCCGCCTTCGAGTTCATGCTCGATAACCTTGGCTGCGGACCGGAAGACGTCCTGCATGTGTCGTCGAGCTTCCGCTACGACCTGATGTCGGCCCACGACATGAAGATCAAGCACAAAGCCTTCGTCGCCCGCGGTCATGAGCATCCGGCCAACGCTGCCTTTGGCTACCACCAGATCCCGGACATCGGCGGGTTGCCCGCGCTGGTCGGGCTCTGAGTCTCGACGCACGCTTGAAGGCGAAAGGGGTTAGACATGGGCAGTGAGTCCTATTGGCTCGACACCGCACCGGCGTTCACCGGTGCTCAACTCGGCGGATTGCCCGGACAGGTCGATGTCGCCATCGTCGGTGGCGGCTTCACCGGCCTGGCGGCGGCGCGGGCCCTGGCCTTGAAGGGGGCCAGCGTGGCGGTGCTGGAAGCGGGCAGGGTGATTGGCGAGGCGTCAGGGCGCAACGGCGGGCATTGCAGTACCGGTGTGGCCCAGGATTACGCGGCACTCACCGCCAGCCTCGGTGCCGACAAGGCTCGGGCGTATTACCAAGCCTATGAAAGCGCCGTGCAGAGCGTCGTGACGCTGGTGGAGCAAGAGCAGATTGCTTGCGACCTCAAGCGCAACGGCAAGCTCAAGCTGGCCGCCAAGCCGATGCACTACGAAGGGTTGGCGCGCACCTGTGAGTTGATCCGCAAGGAAGTCGATGCCGAGGTCGAGCTGCTGTCGGCCCAGGAGACGCGGGAGGAAGTCAATTCGGCGCAGTTTCACGGTGGCCTGTTGCAGCGCAATGGCGTGCAGATGCATGTCGGGCGTTTCGGCGTAGGCCTGGCGGAAGCGGCCGCCCGTCACGGTGCGTTGATCTTCCAGGGCGTGGCGGTGCAGGACTGGAAGGCCAGTGCCGGCGGTTATCGAGTCAACACCAGCAAAGGGGCGCTGCAAGCCTCGCAGATCCTGCTGGCGACCGGTACCTGTCAGCAGGGTGGCCTGGGCTGGTATCGGCGGCGGATCGTGCCGGTGGGCAGTTTCGTGATTGCCACCGAGGTCCTGCCCCAGGCGCTGATCGACAGCTTGCTGCCGGCCAGGCGCTCCTATGTCACCAGCCGCATGATCGGTAACTACTTTCGCCTGACCCCGGACAACCGTTTGCTGTTTGGCGGTCGTGCGCGGTTTGCCATGTCCGACAGCGTGTCCGACGCCAAGAGCGGCAAGGTGCTGCAAGCGGCGATGGTGCAGATGTTCCCGCAGTTGGCGAACACCCGGATCGACTATTGCTGGGGCGGCCTGGTGGACATGACCTCCGATCGCCTGCCCCGGGCCGGCCAGCATGGCGGGGTTTATCACTCCATGGGCTACAGCGGCCACGGTGTGCAGATGTCGGTGCACATGGGGCAGGTGATGGCCGAGGTCATGGCCGGCAAGGTCGAGGCCAACCCTTGGCGCGAACTGGATTGGCCGGCCATTCCCGGGCACTTCGGCAAGCCTTGGTTTTTGCCGCTGGTCGGCGCGTATTACCGCTTGCAGGACTACCTGCACTGAGTTTCACCGCGTTGTTTGGCGTTTCAACCACGTTGCGTTAACGCACGTAATCGAGCCCTATCATTTTCCGAAAGGTAGAACTGACATGAGTGACAATAAAAACGGCATCAAAGACCAGTTGATCACCGGTACAGAAAGTCTGCGTGTTTTCGAAGGGCTCAACCGCGGCATGTCGCGCCGCCATGCATTGCAGATGCTCGGGCTGGCCGGTGTAGCCGCGGCGGGTGCCGGCAGTCTGTTCGGTGCCGCCGGCAAGCTGCTTGCCGATGAGCAGGCAAGCCCCGGCAAAGGCAAGCCCGGCGGGCGTATCCGGGTCGCCGGTATCTCCAGTTCCACCGCCGATACCCTGGACCCGGCCAAAGGCTCATCGTCCACGGACTACGTGCGTCATTACATGTTCTACAACGGCCTGACGCGTTTCGACAGCCACATGGTGCCGCAACTGGAACTGGCCGAACGCATGGACACCACCGACGCCACGCTCTGGGTGATTACCCTGCGCAAGGAAGTGACCTTCCACAACGGCAAGGGCCTCACCGCCGCCGACGTGGTGTTTTCCCTGATGCGTCACAAGGACCCGATCACCGGTTCCAAGGTCTTGCCGCTGGCCGAGCAGTTTGCCGAGGTCAAGGCTACCGGCACCCATGAAGTGCAGATACGCCTGAGCGGCCCGAATGCCGAGCTGCCGTCGATCCTTGCCGTATCCCACCTGTTGATCGTCCCCGAGGGCACCAGCGACTTCAACCAGGGCATCGGCACCGGCCCGTTCAAGGTCAAGGAATTCAAGCCTGGGGTGCGTTCCATCGGTGCGCGCAACACCAACTACTGGAAGCCTGGCCTGCCGTACCTCGACGAAATCGAATTCATCGGCATCGGTGACGAACCGTCACGGGTCAACGCGTTGCTGTCGGGCGACGTGCAGATCATCAATGAGGTCAACCCGCGCTCGACCACGCGCATCAAGGACAGCACCACCCATCGCGTGGTGGATTCGCCGTCGGGTAACTACACCGACCTGATCATTCGCCAAGACCAGATGCCCGGCCAGAGCCCGGAGTTTACCGAGGCGATGAAACTGCTGCTGGACCGCGAACAGGTCAAGTCGGCGATCTTCCGTGGGTTCGCCAGGGTCGGTAACGACCATCCGATTGCGCCCGGCTCTCGTTTCTACAACGCCGACCTGCCGCAACGGACCTACGATCCGGAGAAGGCCCGTTTCCTGCTGAAGAAGGCCGGCATGGAAAACATCAGCATGCCGGTGATGTGCTCGCCGGCCGCCACCGGTTCGGTCGACGTTGCCGTGCTGCTGCAGCAATCGGCCAAGGAGGCCGGGCTCAAGCTCAACGTCAATCGGCTGCCGAGCGACGGCTATTGGTCCAACCACTGGGCCAAGCACCCGCTGAGCTTCGGCAACATCAACCCGCGGCCTAACGCCGACATGTTGTTCTCGCAGTTCTTCCAGTCCACGGCACCGTGGAACGAATCCGGCTGGAAAAACCCGCAGTTCGACCAGTTGCTGATCCAGGCTCGTGGTGAAACCGATGAGGCCAAGCGCGGGCAGATGTATGCCGACATGCAGACCCTGGTGCATGACCACAGCGGCATCGGCATCCCGGTGTTCATCAGCAACATCGATGGCGTCGACCAACGCGTCAAGGGTTATGGCACCAACCCGCTGGGCGGTTTCATGGGCTATATGTTCGCTGAGCAAGTCTGGCTTGACGCTTGATGCGTGTTGTCTTGCGGCGTGACATGGCACAAGGGGTAGGGCGATGAATAGCAACACACTTTGGTTGATCGGCCGGCGCCTGGGCGCTGCGGTCGTGACCCTGTTGATCGTATCGATGGTGGTGTTCGCCATTACGGCGGTGTTGCCGGGAGACGCGGCGCAACAGTCCCTTGGACAGTTCGCCACGCCTGAGCAAGTGGCGGCGCTGCGGGTGAAGATGGGCCTGGACCAACCGGGTGTGTTGCGCTACCTGCACTGGTTGATGAGCCTGCTCAGCGGCGACATGGGCGTGTCGATCTCCAACGCCACGCCGGTCAGCGAGTTGATGGCTGGCCGGGTGCCCAACACGCTGATGCTGGCGGCGGCCACGGCGCTGGTGTCGGTGCCGGTAGCGTTGATCCTGGGCATCGGCTCGGCGATGGGGCGAGGAGGGCGCATCGACGGCTTCCTGAGCTTCTTCACCCTGACGATGGTGGCGGTGCCGGAGTTCCTGGTCGCCACCCTTGCCGTGCTGATTTTCGCGGTGAACCTGGGCTGGCTTTCGGCGCTGTCCTATTCCAGCGAGATCACTTCGCCGCTGCAATTCATGCGCACCTATGCCTTGCCGGTGATGACCCTGTGCTGCGTCATCGTCGCGCAAATGGCGCGCATGACCCGGGCGGCGGTGATCGATCAACTCGACAGCCCCTACGTGGAAATGGCCCGCCTCAAAGGCGTGAGCCCGGTGCGGGTGGTGCTGCGCCATGCCTTGCCCAATGCCATCGGGCCGATCGCCAATGCCATCGCCCTGAGCCTGTCCTACCTGCTGGGTGGGGTGGTGATCGTCGAGACGATTTTCAATTATCCCGGCATCGCCAGCCTGATGGTCGATGCCGTGACCAACCGCGACATGGCGTTGGTCCAGGCCTGCACCATGCTGTTTTGTACGGCGTACCTGGTGTTGGTGCTGGTGGCTGACCTGTGCGCGATCCTGTCCAATCCGAGGCTGAGAAACCAATGAACAATCTCATTGTGAAATCCCCGCCTGCGGCGCCCGAACTGGCCTTGGGCAAGGTGTCGCGCAAAACCCCCTGGCTCGGCCTGATCGGCGCCGCGATGTGTGTGATCTGGTTGCTGGTGGCTATCTTCGGGCCATGGCTGGCGCCGCACCCGGTGGGGGAAGTGGTCTCCGACAATGTCTTCGACAACCTCAGTGCCGCTTATCCGCTGGGCACCGATTACCTGGGCCGCGACATGCTCAGCCGCATTCTGGTGGGCGCGCAGTTTACCGTTGGCCTGGCGTTGGTGGCGGCGGTGCTGGCCAGTGGGCTGGGCACCAGTTGCGCGTTGCTGTCGGTGGTTTCGCCGAAGTGGCTGGATGAGCTGATCAGCCGCCTGATGGATGCCTTCATTTCGATCCCGAGCAAGATGCTCGCGCTGATCATGGTCTCGGCGTTCGGCTCGTCAGTGACCCTGCTGGTCTGCACGGCGGTGCTCAGCTTCATGCCGGGGGCGTTTCGTATCGCCCGCAGCATGGCGGTGAACATCGAGGCCCTGGAATACGTGCAAGTGGCCCGCACCCGTGGCGAACGCCGGCTGTACATCGCCTGCGTGGAAATTCTGCCGAACATGCTCAACCCGGTGCTGACCGACCTGGGCCTGCGTTTTGGCTTCATCGTCCTGCTGCTCAGCGGCATGAGCTTCCTCGGCCTGGGCGTGCAACCGCCGGATGCCGACCTGGGTTCGCTGGTGCGGGAAAACATCGGCGGCCTCAACCAGGGCGCGCCGGCCATCGTGATTCCAGCCCTGGCCATCGGCACCCTGACCATCGGCGTCAATCTGTTTATCGACCGCTTGTCTTCGCGGCGCAACCGACGTACGGGAGGCCATTGATATGAGCCAGTTGATCCGAGTCGAGAACCTGCGTGTGGTCGCCTGTGGCGAGCGCAGCGAGGTGGAGATCGTCAAGGGCGTGAGTTTCTCCCTGGAGAAAGGTGAAGTGCTGGCGCTGATCGGCGAGTCCGGTTCGGGCAAGACCACCATCGCCCTGGCGCTGCTCGGTTATGCCCGGCGCGGTTGTCGCCTGGCGGGTGGGGTGGTGCAGATTGGCGAGCACGACATGCTCGCCTTGAGTGAGCGCGAGCTGCAAGGCCTGCGCGGCAATCGGGTGTCGTACATCGCCCAAAGCGCCGCGGCGGCGTTCAACCCGGCCAAGAAACTCATCGACCAAGTGGTGGAAGGCGCGTTGATCCATGGCCTGGGCAGCCGTGCCGTGCTCGAAGCCAAGGCCATCGAACTGTTCCGCGACCTGGCGCTGCCGGATCCCGAACGTATCGGTCAACGCTATCCCCACCAAGTGTCCGGCGGGCAACTGCAGCGAGTGATGGCGGCCATGGCGCTGATCAGCGATCCGCTGCTGGTGGTGCTCGATGAGCCGACCACGGCCCTCGATGTGACCACCCAGATCGACGTGTTGCGTGCGTTCAAGCGGGTGGTGCGCGAACGTGGCGCGACGGCGGTCTACGTGTCCCACGACCTGGCCGTCGTGGCGCAGATGGCCGACCAGATCGTGGTGCTCAACGGCGGGCAGATCTTCGAGCAGAGCGCCACCGCGCCGCTGCTCAAGGGCCCGGCTCACGCCTACACCCGCAGCCTGCTGGCGGCGGCACGGCCGGACACGACGATTCGTCCGCCATGCGGTGTGGCCGAAGACACGCCGCTGCTGACCATCAAGGGCCTGACCGCTGGCTACGGCAACAAGAACCAGCACGGCATGCCGGCGATCCGGGTGCTCGAAGACATCGACCTGACCGTGCGCAGGGGCCAGGCCATCGGCGTGATTGGTGAATCAGGCTCGGGCAAATCGACCCTGGCGCGGGTAGTGGCCGGGCTGTTGACCCCGGCCCTGGGCGGGCTGACGTTTGACGGTCAGCCGCTGGGCGGCAGCCTGTCCGAGCGCACGGATGAACAGTTCCGGCGCATCCAAATGGTGTTCCAGAACGCCGACACCGCGCTCAACCCGATGCACAGCATCAGCACCATCCTGAGCCGGCCGTTGAAGATGTATTTCGGCCTCAAGGGCGCGGCGCTGCGTGAGCGTATCGGCGAATTGCTCGACCTGGTGCGTCTGCCACGGGACATGGCCGAGCGCCGCCCGAGCGAACTCTCCGGCGGACAGAAACAGCGGGTCAACCTGGCCCGGGCGCTGGCGGCCAAACCAGACCTGATCCTGTGCGATGAAGTGACCTCGGCCCTCGACACCGTGGTCGGCGCGGCGATTCTCGAACTGCTGCGCGACCTGCGCCAGCAACTGGGGGTGTCCTACTTGTTCATCAGCCATGACATCTCCACGGTGCGGGCGCTGTGCGACGACATTGTGGTGATGTACAGCGGCCATAAGGTTCAAGAGGGTAGCCGGCAATCGTTCGCCCAGGCGCCGTTCCATCCCTACACCGACCTGCTGATCCACTCGGTACCGGAGATGCGTCAGGGTTGGCTGGAAAGTTGTGGCGCCACCACCTGCGGCACGCTGCCGGCGTTGGGCGCGCGCGCGGAGGGGCCGGAGCTGTGCACCTTCCTCAATCGCTGCCCGGCGCGGGTCGACGGCCTGTGCAACCACACCGCGCCGCCCCGGCGGATTATCGACGGCGGCAGCGAGGTGCTCTGTCATCACGACAGTGCCGAGTTGCTCAAGCGCCAACAGGATTCAAACAGCATGATCGTGGGAGCCTACGCATGAACGCGCGTTTCGTGAGGTTGGCCGAAAAGGGCCGGCCCGTCGTCAAATTGAAAGTGGATGGCGTCTCGGTCGAGGCGTTGCAGGGCGACACCCTGATGGTCGCATTGCTGACCCACGGCCCGGCGTTGCGCCAGTCGGAATTCGATCCGGGCAGCCGGGCCGGTTTCTGCCTGATGGGCGCCTGCCAGGATTGCTGGGTCTGGACCCGCGGCGGCGAGCGCCTGCGAGCTTGCTCCAATGAAGTGCGCGAAGGGCTGGACATCATTACTCAACAACCGGAGGCGATATGGCCACTGCGCGGCTGAACACGCATCGAGTCGTCATTGTCGGCGCCGGACCGGCCGGCGTCCGTTGCGCCCAGACCCTGGTCGCTGCGGGCTTCAAGCCGATCCTGCTCGACGAAAACCGTCGCGATGGCGGGCAGATCTACCGGCGCCAGCCCGAAGGGTTCACCCGCAGCTACGCCACGCTGTACGGCACCGAGGCGGACAAGGCCCGTGACCTGCACGAAAGCTTCGACCGCTTGCGCCCGCAGATCGACTACCGTCCGGACACCCTGGTGTGGAACCTGACACCCGGGCAATTGTGCTGCGTCAGCCAGGGCCAGCACACGACGGTGGATTACGACGCGCTGATCCTCTGCACCGGCGCCACCGACCGCCTGATGCCCATCGAGGGCTGGCAGTTGGGCGGTACCTACAGCCTCGGCGGCGCGCAGATCGCCTTGAAGACCCAGGCGGTTTCCATCGGCCACCGCGTGGTGTTCATGGGCAGCGGACCGTTGCTGTATCTGGTCGCCAGCCAATACCTCAAGGCCGGCGCCAACGTCGCGGCAGTGCTGGACACATCGCCGCTGGGCCAGCGCATCAAAGCCTTGCCCAAACTCATGGCGCGCCCGAGCTTGCTGCTCACCGGCATGAAACTGTTGGCGCAGTTGTACCGGGCGAAGATTGCTGTGCACTTGGGTATTTCGCCGCTGCAAATTCTGGGCGAGGCGACCACCGGTGTCAGCGGCGTGCGGGTTCGTAGCGCGAGCGGGGAAACCTTGACGGTGGCGTGCGACGCGGTGGCGCTGGGTTATCACTTGCGCCCGGAAACCCAACTGGCCGACCTGGCGGGCTGCCGCCTGCGCTTTGACGAGGTCTCCAGCCAATGGCTGCTGGACACGGACGAGGAGGGGCGGACCTCGGTCAGCGGTGTCTACGCCGCCGGTGATGGTTCGAAGATCCGTGGCGCCGATGCAGCCGAGCATGCCGGGCGCCTGGTCGCCTTGGCGTTGTTGAGCGACCTGCAGCAGCCGGTGGACGCCGCACTCGTCGCCGAACAGCGCCAGGCGCTCAAGGTAATGGATGCGTTTCGCCTCGGCCTGGCCCAGGCGTTTCCCTGGCCAGCGGCACAAGCCAAGGCCTTGCCGGACGAGGCCATCGTTTGCCGCTGCGAGATGATCAGCGCCGGCGAACTGCGCCGCACGGTCAGCGAAAAGGGCGCCTGTGAAGTCAACCGGGCCAAGGCGTTCAGCCGGGTCGGCATGGGCCGCTGCCAGGGGCGTTATTGCTCCCAGGCCGGGGCCGAAGTGATTGCGGCAGCAGCGGGTGTTCAAGTGCAGGAGGTGGGGCGCCAGCGTGGTCAGGCCCCCGTGAAACCACTTTCGATGCTCACTCGGGAGGTGACGCCATGACGCTGAATAAAGCCGATGTGGTGATTGTCGGCGGCGGCCTGATGGGTTCGGCGGCAGCGTTTTTCCTGCGCCAACGGGGGCAGTCGGTGATCCTGCTGGAGCGTGACCAGATCGGGCAGTACGCCAGCGGCGTGAACTTCGGCAACGTGCGGCGCCAGGGGCGTTTTCTCGGGCAACTGGAACTGGCGAACCGGTCCTGGGCGCTGTGGAAACGCTTGCCGGAGCTGATCGACGACGACCTGGAGTTCATCGCCAGTGGGCACATGCGCGTGTGTTATCGCGAGGATGAAATACCCGAGCTTGAGGCTTACGCAGCGGCACCGGAAGCGGCGCAACTGGACTTGCAGATCTATCGCGGCAGCGAGCTGCATGCGCGTTTTCCGTTTCTCGGCAAGGACGTCAAGGGCGGCTCCTATGCGCCCCACGACGGTCACGCCAATCCGCGTCTGGCCGCCCCGGCGTTTGCCCGGGCGGCGCGGCGACTCGGTGCGCGCATCGAGGAACGCACCGAGGTGGCCGAGGTGCAGAAGGTCGGTGACGGGTTCAGCATCAGCACCACCGATGGTCGTCAGTTCAGCGCCGCGCAACTGTTGATTACTGCGGGCGCCTGGGGCCAGAAGCTCTCGGCGCAGTTCGGCGAGCCAGTGCCGCTGGAGCCCAACGGACCGCAGATGGCCGTCACCGAACCGGTGCCTTATGCCTTGCCGACGGTGATCGGCGTGTACACCAAGATTCCTGAAGAAGTGATCTATTTTCGCCAGATTCCCCGGGGCAATATCGTCATCGGCGGCGGCTATCGTTGCAAGCCGGACATGCTCAACCGCCGGGCCTATGTCGAGCCGCGCAGCATCCTCAACCAACTGGACCAGATGCGTCGCCTGCTGCCGGGTGTCGGCAATCTCAACATCATCCGCGTGTGGAGCGGCATCGAAGGCTACCTGCCCGATTCCCTGCCGGTGATGGGGCCCAGTGGCAACGTCGATGGCTTGTACTATGCGTTCGGCTTCAGCGGCCATGGCTTCCAGCTCGGTCCGGGCGTTGGCGATGTCATGGCTGAACTGATCAGCACCGGCAGCACTCGAACCTTCATCGAGCCGTTCTCCATCCGCCGGTTCGCCCTTTCCGCCGAGCAACGGAGCAAGGCCTCATGAAACCCCGCGTGTTAGCCATTTTCGAACGCCTGCTGGCGTTTGAAACGGTCTCTTCAGAATCGAACCTGGCCCTGATCGAGTACGTGCGCGAGCTGTTGCTGAGCAAGGGTATCGAGTCGCTGATCGTCAAGGATGAGAGCGGCAAGAAGGCCAACCTGTTCGCCAGCACCGGTCCGCGTGAGTTGCCCGGGGTCCTGCTGTCCGGCCACACCGACGTGGTGCCGGCGGCGGGGCAGGCCTGGACCGTTCCGGCGTTCCAGGCGACCGTGCGCGATGGACGGGTGTACGGGCGTGGCAGTTGTGACATGAAAGGTTTCATTGCGCTGGCCATCGACGCCATGCTCGATGCCGCTGACCACTCCTTGAACCGGCCATTGCAACTGGCGCTTTCCCATGACGAAGAGATCGGTTGCGTGGGGGTGCGGCGCTTGCTCGATGTGCTGCACCTGGCGCCGGTGCGACCGTTTCTGTGTGTGATTGGCGAGCCGACCAACATGCAGTTCGTGCTCGGCCACAAGGGCAAGGGCTCCTATCGCACCTACTGTCGCGGCCTGGAAGCGCACTCATCGCTGGCACCGCGCTCGGTCAATGCGATTCACGTGGCCTGCGATTTCATCGCGGCGTTGCGCCAGAGCCAGCAGCAATTGCAGGAACAAGGCGCCCAGGACGCGGATTACGATGTGCCCTACAGCACCGTGCATGTCGGGCAGATTGTCGGCGGCAAGGCACTGAACATCGTGCCGAACCTGTGCACCCTGGATTTCGAAGTGCGCAATTTGCCGGACGACGATCTGGACCTGTTCCTGGAGCAACTGCGCGAGCGCGCCGAGGTGATTGTGCGCGAGGCGAAAAAGCTCTCCAGCGTCGCGGACATCGAGATCGAAACCCTCAACGTCTATCCGGGCCTCGACACCCATCCGAGCGTCGAAGCCGTGCGCTTCCTGAAAAACTTCGCCACCCCGGACACCGGCACCGCCAAGGTCTCCTTCGGCACCGAAGGCGGCCTGTTCAAGCAGCGCCTGGACGTGCCCGTGGTGGTCTGTGGCCCAGGCTCGATCGAACAGGCGCACAAGCCCGACGAGTTCATCGAGATCAGCCAGATGGAGGCCGGGGAGCGGTTTCTGGAAGGGTTGCTCGGCTCGCTGAAAATCTAAGCCCTGCACAAAACAAAAGGTGGGAGCACACCTGTGGGAACACACCTATGGGAGCACACCTGTGGGAGCAAAGCTTGCTCGCGATGAACGATGACACGGTCTTGATCGATGTCGCCTGATCCACCGCCATCGCGAGCAAGCTTTGCTCCCACAGTATTCAGTATTCAGTATTCAGTGTTCAGTGTTCAGTGTTCGGTGCTTAGCCTGGGGCCTCGGTAGAGCCTGCCGTCCCACCTCGAAACTTCAGCATCCAACACTGCCCAAACCCCGCTTTCAGCATCCTGCCCCGTGGCATCTCCTTAGACTGGAATCACCTCGGAACAGGACGCGACCATGCTCAAGAATCGATTGAAAGACCCCAGCCTGTTGGCAGAACTCGCTTACATCGACGGCCAGTGGATCGGCGCCGACAACGCCGCCACCCTTGACGTCATTGACCCGGCCACCGGTCAGGTGCTCGCCCGTGTACCGGCGATGCAAGGCGTGGAAACCCGGCGTGCCATCGAGGCCGCCGAGCGCGCCTGGCCAGCGTGGCGCGCGCGTCCGGCGGCGGAGCGTGCAGCGCTGTTGGAGCGCTGGTATCAAGCCATGATGGACAACCTCGACGACCTCGCGCTGATCATGACCTGTGAACAGGGCAAGCCGTTGAACGAAGCCAAAGGTGAAATCCGCTACGGGGCCGGTTTCGCCAAATGGTTTGCCGAAGAGGCCCGTCGGGTCTATGGCGAGACCATCCCGGCGCCCAGCGGCGACCGACGCCTGCTTACGCTCAAGCAGCCGGTGGGTGTCTGTGCCGCGATCACCCCATGGAATTTCCCCAATGCGATGATCACCCGCAAGTGCGCTCCGGCCTTGGCGGCCGGCTGCCCGGTCATCGTCAAACCCTCGGACCTGACCCCCTTGTCGGCCTTGGCCCTGGCGGTGTTGGCCGAGCGGGTCGGGATTCCGGCCGGCGTGTTCAATGTCGTGACGGGCATGCCGGCCGGTATCGGCGAAGAGCTGACCGGCAACCCGACGGTACGCAAGATTTCCTTTACCGGCTCTACGGCGGTCGGGCGCTTGCTGATGCGCCAGAGCGCCGAGCACATCAAGCGCTTGAGCCTGGAGCTGGGCGGCAACGCGCCGTTCATCGTGTTTGACGATGCAGACCTGGAGCAGGCGGTGGCCGGCATCATGCTCAGCAAGTTTCGCAACGCCGGCCAGACCTGCGTCTGCGCCAACCGCATCCTGGTGCAGGACGGTATCTACGAACGCTTCGCCGCGCGCCTGGTAGAGGAGGTGGGCAAGCTCAAGGTCGGCAATGGGCTGGAGGCTGACGTGATGATCGGCCCGCTGATCAACCTCGCTGCGGTGAACAAAGTCGCCCGGCACATCGACGATGCGTTGAGCCAGGGCGCGCGTCTGCTCTGTGGCGGTGTCCCCGAGGGCGACAGTCAGTTTGTCCAGCCAACGGTATTGGGGGAGGCCCACGCCGGGATGTTGCTGGCCAACGAAGAAACCTTCGGCCCGGTGGCTCCGCTGATGCGCTTTACTACTGAAGAGCAGGCCCTGGCCCTGGCCAATGCCACGCCTTATGGCCTGGGCGCTTATTACTTCACCCAGGACCTGCGCCGCTCATGGCGTTTCGGCGAGGCGCTGGAGTTCGGCATGGTCGGACTCAATACCGGGCTTATCTCCATGGAAGTCGCGCCCTTCGGCGGCATCAAGCAGTCGGGCCTGGGGCGCGAAGGCAGCAAGTACGGCCTGGACGAGTACCTTGAAGTCAAAGCCTTCCACATCGGTGGGTTGTGATGCGACCGTCATTTGAACAGACACCAGGGAGCCACGATTGATGAGCAAACCATTTCGAATCGCTGCGATTGCCGGCGATGGCATCGGTAAGGAAGTCCTGCCGGAAGGGCTGCGGGTACTGGAGCAAGCCGCGAAAAAGTGGCAGTTGTCGCTGGACATCGAAGTGCTCGATTGGGCCCATTGCGATTACTACCTGGAGCACGGGCAGATGATGCCCTCCGACTGGTTCGAACAACTCAAGGGCTTCGACGCGATCTACTTCGGCGCCGTGGGTTGGCCGGACAAGGTGCCGGATCATATTTCCCTGTGGGGCTCGTTGCTCAAGTTCCGCCGCGACTTCGACCAGTACGTGAACATCCGCCCGGTGCGGCTGTTTCCGGGCGTGCCGTGTCCCCTGGCCGGGCGCAAGGCGGGGGACATCGACTTCGTGGTGATCCGTGAAAACACCGAGGGCGAATACTCCTCCATCGGCGGCAAGATGTTCGAAGGCACCGAGCATGAGTTCGTGCTGCAGGAGTCGGTGTTCACCCGCCGAGGCGTCGACCGCATCCTGAAGTTCGCCTTCGACCTGGCCCAGACCCGACCGCGCAAACGCCTGACAGCGGCCACCAAGTCCAACGGCATCTCCATCAGCATGCCGTATTGGGACGAGCGCACGGCATTGATGGCCGAGCAGTACCCGGATGTGAAGTGGGACAAGCAACACATCGACATCCTGTGCGCTCGCTTTGTTTTGCAGCCGGACCGGTTTGATGTGGTGGTGGCGTCGAACCTGTTCGGCGACATCCTCTCCGACCTGGGCCCGGCCTGTGCCGGCACCATTGGCATCGCACCGTCGGCCAACCTCGATCCGGAGCGCCGCTACCCATCGCTGTTCGAACCGGTGCATGGTTCGGCGCCGGATATCTATGGGCAGAACATCGCCAACCCGATCGCGATGATCTGGTCCGGCGCCTTGATGCTCGATTTCCTGGGTAACGGCGATGAACGCTACCGCGCGGCCCATGATGGGATTCTCAAGGCCATCGAACAAGTAATCGCCGAAGGCCCCATCACCCCCGACCTGGGTGGACAAGGCTCGACCCAGGATGTTGGCCGGGCCATCGCCGCCGTGCTCTGAGGCTCGATCTAACCTGCGACACCTTTTGCCCGCTCACACTGCGGGCTTTTTTTTGCTGATCCGCCGCCACCCGCCAAAAAACCTTGCTCGCTCCCACATTGGGTTCTCGGTTGGCCGCAGATTTCACCTCCACCCGCAACCCGTTGTGGGAGCAAAGCTTGCTCGCGATAGCGGTGGATCAGCTAGTGGTGATGTTGGCTGTGCCGCCGCCATCGCGAGCAAGCCCGCTTGTGTCTTGCGCTGCGATTAGACTGAAGGTGAGAGCGGTGGGCGGCAAGCTGAACGCCCGAAGTGCTTAAAGCACGTGTGGGAGCCCATGCTGCCACTCACCTCTCCACT
>NZ_JAHBCZ010000033.1:0-321504 GCF_019956035.1 Pseudomonas sp. A-RE-22
TGGGCGGGCAGTACAACTTCGTTGCCCAGGGCCATGCGCTGGAGGGCGGGCGTTCGATCCTGCTGCTGCGCAGTTGGCGTGAGGCCGGGGGCGAGATCAGCTCGAATATCGTCTGGGAGTACGGCCATTGCACGATTCCCCGGCACTTGCGCGACATCGTGGTGACCGAGTACGGCATTGCCGACCTGCGAGGCAAGACCGACGCCGCGGTGATCGAGGCGTTGCTGAACATCAGCGATTCACGCTTCCAGCCCGGGTTGATCGAGCAGGCGCAAACCGCCGGCAAATTGCCGAAGGATTTCCGCCTCGATCCGCGCTTCGCCGACAACACATCGGAACGCTTGCAGGCGATCCAGGCACGCCATCCGAACCTGTTTCCCGAATACCCCCTGGGGTGTGATTTCGACGAGGTCGAGCGGGACCTGTTGCGGGCGCTGAACTGGCTCAAGAGCAAGTTCAAACTCACCGAGATCCTGGAATTGGGCAAGGCCGCGCTCGATGCGCCGGAGCCATGGGAGTTTGCCGGGCATCTGGAGCGGATGCAGCTGGCCAGCCCTGAAGGGCTGAAGGATGAGTTGTTTCAACGGTTGCTGCTGGCGGGGCTCAAGGCGACTGCGCCTTGGCGACCCACCTGAAACCCCTGTGGGAGCGAGCTTGCTCGCGATAGCGGTGAATCTGGTACACAAAATGTGTCTGACAGACCGCTATCGCGAGCAAGCTCGCTCCCACAGGAGGCACAGGGTCAGTCGATAAAGGTCACGACCCCACCGGCCAACGACTTCACCCGCGCCAGGGATTCAACCCGATAGCCCTGGGCATCCAGTTCCGCACGACCGCCCTGGAATGACTTCTCGATCACGATCCCCAGCCCGGCGACGGTGGCGCCGGCCTGCTTGATGATAGAGATCAGCGCCTGGGAGGCTTTGCCGTTGGCCAGGAAGTCATCGATGATCAGCACTCGGTCGCTGCTGGTCAGGTGACGCGGGCTGATGGCGACGGTACTTTCGGTTTTCTTGGTGAACGAATACACGGTGGCCGACAGCAGGTTTTCCGTCAGGGTCAGGGACTGTTGCTTGCGGGCGAAGATCACCGGTACGCCCAGGTTCAGCCCGGTCATGATTGCCGGGGCAATCCCTGAGGCTTCGATGGTAACGATCTTGGTGATGCCCGAGTCCTTGAACAGCGCGGCAAATTCATCGCCGATCAGCTTCATCAACTGCGGGTCGATCTGATGGTTCAGGAACGCGTCGACTTTCAGGACCTGATCGGAAAGCACGATACCTTGCTCGCGAATTTTCTGGTGCAGGGCTTCCATGAAGCCTCCTCTGGTGACGCCTTCAGCGTCTGGATTGGGTAAACAACCTGGTGAAAAAAAGTAGTCGATTCTAACGCTTCAACATCGCGCGTATATCGGCCAGGGCACTGTTGCCGCGAACGACTTTGACTTCCGTCGGCGTGTCGTCGTTGCCTTCCCAGGCCAAGTCATCCGGCGGCAGTTCATCGAGAAAGCGGCTGGGGGCACAGTCGATCACTTCGCCGTATTGCTTGCGCTTGGCGGCGAAGGTGAAGGCCAGCGTCTGGCGGGCCCGGGTAATCCCGACATAGGCCAGGCGCCGTTCTTCCTCGATGGTGTCGGCCTCGATGCTGGAGCGGTGCGGCAGGATTTCTTCTTCCATGCCCATGATGAATACGTAGGGGAATTCCAGGCCCTTGGAGGCGTGCAGCGTCATCATCTGCACACCTTCGGCACCGTCTTCCTCTTCCTGCTGGCGCTCGAGCATGTCGCGCAGCACGAGTTTGCCGATGGCGTCCTCGACCGTCATGTCGCCGTCTTCGTCTTTTTCCAGAGTGTTCTTCAACGCCTCGATCAGGAACCAGACGTTGCTCATGCGGTAGTCGGCAGCCTTGTCGCTGGAGCTGTTGGTGCGCAGCCAGTTCTCGTAGTCGATGTCCATCACCATGCTGCGCAGCGCCGAAATCGGATCT
The DNA here is from genome assembly GCF_019956035.1 of Pseudomonas sp. A-RE-22. Classification (NCBI taxonomy): domain Bacteria; kingdom Pseudomonadati; phylum Pseudomonadota; class Gammaproteobacteria; order Pseudomonadales; family Pseudomonadaceae; genus Pseudomonas; species Pseudomonas sp. A-RE-22. Next base: position 1,987 of record NZ_JAHBCZ010000033.1, read on the forward strand.
TCCCCGGCGCACTGTTCGCGAACCTTGTCCATGAAACGCTTGAAGCGCGCCAGGCGGTCGGTGAAGCGGCTGTCCAGATGTTCGCCCAGGCCGATTTCGTCGGTGGCGGCGTACATCGAGATCTTGCGTTCGGTGGCGTAGTTGCCGAGTTTTTCCAGGGTGGTCGAACCGATTTCCCGGCGCGGCACGTTGATCACCCGCAGGAAGGCGTTGTCGTCGTCCGGGTTCACGATCAGGCGGAAGTAGGCCATCAGGTCCTTCACTTCCTGGCGTCCGAAAAAGCTGTTGCCCCCCGACAGGCGATAAGGGATCTGGTGATGCTGCAGTTTCAGCTCGATCAGCTTGGCCTGGTAGTTGCCGCGGTACAGGATCGCAAAATCACTGTATGGCCGGTCGGTGCGCAGGTGCAGGCTGAGGATTTCCATGGCGACGCGTTCGGCTTCGGCGTCTTCGTTGCGGCAACGGATCACGCGGATCTCGTCGCCGTGGCCCATCTCGCTCCACAGTTGTTTCTCGAACTCGTGGGGGTTGTTGGAAATCAGCACGTTGGCACAGCGCAGGATGCGGCTGGTGGAGCGGTAGTTCTGCTCCAGCATCACCACTTTGAGCGACGGATAGTCTTCCTTGAGCAACATCAGGTTTTCCGGCCGCGCGCCGCGCCAGGCATAGATCGACTGATCGTCGTCGCCTACCACGGTGAACTGGTTGCGCGTACCGATCAGCAGCTTCACCAGCAAGTACTGGCTGGCGTTGGTGTCCTGGTATTCGTCCACGAGCAGGTAGCGGACCTTGTTCTGCCATTTTTCGAGAATGTCGGCGTGGTCCTGGAACAGTTTGACCGGCAACAGGATCAGGTCGTCGAAGTCCACCGCGTTGAACGCCTTGAGCGTGCGCTGGTAGTGGGTGTAGACGATGGCGGCGGTCTGTTCCTTGGGGTTGCGGGCGTTTTCCAGAGCCTCGGGCGGCAGGATCAGGTCGTTTTTCCAGGCGCCGATCATGTTCTTGATCTCATCCACGCCGTCGTCGCCCGAGTATTCCTTCTGCATGATGTCGGTCATCAGGGCCTTGACGTCGGTCTCGTCAAAAATCGAGAAGCCCGGTTTATAGCCCAGCCGCGCGTGTTCCTTGCGGATGATGTTCAGGCCCAGGTTGTGGAAGGTGCAGACCGTCAGGCCGCGGCCTTCGCCAGCGCGCAGCAGGCCGCCGACCCGTTCCTTCATTTCCCGGGCGGCTTTGTTGGTGAAGGTCATGGCGACGATGTACTGGGCGCGGATGCCACAATTCTGGATCAGGTGCGCGATCTTTCGGGTGATTACGCTGGTCTTGCCGGAGCCTGCACCGGCGAGCACCAAAAGAGGGCCGCCGACATAGTTCACGGCTTCTTGCTGCCGGGGATTGAGTCGGGACATGACAGAGTCAGGGAGTCGTTTGCGAAATGGGCCGGCATTTTAACAGGCTCAGAGAATTGTGCTGCTCTGTCCGACTTGTGACGCACAGCGCATTGTCATTTGCCGCTTCTGCTACTTTCACGCAGGATGTGGGGCCAATTGCGTCCAGCGCAGGATTTGAGGGGAAAAAAACCACCAAAACCGCGTGTTTGAGAACCATTGGCATTGGTCATTGCCCATCGGCGCGTCATAATGCCCGGCGCCTACCACCTTGCAGAGTCTAGGGAGTCAGCTTGTCAACGCCTGTCGAACCCTTGCGTTTGCTGTTATTGGCCCAAGAGCCTGCGTGGTCAGCAATATTGCGCGAGTGCCTGGCGCCCTTGGGGCCCTCGGTCGTGTTGATCAGCGCCCCGAACTGGGAGTCAGTCAGCAGCCTGTTCGAAGATAATCGCAACGCGGTGTTGCTGACCGTTGCGGCATTGCAGCCGGCGCCGGGCCGTTGCAGCCTGCCGACGATCCTGTTGCTTGAGCACGAGCCGGCGGTTGCCCCCGACGGTGTCAGCGACTGGTTGGTGCGCGATGTCCTCGACAGCGCGACCCTGCGTCGTTGCCTGCGCCATGTGCGCGAACGCGGCGTGCTGGAAAACACCTTGCAGCGCCTCGCCGAACAGGACCCATTGACGGGCATCGCCAATCGCCAGGGTTTCCAGACGCTGCTGGCGGCGCGCCTGGCGGAAAACGACGGCCGTGGCCTGGCGCTCGGTCACCTGGACCTGGACAACTTTCGTCACGCCAACGACGCCCTCGGCCACCAGGCCGGTGACCGCTTGATCCTGCAAGTGGTGTCGCGGCTCAAGGGCTCGCTCGAGGCCGGCGATCAATTGGCGCGGTTGGGCAGTGATGAATTCGCCCTGCTGATCGACACCCGCCGCGCACCACAGCGGGCCGAGTGGATGGCCGAGCGTATTACCGAAGCCTTGGCCGAACCCTATTGGGTGGATGGTGAAAGCCTGCTGATCGGCTGCAGTCTGGGTGTTGCCCACGCTCGCGCCCAGGCCGGTGCCGATCCGCTGATGTGGCACGCCCACATCGCCATGCAGCAGGCCAAGAGCACCCAGGGCTGCACCTTTCATATCTTCAACGAGCGCATCAATCGCAATGCCCGCAGCCTCGCCGACCTGGAAAGCGAACTGCGCCGGGCACTGCGCCGTGACGAGCTGGAACTGCATTACCAGCCACGGCTGAACCTCGATGGCGGCCACATTGTCGGCCTCGAAGCGCTGGTACGCTGGCGTCACGGCGAACGTGGCTTGCTGCCACCGAGTGAGTTCGTGCCGCTGGCCGAACAGAGCGGCCTGATCGTGCCGCTGGGCTATTGGGTGATTTCCCGGGCGCTGCGGGACATGCAGGCCCTGCGCGAGCGGGGGCTGGCGCCGTTGCACATGGCGGTCAACCTGTCGTTCCGACAGTTCCAGGACAGCCAGTTGCTGCCGACCTTGAGCCGGCTGATTGCCGAGCGGGGTGTCGAGGCGCAATGGCTGGAGTTCGAACTCACCGAAACCGCCGTCATGCGCCGCAGCGAGCTGGTCAAGCAGACCATGGATGCCCTGGGCCGCCTGGGAGTGCGCTTCTCCCTGGACGACTTCGGCACCGGTTTCTCCTCGTTCGTGCACCTCAACAGCCTGCCGATCGCCTTGCTGAAGATCGACAAGAGCTTCGTCGGTGGCATGGAGCAGCGCGAAGAGAACCGCAAACTGGTGCACGCGATGATCAACCTGGCGCACAACCTCAACCTGGAAGTGGTGGCCGAAGGTGTGGAAACCCAGGAGCAACTGGACCTGCTACGCGGCTTCGGTTGCGATCAGGTGCAGGGTTTCCTGATCAGCAAGCCGTTGCCGTTGCCGGAGTTGGTTGAGTACTTGACCTTCGAAGGTGATCAGCAATCGATGCTGGAAATCAGCTGACACAAAATCCTGTGGGAGCGAGCTTGCTCGCGATGGCGATCGGTCTGTCCCATTTATTTTGACGGACACACCGCTATCGTGAGCAAGCTCGCTCCCACAGGGGGATACATCTCAATCGGCCTGGATGGCCTCGAAACGCCGCCGCCCGGGCTCACTGCGAATCATCCGCTTCATCTTCCATTCAAACGCCGCAGTCAGGCTCACGGCCGCGCAGGCCAGCCCCAGGGCCAGGCCCCACCAGACGCCAGTCGGCCCCCAGTTCAGGTGGAACGCCATCCACCACGCCGCCGGCGCGCCGATCAGCCAATAGCAACCCAGCCCCACCAGGAAGGTGGTCTTGGCGTCCTTGAGCCCGCGAATGCAGCCCATGGCGATGGTTTGTGTGCCATCGAACAGCTCGAACCACGCCGCCACGGCCAGCAGGCTCACGGCCAGGTTGATCACCTCGCGGAACGCCGGGTCGTCGTGGTCCAGGAACAAGCCGATCAATTGATGGGGCAGCAGCCAGAACACCATGGCGAACGCCAGCATGGCAGCCGCGCCAAAGCCAATCCCGACCCGACCGGCCAGGCGTGCCATCAGCAGTTGCCCGGCACCGTAGTGCTGGCCGATGCGCATGGTGATGGCGTAGGACATCCCGGCCGGCACCATGAACGCCACCGAGACGATTTGCAGCGCGATCTGGTGGGCTGCCAACGGCGTGCTGCCCATGGTGCCCATGCACAGCGCGGCGAACGCAAACAGCCCGACCTCCACCGCGTAGGTGCCGCCAATCGGCAGGCCCAGGCGCCACAGTTCCTTGAGGTACTGGCGATTGGGTCGCGACAGACCGTCGAGCAATGGATAGGCACGGTAGGCCGGGTGCCGATGGATATGCCAGGCCAGCGCCAGGGCCATGCAGTTGGCGACGATGGCCGTGACCAGGCCGATTCCCATCAAGCCGAGTTTCGGCAGGCCGAACATGCCGGTGATGAGCGCGTAGTTGAGCAGGAAGTTGGCCACCGTCCCGCCAAGGCTGATCACCATGACCGGTGTGGCCCGGCCGATGGCGCTGGTGAAGCCGCGCAGGGCCATGAAGCTCAAATAGCCGGGCAGGGCGAACGGCAGCGCCAACAGGAACTGTCCGGCGGACAGCACGTTGGTTTCGGTCTGGCCGAACATCAGCAGCACTGGCTTGAGGTTCCACAACAGCAACCCGGCCATCAGCGCCATCAGCCAGGCCAGCCACAGTCCGGCCTGGGTCAGCCGGGTGGCGCCTTCGACATCGCCTGCGCCCTGGCGGATCGCGACCAGGGTGCCCACCGCGGCGATCACGCCGATGCAGAAGATCGACACGAACGAATAGGTGGCCGCCCCAAGCCCGCCGCCGGCCAGGGCTTCGGGGCTCAGGCGCGCCATCATCACGGTGTCGGTGAGCACCATCAGCATGTGCGCCAACTGCGAGGCAATCAACGGCCCCGCCAGCCGCAGGATGGCCCAGAGTTCAGTACGCACTGGATGCTGCATGATCATCACGCTCCATGTTCAAACAAGGCAGTAAAGCAACGATTCTCGGCGCTCTCGGCGGATTGCACAAAGGGATAAAAAAGATCGCTGGCATGATTAAAACTCATGCTGGAGGCGTTTCTGGTAGGGTTTGCAAACAACGCCATGGAGCTTTTGCGATGTCTCGTCGTCTTCCTCCTCTTTATGCGCTGCGGGCATTCGAAGCCGCGGCGCGCTACAGCTCGTTCACCCGCGCCGCTGAAGAGCTGTCGATCACCCAGAGCGCCGTCAGCCGGCACATTCGCACGCTGGAAGATCACTTTGCCTGTCGGCTGTTCCTGCGCAGCGGCCGCAACCTGCAATTGACCGAGGCGGCGCGGTTGCTGTTGCCGGGCGTACGTGAGGGCTTCATGGCGCTGGAGCGGGCCTGTCACACTTTGCATGGCGAGGATGGCATCCTGCGCATGAAGGCGCCTTCCACGCTGACCATGCGCTGGTTGTTGGCGCGCTTGAGTCGCTTCCGGCACTTGCAGCCTGGCAACGAGGTACAACTGACCAGTGCCTGGATGGACATCGATTCAGTGGACTTCAACGTCGAGCCCTTCGATTGCGCCGTATTGCTGGGCAACGGGCATTTTCCGGCGGACTGGGAAGCCAGCTTGCTGTTTCCCGAGGAATTGATCCCAGTGGGCGCGCCGAACCTGTTGAACGACCAGCCCTGGGATGTGGCGCGGTTGGCCAGCGCTGAACTGCTGCACCCCACGCCCGATCGCCGGGACTGGCGCAATTGGCTGCAACGCATGGGCCTGTCCGACAAGGTCTCGCTCAAGGGGGGGCAGGTGTTCGATACCCTGGAGCTGGGCATGATCGCGGCCGCACGTGGCTATGGGGTCTCCATGGGTGATCTGTTGATGGTGGCCGAGGATGTCGCCCAGGGACGCCTGAGCCTGCCATGGCCGACGGCTGTCGCCAGCGGTGAACACTATTATCTGGTCTGGCCGAAAACCCGACCGGGAGGTGAACGTTTGCGCCGGCTTAGCGACTTTCTCCAGGGTGAGGTGAAGGCCATGCAATTACCCGACGTGCAGCGTTTGGGCTGAAACGTTGCAGTTGGTGTGCTAGCCACTTGGCATTAATCCTTGCGAACCGCTCAAGTATTTGGCTTTGCCGCCGAATTTGTGAGGATGGAACCTTCGTGCAGAAAGGGCCAACTTACACCTCATTCGAAAAATGCCGAGCGTGCGAGCGTGATCAGGATGATCCGGTCTCTCGGCCAGGAGCCGTCATGTCTCAACCCCGTGCCCGGATCGCCTCACAGCTAGGCCTTGCCCTCGCTGTGATATTGGCGGTCGTGATCTCCGGCAGTACTGTCTTTGCCCTGCGTTCGCTGGACGCTGCCAACCTCGCCACCCGTGAAGAACACCTGGCCAGCGAAGCGCGCCTGATGGCCGATCAGCTCAATACCTTCCACAGCACCCTGCGCGAGAGCACCCAGCGGTTGGCCGGTCTGTTCGAGAAGCGCTTCAGCGCGGGCCTGAGCGTGCATCCGGACCAGCCAGTGACGGTGGCGGGCGTACAAACCCCAGGCTTGAGCCTGGGCAGCGAAGTGTTGAACAACAACTTCAAGGAAGTGGATGACTTCAAAACGATGACCGCCGGGGTTGCCACGGTTTTCGTGCGCAGTGGCGACGACTTCATCCGCGTCAGCACGTCATTGACCAAGCAGGACGGTACGCGGGCCATTGGTACTGTGCTCGACCGCGCCGGCCCTGCCTATGGTCCGGTGGTCAGCGGGCAGAGTTACATTGGTCGAGCCTTGCTGTTCGGACGTTACTACATGTCGCAGTACACGCCTGTACGCGACAGCAGCGGCAAGATCATTGCCGTGCTGTACGTAGGCTTCGACTACACCGATGCGCAGAACACGCAGTTCGAGAACCTCAAACGGTTCCGCATCGGCCAGACCGGTTCCCTGGCGCTGTTGGACGAACAAAACAAGTGGCTGGTGCCACCGGCCGGCGTCCAGGCGCTGGACCAGGCAAGCACGACCATCGTTGGCCTGGTCAAGAAACCGGGCAAGGGCGCGTTCTGGACCGATACCGCCGAAGACTTCTACAGCGTTGCCGTACCGTTCGAAGGTGGGCCGTGGGCGGTGGTGGCGAGCATGCCCAAAACCGAGATTCGCGCCGTGACCTGGAGCGTCGGTACGCAACTGGCCATTGGCAGCCTGCTGGCGATGTTGTTGGCGGTCGGCTCGGCGATGTGGTTGCTGCGCAGCAAACTGGCACCGCTCGGCGATCTGGTACGCCAGGCCGAAGCCTTGGGCGCCGGTGACCTGAGCGTGCGCCTGAACGTGTCCAGCCATGATGAGATTGGTCAGTTGGCCCGTGCCTTCAACCAGATGAGCCAGGCCTTGTCGACCATGGTCGAGCACATCCGCAAGGCCTCCCAGGAGGTCAACAGCCGTGCCCAGGCGCTGTCCGGGTTGTCCAGCGGGGCGTATGAAGGCATGGAACAGCAATCCGGCGAAATCACCAGTATGGCCGGCGCAGTGGAAGAGTTCAGCGCAACCTCGTTGAACATTGCCGACAACATGGGCAACACCGAGCGCCTGGCCCAGGAAAACGCCCAGCAAACCCGCATTGGCCGGACCTCGATGGACGAAGCATCGTCATCCCTGGAACAAATTGCCGGTGCGCTGAACAGCACGGCCACGGTCATCAATACCTTGGGCCAGCGTTCCCAGGAAATCGGCGGCATCGTGGGTGTGATCACCTCGATCGCCGAGCAGACCAACCTGCTGGCCTTGAACGCCGCCATCGAAGCTGCCCGCGCAGGCGAGCAGGGCCGTGGTTTCGCCGTGGTGGCCGATGAAGTCCGCAGCCTGGCTTCTCGCACCCGCCAGGCCACTGACGAAATTTCCAGCATGATCAACAGCATCCAGCAGGAAACCGGCAATGCCATCAGCACGATGGAGCAGGGCAACCTGTTGATGCAGGAAGGCCTGTCGCGCAACGCCAACGTGGCCACGGCCCTGGCCCGCATCGACGAGCAAAGCCGCTCGGCCGGTCAGCAATTTGCGGCGATCACCACCGCCACCCAGGAACAAAGCAGCACCGCGACCCTGCTCAGCAGCAACCTGCAAAGCATCGCCATGGCCAACAGCGAACAGCGCCAAGTGGTCTCGAACCTGGCACTCACCGCCAAGGAACTGGAAAAGCTGGCCCAGGACCTGCGCCAAGAGGTTGATCGGTTCCGCTGAGGCGTCCCGTCACGAGCAAGTTCACCCGCACCCCTGTGGGAGCGAGCTTGCTCGCGATGACGGCTTCCCGGCCAACATCATCTCAATCTGACCCACCGCTATCGCGAGCAAGCTCGCTCCCACAAAAGCTACCACCCTGGTGTCGTTTCTTTTTTAGGAATATTGCTGTTTTTAAGCTTGCTGAAACGTTTCTTCAAGTCTATAAAAACCGCACAACTCCAATAAAAGGTCGTGACCATGACTCCGCTCAAACTCCTCATCACCCTTGGCGCCTTGGGCGCTGCCTCCCATGCGATGGCTTGGGACTACGTCCTGCTGGATACGGATAAAGCCGCTCAACCCTGGCAAATCACCAGCCAGCAACTCGGCGTGAAGACCGGCAAACCCTTTTCCGTGACGATGCGCACCCTGCACGGCGGCCGCCAGGAAGGCGTCAGCATCGTCGACATCGACAATGGCACCCTGAAGCTGTCAGTCGTACCGACCCGTGGCATGAACGTGCTGCAGGCTTCGGTCGGGAATGTGCGCATGGGTTGGGATTCGCCCGTCAAGGAGGTGGTCAATCCGGCGTTCATCGAACTCAACGGCCGAGGCGGGCTGGGCTGGCTCGAAGGTTTCAACGAGCTGGTCACCCGTTGCGGCTACGAGTGGGTCGGCCATCCCGGCATGGACAACGGTGAGCTGCTGACCCTGCATGGCCGCGCCGCCAACATTCCAGCCAACAAAGTCACGTTGCACATTGATGAAAAACCGCCTTACGCCATCACCCTGCGCGGCGAGTTGAAGGAGCAGGCGTTCAAGAAGGTCGACTTCTCGGTGCAGACCGAACTGGTCACCGAGCCCGGCAGCGTGACGTTCGCGCTCAGCGACACGCTGACCAACAACGGTGACTATCCGAAGGAGTACCAGGCGCTCTACCACAGCAACTTCAGCACGCCGTTCCTGGAGCAGGGCGCCCGTTTCGTGGCACCGGTCAAGCAGGTCTCGCCGTTCAACGACAAGGCCAAGGGCGATTTGTCCGATTGGCAAACCTACCGGGGTCCCACCAAGGATTACGACGAAACCGTCTACAACGTCGTGCCATACGCCGACGCCAAGGGCGACACACTCACCGTGCTGCACAACAAGGCCGGTAGCCTCGGTGTGTCAGTGGGCTTCAACACCAGCACGCTTCCGGTGTTCTCCCTGTGGAAAAACACCGACACCCAAGGCCAGGGCTACGTGACCGGTCTGGAGCCAGGCACCAGTTTTTCCTATAACCGTCGGTATCAGCGCCCCTTGGGTCTGGTCCCCACCATCGCACCGAAAGAACACAAGCAGTTCCAGATCCACTACAGCCTGTTGGCGGACAAGGGCGCTGTGGATAAGGCCCTCAAGCGCATCGATACCATCCAGAACGGTCAGAAAACCGAGGTGCGGGAAACGCCGTTGGTGGACCTGAGCAAACCATAAGGCGGTTCAGGAGCTAGTCGGCCGATACTGCAGTGCTTCGGCCAGATGTTCGCGGCGGATACACGCCGCTTGCTCCAGGTCTGCCAGCGTCCGGGCGACCTTGAGCAAGCGGTGGGCGGCGCGCAACGACAGGGTCAGCCGTTCGCAGGCGGTTTCCAGCCAGGTTTCATCGGTTGTGGATAACTTGCAATGCTGACGCAACCCCGGCAAATCGAGGAAGGCGTTGGCGCAGCCCTGGCGTCTATGCTGACGCTCCCGGGCCTCGGCCACCTGCTCGGCGACCGTGGCTGTATCGTCTCCGGATTCTCTCCTGGGGTTCAACGCCGTTGCTTCCCGGGCGACGGTCAGGTGCAGGTCGATGCGGTCCAGCAGCGGGCCGGAGAGTTTGTTGCGGTAGCGCTGCACCATGTCCGGTGTACAGCAGCAGCGGCCGCTGGGTTCGCCAAGATATCCACAGGGGCAGGGGTTCATCGCCGCCACCAACTGGAAGCGCGCCGGGAAGCGTACTCGGTCACGGGCGCGAGAAACCACGATGTGCCCAGATTCCAGCGGCTCTCTCAGGACCTCCAGCACCCTGCGGTCGAATTCCGGCAGTTCATCCAGAAACAGCACGCCATGGTGGGCGAGGGTGATCTCTCCCGGTTGCGGTTTTGACCCGCCACCCACTAGCGCGGGCCCGGAAGCCGAATGGTGCGGCTGTCGAAATGGACGCTGCGGCCAATGACTCAACGGCACGCAACTGGCCACCGACTGGATGGCCGCGACCTCCAGCGCCTCACTCTCGGCCAGCGGTGGCAACAGCCCCGGCAGGCGGCTCGCCAACAGCGTCTTGCCGGTGCCCGGTGGCCCGCTGAACAACAGGTTATGAGCCCCCGCGGCGGCAATCAGCAAGGCCCGCTTGGCTCCGGCCTGGCCTTGTACTTCGTTCAAGTCGGGGTAGGGCTTGCTGGCCGAAAGCAGCCCATTGGAAACGAAAGGCTCGACCGGTGTGTGCCCATTGAAGTGCGCGACCGCTTCGAGCAGATGGTCCACAGCGATCACCTTCAACCCCGAGGCCAGGCAGGCCTCCTCGGCATTGGCCCGCGGTACCACCAGGATGCGCCCGGCCTTGCGCGCCGCCAGCGCTGCGGGCAATACCCCGCGCACCGGTCGTACCGCGCCGGACAATGCCAGTTCACCAAGGCATTCCACGTCATCCAGCGTCAGGGTTGGCACCTGCACGCTGGCCGACAGGATCCCCAAGGCGATGGCCAGGTCGAAGCGCCCGCCGTCCTTTGGCAGGTCCGCCGGCGCCAGGTTCAGGGTGATGCGCCGTGCCGGGAAATTCAGCCCCGAATTGATGATCGCGCTGCGCACCCGATCCTTGCTTTCCTTCACCGCCGCCTCCGGCAGGCCAACCATCGTCAGCGACGGCAAGCCATTGGCCAGGTGGACTTCAACGGTAACGGCAGGAGCCTCGACCCCTACTTGGGCGCGACTGTGGACGATGGCAAGCGACATGAATCGTTCCTTGAGTGAATAGGGCGCCGCGTCCTGCGGCTCTGGAAGATTAGTCGTGGGGATGAACTTGGGCGGGGAAATTGAAGGGAGAAAATTTGGCAGGATGTTTCGAGGGCAAGTGACAGCCGAGGGGCGCCAGGCGTGATGCGGTAGCGGATATCACCGCCTCACCTGGCCACGCAAAATGCCCGGAAAGGGCCCTCTGCTAGACTGCGATTTGCCCAGTCGGCACTTGGCGGTATCAACGGCACAGCGAGGAAGTAGCCATGAACGATCTGCTGGCTCTGTTAACCGACAAGCGCTTCATGCCCCACGGGCATTGCTACATGTGGCGTCCGGATCTGCTGTGGACCAATGTGATCGCAGATGGCTTGATCGCCCTGTCCTACGTCACCATCCCCTTCACGCTCCTGTACTTTATCCACAAGCGCAAGGACGTGCCGTTTGACTGGATGCTCGCGGCCTTTGGCGTGTTTATCCTGGCTTGCGGGACCAGCCATGTGATGGAGATCCTGACCATCTGGCAGCCTTATTACTGGCTGACAGCGCTGGTCAAGGTGATCACCGCGATTGCCTCGGTGATTACCGCCATCCTGTTGGTCCGGCTGGTGCCGGCGGCCCTGAAGATCCCCAGCCCGCAGCAATTGGCCAAGGTCAACGACGAGTTACGCGAGGCCCAGGCTGAACTGGTCACCACCGCGCGCCGCGCCGGCATGGCAGAGATCGCCACCAATGTGCTGCACAACGTGGGCAATGTGCTCAATAGTGTCAATGTGTCAGCCCAGGTCCTGTACGAGAAGGTGCACACCTCCAAGGGGCCAGGGGTGGCCAAGGTAGCCCAGTTGATGAAGGAGCATCCCGATGACCTCGGTGACTTCATCAGCAGCGACCCGAAAGGTCGCGCGCTACCGGACTATCTCGACAAGCTGGCCGACGCGCTGGCCGTCGAGCAGCAGGGCATGATCGCCGAGTTGGCGCAGTTGACCCGCAGAATCGACCACATCAAGGAAATCGTCGCCACCCAGCAATCCTACGCCGGCAACGCCAGCGTGCTGGAGCCGGGCTCGTTGCGTGAGCTGGTCGAGGATGTCGTGCGCATTTGCGATGTGTCCCTGGCCCGCCACCACATCACGCTGATCAAGGAGTTCAGCGATGTTCCGCAAATGCCCCTGGACAAGCATCGAGTGCTGCAGATCCTGGTCAATCTGATCAACAACGCGAAGCAGGCGCTGGATGCGGGGGCGAACCGGCCGCCGCAGATCATCCTGCGCCTGAAGGTCGTTGACGAGGGGCGCGTGCGAGTTGAGGTCGAGGACAATGGCGAGGGGATATCGCAGGACAATCTTGCACGGGTGTTCGAGCACGGTTTCACCACGCGTGTCGACGGCCACGGCTTTGGTTTGCACAGCTGCATTCTGGCGGCGCACGAGATGGGTGGCGATCTGACCGTGCAGAGCGCCGGGCCGGGCAGGGGCGCGCTGTTTATCCTGGAGTTGCCGCTGACACAGGCCCCGGCCCCATCTCAGCGGGTGGCGGATGGCTGAACAGGCCCTATACCTCCCTCAGCAATTGATCGGCGATACGAATACTCAGCGCGGCACCTGTCAACGTGGGGTTCACACAGGACGATGACGGCATCACGCTGGTCCCGGCGATAAACAGGTTGACGTGGTCGTGGCTACGGCAGTCGCGATCGACCACCGAGTTTTTCGGATCGTCGCCCATGATGGTGGTGCCCATGATGTGCTGGCGGTTCTGGAAGTTGACGTCGGTGCTGAGGATGTCGGCGTCGAGTAGGTGGGCGAACTGCTTGAGGTCCTCCAGCGCCTTCTCCTTGCCGGCATGCCAGTAGTCGGGAACGCTGTAGTAGATTTCCGGTACCGGCAGGCCAATTGCGTCGAAGCGGGTTTTGCTTGGGGTGATGCGGTTTTCCGACAGTGGCAGGGTTTCGAAGTCCACCGCCCAGTTCAAGGAGCGCGCCGACTGCAGGCGGATCTGTTCGTCGAGCTTGGAGCCCAACACGCCCTTGGCGATCAGGTTGGTGGTGATCTGCGAGGTGGGCACCGTGTTGCGGACCTTGATCTTATAGCTCGGGTAGTCCTTGCGGAACGCGCCGTCGCGGCTGTTCAGGTACACCAGCAACTGAGTCGGCCCTTCGCCGGGCCACATGTCTTCCTTGGTCATCACGTTCATGCTCACGCCGGTGTGGTCCATCAGGTTGCGGCCGACCTGGTCGGAAGTATTGGCGATGCCGTTGGGATATTTCTCGGACGTGGACATCAACAGCAGCTTCGGCGATTCGATGCCATAGGCCGCCAGCACGAAGTAGCGGGCGCTCAGGCGATGCTGGGTCTTGTCGGGGCGCATGTACCAGATCGCGCTGATCTTGCCGTCGTCGCCGGCCTCGATCCGGTACACCACCGAATTGTCCAGGACCTTGGCGCCATGGCGCTCGGCCTCGTCGATATGCATGGAACCGTCGTACTTGGCGGCAATCGGGCAAACCGGGTTGCAGTTGTTGTTGCCCGCGCACGGTGGGCGTTTGCCATAAGGGCGGGTGGCGCGACCATTGGGTTCGAGGATCGGGTTGTAGCCGCCCTTGCTCAACAGGCTCGAGAGACGCTTGAACATGTAGCTGGGCTTCAGGCCTTCCATCGGATAGGGGATCGAGCGCGGTGGATAGGCCGCACCGCCCTGGCCGCTTTCATCCTGGCCGTCGACCCCGGACACGCCCAGCTCGGTCTCGGCGCGGGCATAGAAGGGTTCCAATTCGTCGTAGCTGATCGGCCAGTCGCGCCCGCGCCCGTAGAGGGAGTTGAGGCGGAAGTCATTGGGCAGCATGCGCCACAGCGAGGAGCCGAAGTGCCAAGTGGTGCCGCCAACCACCCGCAGGTAGGAGGTGTTGTACTTCACCGGGCCAACCTGTTGCAGGTAGTCGCCATAGGTGGAGGGCGCATGGGGCAGGCTCGGATAGGGCGAGCCGGCACCCTGCAGCTTGGCGTTGGCCAGCGAGAGCTTGACCGGCGCATTGCGGAAAGCCTCGACGATGTCGCGGCGATTCACTCGTGGGCCCGCCTCGAGGACGATCACGGATTTGTTCGCCTTGGCCAGGCCGCTGGCAATCAGCCCACCCATCACGCCGGAGCCGATGACGACCACATCGGCGTCGTAAACAACGCTGCTCATAGTTTGAAATCCTGCGTGCTGGCTGGCTTGGCACCCCAGGAGTCGGGGCCACCACCGTAGGTTGGAATGATGAGAATGCCGTGGGTCGGGCGATACATCAGCGCTTCGCGGTAGCTGATCAGCTCGGCGTCGGCGAGCTCACCGACGATGCCCAGGTACCAGGCCGAGATAATGCTGGTCGCAGTCGCCTTCAACGATGGGTCCGGGTTGGCCTGGGCCAGGTATTCGTCCACATGCTTGAAGCCTTGCCAGTCGATCATCTGCCTGAGGGCGCCGACATTGCCCGTGAAGTTCGGTGCGCGGCGGCTCAGGGCGCGGTAGTAGCGCGCCGCCAGGAGCGGGCTGACTGGGCGACTGACGAGAAATTGCGAAAGGACGATAAAGTCCTGGTCGCCTTCGGCCATCGCCGATTGCCAGGGACCGAGGCCGCCGACCAGGGCCGCCAGGCCCAGGGTGACCGACCCGCGCAGCAGGCTGCGGCGGGACAGTCGGTCGGTGGGGGTGAATGAAACGGGCATGTGTTGGTCGGTCATTGAAGTCTCCATTGCTCAGGCCTCCTGCAGTCGGCGACGAGCCTTGAGCCTGTAAAGCCCCAGGAGGATCAGCAGGCCGAGCACCACCAGCGTCGGTCCGCCGTATCGTGCCAGCACCGTGATGGGAGCCTTGGGTCCGCCTTCGCGTACCTGTGCCACATCGGTGGCGGTCACGCTCAGTCCGGCATTGCCGTAACGGGACAGGACGTAGTTGCTGACATCGGCGATCTGCTGGTCGTCGAGGCGATCGGTGAACAGTGCAGTGGGACCGAAGGCCGGCATGTCGATTGCCACGCCGTCGACTTCGCGGTGTACGCCATGGACGATGGTCGCGATCAGGTTGTCGCGGCGGCTGGTCGCGGTGTTGTGGAACAGCGAGGGGTACTCGCGGGTGCCCTCGCCGTTGGCCTGGTGACAGTTGGCGCAAGTGCCGCTGAAGATGTGCCAGCCCGGATTGTCCTGCGGCTTGCCGCCGCGCAGGCTGAGTTCGTCGTTCGACGCCTGGCCGAAGGTATGGCGGGCCTGGCGTTCGCCAGTGGCGATCGGCTGGGTCTGCAGCAGGTAGGCGGCGATGGCCTTGAGATCATCTTCGCCGAGGTATTGCAGGCTGTTCTCGATTGCCTCGGCCATCGGCCCGGCTGCCTGCGCCTTGCCCTCCACATGGCCGCTGCGCAGGTAGGCAACGAGCTCATCGCTCGACCAGGCACCGATCCCGCTGGTCTTGTCCGAAGTGATGTTCGGGGCGTACCAGGCCCCCAGCGAACCACCGGAAAGCGCCTTGGCGTTATCTGCAGCCATCAGGCTGTTGCGCGGGGTATGGCAGGTGTCGCAGTGAGCCAGCGCATTGACCAGGTAGTCGCCGCGATTGACCTGCGCGGACTTGCCCGGATCCGCCTCGAAGCGTTTCTGGCTATGGAACAGGGCGTTCCAGCCGAGCATCGAGGCGCGGATATTGAACGGGAAATCGAGCTCGGTCTTGGGGCTGGGCGTATCCACCGGCGCGACTTCATCCATGAAGTACCGGTACAGGGCGGCGACGTCGCTGTCGGTCATCTTCGCGTAGGAGGTGTAGGGCATCGCCGGGTACAGGTGGGTGCCGTCCGGGGTCACGCCGTCGCGCATGGCGCGGGCGAAGTCTGCCTGGCTGTAATGGCCGATGCCGGCGCTCATGGAGGGGGTGATGTTTGTCGAGTAGATGACGCCCATCGGCGAGTTGAGCGGGTAACCGCCGGCAAAAGGCTTGCCGTCGCGGGTGCTATGGCAGGCCACGCAATCGGCGGTCACGGCCAGTCGCTTGCCGGGCGAGGCGCTGGTGTCGAGCGTCTCGCCGTGGGTCGCCAGGCTGACCGTCAACAGGGCCAGGCCGCCCGCGAGCATATTCCTCATGGGCTTGGCCTTGCGCACGCCGGGCAATGACAGGTCCCTCCTCTGCGGATGCATGTGTAACTCCTCACGGTTGGGTTTCGACGCGTGACCGTTGGCTCGGTTCGTTAAGGTTTGTGATGTTGTACGATGTCTTACATTGCGATCGATATTTCACATGATGTAACATTTCTCAATGAATATGGCTAAGAGCCATCATTTATTTGTTTTTGTGAAATGGCTCTAGTTCAGGTGTTTCAGAAGTGTAATGGCCAAGAGCGTCGTGAGCGCAATGGGCGGGAGAGAAAGGAAGTCGCTCCATCCAGCTTGAGGGGGAACAGGGGTTTTGGCTTGTATGTTTGTGATGTTGTACGACGTCACGACGAAAAAACCATCAAGCGTCGCGCCAACAGTGTCCTGTCGGCAGGCGGACCCGAGCGGCGATGGAATCCGGACACAGGCCCTTACCTGGCGTTACGCGGGGCAGGGAAATGCACACATAACAGGGCTGCTGGACCAGCAGTCCATGAGGATCCACCGATGAACTGGCTCAATGACGCAAAATTATCGACCAAACTGATCACCTCGTTTTTCCTCTGTGCCTTGATCACGCTCGCCGTGGGCATGCTTGGCGTCAGTGGTGTTTCCGCGCTGTCGACACGTTTGCAGGGGGTGTTCAACAACAATCTGGTCTCGGTCGCCAACACGTCGCAGACCAAGACCAAGGCGGTCGGCCAGACGCGCGACATGTACCGGCTGTATGTCGCTACCGCCGGCAACGCCCCGCAGAGCATGAAGGATGAGTTTCTTGCCTCGATGAAAGCCAATCAGTTGGCCAGCGAACAGGCTTTCGCCGCTTACCGTAAAGGGATCCTGGCTGAAGACGAGCGCCTTGCCGGCGACCAGATGGCCCGCGATTGGCCGGTCTACCAGGCCATGGTTCAGCAGTACGTGGCGATGATGGCGGCTGGCGACCTGGAGAACGGCCGCACCCTGCTGCTGGGTGACCTGCAGAAAACCTATCGCAAGGTGATGGACCAGTTGACCATCATGATCGACTCCAATGATCGCCAGATCAGCGAAGACGCCAAGGCCGCCACGCAGCAGGAGGTGACCGCCAAGACCGTGTTGTACAGCGGCATCGTCGTGGCCTTTATCGCCGCGCTGCTGTTGGGCGTGTTTATCAGCCGTCTGATCAGCCGACCGATTGCCACGGCGGTCGATTGCGCGCAACGCATCGCCCAGGGCGACCTGACCCAGCACATCACCAGTCGTGGTCGCGACGAGGCCGGCCAATTGCTCAAGGCCCTGGGCGATATGCAGACGAGCTTGAAGACCACCATCCAGCAGATTGCCAGCGCTTCGGACCAGTTGGCTTCTGCCGCCGAGGAACTGACGGCGGTCACCGATGATGGCAGTCGTGCCTTGATTCGGCAGAATGATGAAATCCAGCAGGCCGCCACGGCCGTGACCGAGATGACTTCGGCGGTCGAGGAAGTGGCCCGCAACGCGGTCTCCACTTCACAGGCGTCGCAATCGACCAGCACACAGGCCAGCGAGGGGCGTGATCAGGCCCGTAGCGCGGTGCAGGCGATCAACAACGCCACCCGGGAAATTACTTCGTCTACCGAGCTGGTCAGGGACCTTGCCGTGCAGGTTCGCGATATAGGTAAGGTGCTGGATGTGATCCGCGGGATCGCTGAACAGACCAACCTGTTGGCGCTCAACGCGGCCATCGAGGCGGCCCGCGCCGGGGAGCAGGGTCGCGGCTTCGCCGTGGTGGCCGATGAGGTTCGCGCCCTGGCGGCGCGGACCCAGGCGTCTACCGGTGAAATCGAGAGCATGATTCACTCGGTGCAGGACCGTGCCGACAGTGCGGTTGATGCCATGGGCAAGAGCCAGGCGCTGGTGACCGAGACCCAGGGTCTGGCCCGGGCCACTGGCGAGGCACTGGAGCAGATTGCCGACGGTATTTCGCAGATCAATGACCGTAACCTGGTGATTGCCACGGCGTCCGAGGAACAGGCCCATGTGGCCCGTGAGGTCGATCGCAACCTGGTGAATATCCAGGATCTGTCGACCCAGACTGCGGCTGGGGCGAACCAGACCAATGCTTCGAGCCAGGAGCTGTCCAACCTGGCCCTGTCATTCAATACCCTGGTCGGCCGTTTCCGTCTCTGACCCGTCGGGGTGAATACGCCTGGGTGACCGGGCGTATGTCGCCGGCTCGTGGCTTATTCCTGTGCCGGAGCCAGTCGCGCTTCCAACTCGGCAACCTTGGCCTCCAGGCTCTCGAGCCGCGCCCGGGTCCGGGCCAGCACAACCATCTGGCTGTCGAATTCTTCCCGGCTTACCAGGTCCAGTTTGCTGAAGCCGCTTTGCAGCAGGGCCTTGAACTGGCTTTCGATTTCGCTTTTGGGCAGCGGCGTGTCGCCACTCAAGATGCGGGAGGCGTGGCCGCTCAGGGCGTCGAGGAGGTCTTTGGGCGCAAGCATGGCAGGTGTCCTGAAAACAATGGCGGGCAGTGTATCACGCAGTGTCTATAGTCAATTCGCAAGCCAGGGATGCACGCTTTTCGCGCATAGGCCCGGGCGTGGCTGCACCGTTGTTGTGCGTATCGCTGCGGTTCTTGGCGCAACGCACGTCGAGCAGGTGGCCAAGAGACTGAAATCAGAGGGTTTGGTGCAGATGGCAAGGTTTCTGCTTAGAGGCTGATGACCCATGCACTGATGCAGTCGCTGTGACGAATGCAGTGCAGCAGGCGGAACGGGGAGTTTCGTCAGGATCGGTTAACTGGCACCTGTCGGGCAACTTGGGCCGACGACGCGTTACAAAGCCAGGCACTGCGCTTAGACTTGAGTCGGGTTTGTTTTCCTGGGGCAAGTCCACCAATTCGGGAGAAAGTTTCATGAAGCTAGTCACTGCCATCATCAAGCCGTTCAAGTTGGACGACGTGCGCGAGTCGTTGTCCGAGATCGGCGTGCAGGGCATTACCGTTACTGAGGTCAAAGGCTTCGGTCGGCAGAAAGGTCACACCGAGCTGTATCGCGGCGCGGAGTACGTGGTCGATTTCCTGCCCAAGGTGAAGATCGATGTCGCCATTGACGACAAGGATCTTGATCGGGTGATCGAGGCAATCACCAAGGCCGCCAACACCGGCAAGATCGGTGACGGGAAGATCTTTGTGGTCAATCTGGAACAGGCTATCCGCATCCGTACCGGCGAAACCGATACCGACGCCATCTAAGCCGCCAAACCCAACGCCCCAGGAGAAAACAATATGACTCTGCGTAAATTCGCAGGGCTAGGAGCCCTGTTGTCCTTCGCAATGCCTGGCCTGGCCATGGCAGAAGAAGCGGCAGCCCCAGTCCTGAACTCCGGCGACACCGCCTGGATGCTCACGGCCACGATTCTTGTACTGTTCATGACCATCCCTGGCCTGGCGCTGTTCTACGGCGGCATGGTTCGGTCGAAAAACCTTCTTTCCGTGATGATGCAGTGCTTTGCCATTACCGGTCTGATCAGCATCCTGTGGGTCATCTATGGCTACAGCATTGCGTTCGACACCACCGGCATGGAGCAGGGCGTCGTCAACTTCAATTCCTTCATCGGCGGTTTCGGCAAAGCGTTTCTGGCAGGCGTCACGCCAGCCAGCCTGACCGGCCCGGCGGCGCTGTTCCCTGAAGCAGTGTTCATCACCTTCCAGATGACCTTCGCCATCATCACTCCGGCCCTGATCGTCGGCGCATTTGCCGAGCGGATGAAGTTCTCCGCCATGCTGGTCTTCATGGGCGTGTGGTTCACCCTGGTGTATGCACCGATTGCCCACATGGTCTGGTCCGGTAACGGCGGCCTGCTGTGGGACTGGGGCGTGCTGGACTTCGCTGGCGGCACCGTGGTGCACATCAACGCCGGTATCGCAGGCCTGGTGGCGTGCCTGGTATTGGGCAAGCGCAAAGGCTTCCCGACCACGCCAATGGCGCCGCATAACCTGGGTTACACCCTGATGGGCGCGGCCATGCTGTGGGTCGGCTGGTTTGGCTTCAACGCCGGTTCCGCTGTCGCGGCCAACGGCACCGCCGGCATGGCGATGCTGGTAACCCAGATCGCGACCGCTGCGGCGGCGCTGGGCTGGATGTTTGCCGAGTGGATCACCCACGGCAAGCCAAGCGCACTGGGCATCGCCTCGGGCGTGGTGGCGGGCCTGGTTGCTATCACCCCGGCTGCCGGCACCGTGGGCCCGATGGGCGCTCTGGTCATCGGCCTGGCAGCAGGCGTGGTGTGCTTCTTCTGCGCCACTACCCTCAAGCGCAAGCTCGGCTACGACGACTCCCTGGACGCCTTCGGCGTACACGGCATCGGCGGTATCCTCGGCGCGATCCTGACCGGTGTGTTTGCAGCACCGGCCCTGGGTGGCTTCGGCACCGTGACCGATATCGGTGCGCAAGTGTGGATTCAATTCAAGGGCGTGGGTTTCACGGTGGTCTACACCGCGATCGTCACCTTCATCATCCTCAAGGTCCTGGACGCCGTCATGGGTCTGCGTGTCACCGAGGAAGAAGAAGCCGTGGGCCTGGACCTGGCCCAGCACAACGAGCGTGGCTACAACCTGTAAGCGCACGCAATAAAAAAATGCCCGGTTCGCCGGGCATTTTTTTGTCTGGAATTTGTCATTGCTCACAAGGTGCAGCGGTTTTTCCGACGCCTTTTGTTGTGGATGCGACACAGGTTTTTATACCGCCAAAGGCTTACACCGAAGCAAGAATATTAGGCCCTTTGTTTTTTCCCAGAGCGCGCTAGAATGCGCGCCGAACGTGCGGAGATCTGTATGTGGCAACAGACGCTGATAACCCTGCGGGCAAGGCCCCGGGGCTTTCATCTGGTGACGGACGAGTTGCTTGCCGGCCTGCCTGAACTCCAGGCGTGTCGTGTCGGTCTGTTGCATCTGTGGCTGCAGCATACCTCGGCCTCGTTGACCATCAACGAGAACGCCGATCCGGCGGTACGTCGAGACTTCGAACGATTTTTCAATCGGTTGATCCCACAAGGAACCGCCGACTATGAGCACAACGACGAAGGCCTGGACGACCTCCCGGCGCACTTCAAGGCCAGTGTGCTCGGCTGCCAGATCAGCCTGCCGGTCACGGCGGGACGGCTGGCATTGGGTACCTGGCAAGGTGTTTATCTGGGCGAGCATCGTGATCACGGCGGTGCTCGTAAAGTCCTCGCCACCTTGTACGGTGATGGGGCGTAACCGCTGATTGCCGGCGGATGTTGAATTTTTTCTGGCAGCCTTCGAACTGATGGCGAAGCTGGGCTATAACTAATCTGCTTTTCGCAAGTCATGAGGTAGAACATGAGCGACGATGATCTGGAAAACGACGACCTCGAAGTAGGCGACGAAGACGAGACCGAAGAAGGCCTTGAAGCGGCGGCGGAAGACGTTGCCGACGACGATGGGGCCGATGTTCCGGTTCCTACCGCCAAAGGCAAGGCGAAGGCGGCCGTTTCGGTCGACGAGTTGCCGAGCGTAGAGGCCAAGAACAAGGAGCGTGATGCGCTCGCCAAGGCCATGGAGGAATTCCTGGCCAGGGGCGGTAAGGTGCAGGAAGTGGAGGCCAACGTGGTCGCTGATCCACCCAAGAAGCCTGACAACAAGTACGGCAGCCGCCCTATCTGAATATCGGCTTCATTGCTTGCTGAAAAAGCCCGCCGTCGCTGCGGGCTTTTTCATGGGTGCGATTCCATTCCCCAGGCCAGGCGCAGTCCCTGTGGGAGCGAGCTTGCTCGCGAAAGCGGTGGGTCCGTTGGCATTGATGTTGGATATGCCGCCGTCACCGCGAGCAAGCTCGCTCCCACAGAGGGCTGTAGTGGCTACAGGGCGGGGGTCAGCGCTGGCGATGCCACCCTGCCAATAACCCTGGCAGTTCGGTCAGGCTGCGGATTTCTGCATCCGGCGCGTGGTCGGCATTCCAGGGCTTGCCTGCCGGGTTGAACCATACGGCGCGCAGGCCGGCCTGTTGGGCGCCGGCGATGTCGTCGCCCGGGTGATCGCCAATGTGCACGGCGGTTTGCGCCGTGGCGCCGCCGCGTTGCAGGGCTTCGTGGAACAGTCGGGCGTCAGGCTTGGCGATGCCGATGTCTTCGGCGCACAAGGCGAACTTGAAATAGTCCGCCAACCCCAGGCGCCGCACATCGGCGTTGCCATTGGTGACCACACCGAGGGCGAAGTGATTGGCCAGGATCTCCAGGGTGGGCTGCACCTCGGGGAAAACCTCCAGTTGATGACGGGCGTGCAGGAACGTCTCGAAGGCCTGGTCCGCCAGCTCCGAAGCTTGCCACTGGTCGTAGCCGGCTTCCTGCAAGGCACGGAACAACACGCGTCGGCGCAGTGCACTGATGCGATGCTTCAGGCCGGGTTCTTCGCGCAATACTTGCTCGCGAATCGAAAAAAGATGCTCCACCGGCACGCCGCCCAGGTTCGGCGCGTTATCGGTCAGCCATTGGCGGAGTATGGCTTCGGCGCTGGCGATCACCGGGGCGGTGTCCCACAGGGTGTCGTCCAGGTCGAAAGTGATCAGTTCGATGGTCATGATTCGTCGCCCTTGATGCGTTTGGCCCTGGGATGGGCACTGTCATAGACCGTCGCCAGGTGCTGGAAATCCAGGTGGGTGTAGATCTGGGTGGTCTTGATGTCCGAGTGCCCCAGCAGCTCTTGAACGGCGCGCAGGTCCTGGGAGGACTCCAGCAGATGGCTGGCGAAGGAGTGTCGGAGCATGTGCGGGTGCAGGTTCTGTCCCAGCTCCCGTTCGCCGGCAGCCTTGACCCGCAACTGAATCGCCCGCGGGCCGAGGCGCCGCCCCTGTTGGCTGACGAAGACCGAGTCGTCGGCGGGGTTGGTCAGCGCCCGCAGCGGCAGCCATTGCTCCAGGGCTTCACGGGCCTTGCGGCCGACGGGCAGCAGGCGAGTCTTGCTGCCCTTGCCGAGCACCTGGACCATGCCATCGGCCAGGTCCAGTTGATCCAGGTTAAGCCCCGTCAGCTCGGAGAGCCGCAGGCCGGAAGAATAGAACAGCTCGAGAATCGCCTGGTCACGCCGGGCCAGGAAGTCATCCTCGACGGCGCCTTCGAGCAGTTGCAGGGCGCGGTCGGTGTCGAGGGTCTTTGGCAGTCGGCGCTCGCCCTTGGGCGGTGCCAGGCCGGTGGCCGGATCGTGATCGCACAAACCTTCGCGATTGAGGTAGTGATACAGGCCGCGTACCGCTGACAACAGGCGCGCCAGGCTGCGGGAGGATTGCCCTTGTTGATGCAGGCGGGCGATCAGGCTGCGCAAGCGCTGGATGTCCAGGGCCGCCCAGCTGCCGATGTTCTGCTTCTGGCACCAGCCCAGCACTTTTTCCAGGTCGCGGCGATAGGCCGACAGCGTGTGGGGCGACACCTGGCGCTCACTGCGCAGATGTTCGCAGTAGGCGTCCAGCTGTCGTTCCATTATCAGCGTACCGAGCGCAGCGAACCGGCAACCCGTGGCAGCACCCGGCCGGTGACTTCGGCGATGTAGCTCAAGAACAGCGTGCCCACCGAGCTTTTGTAGTGCTGCGGATCGCGACTGGCGATGGCCAGCACACCGTGCACGCCTTGATGGGCGATGGCAACGACGGCGGTGGAGCCGATCTGCTTGCGCTGTTCTTCGCCGAACAGGAAGTCCAGCTCATGCTCGCGCAGGCTGCCGCTGACGCTTTTGTCTTCCGTGAGCAGGCCGCCGATGGCCGTCTGCGCTTCGGCGTGGGTCACCCAGCGGCCCACCGGCATGGCGTTGTCGCCGAACAGGATCAGGCTGACAAAGGGCACCTGGAAATCCTGGCGCAGGCTGTCTTCGACGCTCATGACCAGGTCTTCGAGGGTGCTGGCGTCCATCAGGGCCAGGATCAGCCGACGGGTCTTGTCGAACAGTCGGTCGTTGTCCCGGGCCACGTCCATCAGGTGCGAAAGACGATGGCGCATTTCGATGTTGCGCTCGCGCAGGATTTTCATCTGGTGTTCCACCAGCGACACGGTATCGCCGCGCCGGTGGGGGATGCGCATCGTCGCAAGCAGTTCTTCATGCTCGACGAAGAAGTCCGGATGAGCTTCCAGGTAAGCCGCCACGGCTGCGGTTTCTGGCAGGCTGGGGGATTCGTCGGGCTGTGGGGCTGGAACCTGTGGCTGGTCGGTCATGGGTTTGGCTCACTCAAAGACGAACTTGTCCTTCGTATACGCGCACTGCCGGGCCGGTCATCATCACCGGTTGGCCAGGGCCTGCCCATTCGATGGACAGACGCCCGCCGGGCAGGTCGATCAACAACGGCGAATCCATCCACCCCTGGCTGATCGCAGCGACTGCGGCCGCACAGGCGCCGGTACCGCAGGCCTGGGTTTCCCCGGCACCGCGTTCCCAGACGCGCAATTGTGCGCGGTGGCGGTCGATGACTTGCAGGAAACCGACGTTCACTCGCGCGGGGAAGCGCGGATGATGCTCGATTTTCGGCCCCAGCTCATGCACCGGGGCACTGTTGATATCGGCCACGCGCAGCACGGCGTGGGGGTTGCCCATGGAAACCGCTGCCAGTTCCACCGTGGCGCCATCGACGTCCACCTGATAGCTCAAGGCCTGGGCCGGTGCCTGGAAGGGGATGTCCGCCGGTACCAGGCGCGGAGCGCCCATGTTGACGCCGATCTGGCCGTCGCTGCGCACATCCAGTTCGATGATGCCGCTCTTGGTCTCGACGCGGATCTGCCGCTTGGCGGTCAGGCGCTTGTCCAGCACGAAGCGGGCGAAGCAGCGCGCGCCATTGCCGCATTGCTCCACTTCCGAACCGTCGGCGTTGAAGATCCGATAACGGAAATCCACGTCCGGGTTATTGGGTGCCTCGACGATCAGCAACTGGTCGAAACCGATACCGGTGTGCCGGTCCCCCCATTGCTTGGCGTGCTTGGGCAGGATGTGCGCGTGCTGGCTGACCAGGTCGAGGACCATGAAGTCATTGCCCAGGCCGTGCATCTTGGTAAAACGCAGCAGCATGGTCTTACTCCGGCAGCAGGCTTTCGCCGGCAAACAACTCGGCTACCGTCTCGCGGCGACGCACTTCGAATGCCTGATCACCGTCCACCAGCACCTCGGCGCAGCGGCCGCGGGTGTTGTAGTTGGAACTCATGACAAACCCGTAGGCACCGGCCGAATGCACGGCCAGCAGATCACCTTCTTCCAGCGCCAGCTCCCGACCCTTGGCCAGGAAATCACCGGTTTCGCAGATCGGCCCGACGATGTCGTAGCTGCGCGCAGCGGTATCGCGAGGGCGCACGGCGGTGACGTCCATCCAGGCCTGGTACAGCGCCGGGCGGATCAGGTCGTTCATGGCCGCATCGACGATGGCGAAATCCTTGTGCTCGGTGTGCTTGAGGTACTCGACCTGGGTCAGCAGCACGCCGGCGTTGGCGACGATGTAGCGGCCCGGTTCGAACATCAGCGCCAGGTCACGCCCGTCGAGGCGCTCACGCACGGCCTTGATGTAGTCGGCCACCAGTGGCGGCTCTTCATCGCGATAGCGCACGCCGACACCGCCACCGAGGTCGATGTGGCGCAGGTAGATGCCACAGTCGCCGAGGCGATCGACCAGCGCCAGCAGGCGGTCGAGGGCATCGATGAAGGGTTCCAGGGTGGTCAGTTGCGAGCCGATGTGGCAATCGACACCCAATACTTCCAGGTTCGGCAGCTGGGCGGCGCGCACGTACACGTCTTCGGCGTCGGCAATGGCGATGCCGAACTTGTTTTCCTTGAGACCGGTGGAAATGTACGGGTGGGTGCCAGCGTCGACATCCGGGTTCACGCGCAGGGAGATCGGCGCGCGGACACCCAGCTCGGCGGCGACGATTTGCAGGCGCTCCAGCTCGTCGGTGGATTCGATGTTGAAGCAGTGCACGCCAACTTCCAGGGCACGGCGCATGTCTTCACGGGTCTTGCCGACGCCGGAGAACACGATCTTGTCGGCGCTGCCGCCAGCGGCCAGCACACGTTCGAGCTCGCCACCGGAGACGATGTCGAAACCGGCGCCCAGACGCGCCAGGACATTGAGCACACCCAGGTTGGAGTTGGCTTTTACAGCGAAACACACCAGATGCGGCATGCCCTCGAGGGCATCGGCGAACGTCCGGTACTGGGCTTCGATGTGGGCGCGGGAATAGACATAGGTCGGCGTGCCGAAACGTTCGGCGATCGCGGACAGGGCAACCCCTTCCGCGAACAGCTCCCCGCCACGGTAGTTAAAAGCGTCCATGGCGTTCCCTTAGTAAGTGGTGGTGTGGGTGTCGTGCGAGTGGGATTTGGCTTGCGACGACTTGGCCTGTTCTTCAGGGGACTTGCTGTCATCAGGCAGGTATAGCGGACCTTTTTGACCACAGGCTGTCACGAGGCAGGCAACCGCGACGAGCGCAGCAAGGGAAGAGATCAGGCGCTTCATGGCGAAATCCTTGAAAATGCTTTAATTGCGCCGGAGTATACCGGCCACCCGTCAGCTTGCCTATGCAACGGGGCGCCCGTCCGGCGGCGCTGGTGGTCGTCAGTGGGTATATCCTTTGCAATCGCCGGGAAGCGTCCGTATCTTGCGGCGCTTGAGCATGAGCAGACATTTTCGAGGTTGCCGCAATGAGTTTGACTGAAGCCCGTTTCCACGATCTGGTCGATGCGACCCAGCAAACGCTGGAGGATGTGTTCGATGACAGTGGCCTGGACATTGACCTGGAAGTCTCTGCCGGTGTGCTCACCGTCAAGTTCGAGAACGGCAGCCAGCTGATTTTCAGTCGCCAGGAGCCGTTGCGGCAATTGTGGCTGGCGGCGGTCTCCGGTGGCTTTCACTTCGACTACGACGAAGAAAGCGAACGCTGGATGTGCGACAAGAGCGAAGAGCAACTGGGCGAAATGCTCGAGCGCATCGTCAAGCAGCAGGCGGGCGTGGAACTCGATTTCGAAGGCCTGTGACGGCGTGAGCCAGACCGCCCCGCAACGGCCATCCAAGCCGCTCTACAGCAACGTCAGCCCGGCCGTGCCGTCGCCGTGTACGGGCGTGTGCAAGCTGGATGAACAGAAGGTCTGCCTCGGATGTTTGCGCCACGTGGAAGATATCCGCGAATGGCGCTCGGCCGACGACGAGCGCCGGCGGGTCATCTGTGCCGAGGCGGCTAAACGCAAATCTCTGGTGTGATCGCCCGCTGCGTGGGAGCAAGGCTTGCCTAGCAACCCTGTGGGAGTAAAGCTTGCTCGCGATACAAGCGCCTCGGTTCCAGAGAGACCTCGCTGTATTCATCGCGGGCAAGCCTTGCTCCCACAATCCCCCCGCCACAGTAATTCTGCTCCCCATGACAGTGGGTAGATTTGGCCCGGGTTGTTTATTTATTGAGCTGTGGTAGTGTCCGGTTACGCCTCAATCCATCGAGGTCCGTGAAAACCCCGCCTTTTTGTGGCGGGGTTTTGCTTTTTTTGTGCAGAAGAAAGGAGTCTGCCAGGATCATGACCACACCTTCCATCACCCTTACCCGTCTGGACGTACAGCGTCTGGAACGCCTGATCGACAGCCTTGATGAAACGCTGCCGGGCGTGATTGCGCTGCAAACCGAACTGGATCGCGCCGAGAACGTGGTGGGCCACGAAGAAGTGCCCGCCGATGTCGTGACCATGAACTCGCGCGTGCACTGTCGCGAAGAAAGCAGCGGCAAGGACTATCACCTGACGCTGGTTTATCCACAGGACGCAAATGCCGACGAAGGCCGGATCTCGATCCTGGCGCCAGTGGGCAGTGCGTTGCTGGGCCTGAAGGTCGGCCAGCACATCGACTGGCCGGCCCCGGGTGGCAAGACGCTGAAGCTGACGTTGCTGGAGGTCGAGTCGCAGCCGGTCAATGGCGGCGACTGCGCGTTCTGAACCCGTCTCAGACCTGGTTCAGTGCCTCGTTCAGGGCGCGTTCCAGGTCGGCCTTGTAGCGCAGGTACAAATTGCTTGAACAGGCGCCGTCGCCCACCAGGCCCGAGAGGTCCAGGTCGGTGATGTAGCAACGATAGCGCTGGGCTTCGCGGCGCTGTTCGACGATCTCCCTGGCGACCACGCGGAACAGTTGGTCGCCATGCTCCAGTTCGGAAAACTCCTGCTGATCGCAGTACAGGGTGACATGCACCTGCCCGTGCGCCGCTTTGCCGATGATCGCCTGCACATCATAGAACGGCTTGTTGACCAGCATCTGCGGGGCTTGCCGCGCTTCGATCCGTCGCGCCCGGCCGCTGCCTGAGGGCAATAGCTGGTAGTACAGGGTTTCCAGGGTCAGCGGCTGGGCGGCATCCAGCGGCAGCAGGGCGTCGCGACGGTACAGCACCGATTGCAAAAAGCGTTGCAGCGGCACCAGCAGGCTTTGTTCGTCGTGATAAGGCACGTGTTGTTGCCACAGTGCGTTGAACTCGTCGAGCACGTACAGATCGGCCTCGTCTTCGTCGACGCGGTAGAACACCTGGATGCACTCGGGCTGGCCCATGGGCAGGATCAGCGCCAGGTCGTGGTCCTCCAGGGCCATCGGGTCCAGGTGCAAGGGGCTGTATGCCGTCAGTTCCTCGCCCAGGTAATCCATCAGCGCCGATAGGCTGCCCAGCGCCACGTGGTTGACCTGGCCGGGCACCAGTTCCAGTACGTGATAGTGCTGCTGGACCTGAAGCAGATAGCGGTGATTGAGCCTGCTCAGCAGCAGGGTCTGCGCCGTGTCGATGACTTCTTCGACGCGCCGCGCAATGAATTGGGCGCGGTTGTGGCAGAAACAGCGCACCTGCAAGCGTGGCTGGTGCTGGGTGACGGGCAGGTCGTTGAGGTAATCGCGCAGGCAGTCGAGCAGGGCGTGTTCGCCGTCAAAACGGTTGACCAGCACCTCATTCCAACTGTTGAGCGTGACCTGGTCGAGGGTCAGCACCAGGTTTTCCCGGACCCCGGCATAGCTCAGCGAGTCGGTGCGCTCGGTGGTCATCAGGATATTCAGGTCGCGGTGGTGCTTGAGCGGGTCGACGCCGACGTTCACCAGGATCAGCACTTCGCTGGGCACGCTGGCGCGCAGCAACTGTGCTTCATCCACCGTGGTCAGGGGCAGGGCGATGGACTGTTGCAGGCTGCCCAGCAGGTTGAACAGTTCGAACTCGCTCAGGTCGCTGTCGCCTGGGTGCAGCGCCAGGCGCGTGCTGCTGTCGATCACGCCGTTGCGATGGCACCAGGTCAGCAGTTCCAGCAGCTCGCGGCAGCGCTTGATCGGCGCGAAGTTCTCCCACTCCAGGGCGTTGAGGCTGCCGTTGTAAAGCGCCCACTGGTTCTGCCCCGGTTCTTTCTTGTTGGGTGACTGGACCAGTGTCAGGGTGTCTTCGGCCAGGTCCGGCGCAATGCCGGGGTTGATGAACTCGACCTTGTCGGCCTTGCGTTCGAAGGCTGCGTACAGCCGCCGGCCAAGCACGTTGAGATCGCGTTTGTTGATCAGGCTGACGGTTTTCTCGGTGCGGGCGAACTGGGTCAGGAAGCGGTAGCTGTGGGTGAGTTCGTTGACCAGGGCCCGTCGCTCGTGGCTGACCTGGCGGACTTTCCATTGGCTGCGGCTGTCCAGCAGCGCCAGTTGACGCTGGTCCCAGCCCCATTCCCGGGCCAGTCGTTCGAGCAGTACCCGTTGCCAGCCGCTGCTGCGTACCTGGCCGGTGAGTTTGCGATTGACCTTCAAGTACAGCGCGCGGCGGATCAACTCCAGGCGTTCGGATTCGCTGCGGGCATTGAGGTATTCCTCGATACGGCGGTAGACCAGCATGTACGGGTCCAGCTCTTCGAGGTCCAGGCGATTGGCAAACACGGCCTGTTTGAAGCGCAGGCTCAGGCAGCGAACATTCGGGTGTTCGCTGGCATAGACCTCGGTCAGCAGCAGCTTGAGTACGGACTTGTAGGGCGACTCGATACCTTTGAACAACTGCCAGAGCCCGGCCCCGACGAATTCGCCCGGCGGAATGTAGGCCAAGTGCCCCAGGTCCAGGGTTTCGTCGGCGCGGATGAAACGCTTGGTCATCAGTGTATGGGTGTACTGTTCATAGTTCTCTTCTTCATAGACCGGCACCAGCCACCAGATCGGCGTGCGCCCGGCCAGCCAGATCGCGGTGCGGTAGAACTCGTCCAGCAGCAGGTAATGCTGGGTCGTGCCGCAATCGTCGGAGCTGAGCTGGTTGTCACGGTCACCCCGTACGAAACGCGCCGGGTCGATCAGGAAAAAGTGGGCTTCGGCGCCCTGGGTCGCGGCCCAGATCTCCAGCAACTGGCATTTCTTGCGCAGCTCGGCCAGTTCGTCGTCGCTCAGGTCCGGCCCGTGGCACACCCAAACGTCCATGTCGCTCTGGTCGGCCTGGGCCAGGGTGCCGAGGCTGCCCATCAGGAACAGGCCAAGGATCGGTCGTGGAGGGTTGCTGCCGTGCCGGGGCTTGTAGGAAAACGACCGGGTCAGCCGCTGGGCTTCGGCAAGAATATTGGCGTCAGGCTCGTAGTTCGACAGCCCGGCAGGCGTGCTGCCGGAAACGTAGCCGGGCAGCAGCGGATGGTTGACGTGGAAGAACAGCGGCAGCAACGTCAGCACGCCTTGCTGGCGCGGCGACAGGCCTTCGAGGGCGCGTTCCATCCGCACGGAGTTGAGCTTGAGAAAACGTGCGCGCAACTGGCTCAAGACCTTGCGGTCGATTCCCTCGTCCAGATCGGGGCGTATTTCGTGATTGCGGGTCATGTCAGCTCAAACCGGCTCGCGGCGTCGAACGTGGGGGGTGATGGCAGGTTAGCGCCCGATCTTGGGAATTCTTAAGCTGAAAGCAGAATTCGGGTGCCAGTTTTTTTCGCAGGGCACCCGTGCGCCTGCGGAAATCCCGTAAAGGAGATTTCCGTGGGCGGCAGGGGGGATCAGGCGGCTTCTTGCACGCTGAGTATCGTCAGGACGGTTTGTACGTTTTGGGCGGCATCTCGGCCCAGGCTTGTCAGGTAACCACCGTCGGGCTGGGTGATCAGTTCTTTTTCGAACAGGCGTTGGGCAGCGGCAATCGCTTTAGGGGCAGCGGTCTGATGAATTTTCAGGCCTTCCTGGGAACTGTCCAGGTTGAAGAGTGCAAGGATTTCCAGTTCGGCAACCAGCTCAGGGGTAAGCGACATAAGGACTCCAGACTTTCTAGGAATTTGGTCGACAGCGTCACTAAGGTGAGCGCACTCGGCCGAGCTGTCCAGTCTCAGTGTCATGCTTTTTTTGTTTAAAGCATTTTTTGTGGCGAGGGGATTGCTCCCTCGCCACAAGCGCCGTTCAGTTCTTTTCCGGCGGCAACTCAGGCAAGGCGCGCAATGCGGCTTCGTACCACTGGGTATCGAACGGGCGATCTTCTTCCAGGATCGCATCGATCTCCACCGCCAGCACATGGGCCATCAGGTTGAGGATTTCTTCGCGATCATAACCGACCAGGGTCAACTTGTTGAAAGTGGCCTTGGCGGCAGGCGGATTGTCACTTTCGATCTGGTTTTCGATGGCCTGGATCAGCGTGTTCTCGACGAATTCTTCGTCGTCGTCGTTGTCGATGTCGGTTGGCTCGCTCATGGCAGGCTCCTGTGAGAAAGGTCGCCAGTTTACCTGCATTCAGCGGCGTGATGCGCCTGGCAAGAAATGCCCCGGCGGTCTATAACCCAAGGCTGCCAACCCCGCACGGCCTGGAGGCTTTGTAATGCTCGAGCTTTATGGTTTCTCTGTCAGTAACTATTACAACATGGTCAAACTGGCGCTGTTGGAGAAGGGCCTGCCCTTCGAAGAAGTGCCGTTCTACCCCAACCAGACCCCCGAAGCGTGGGCCATCAGCCCGCGCGGGAAGGTGCCGGTGTTGAAAGCCGAGCAGGGGTTTATCAACGAAACCAGCGTGATCCTCGAGTACATCGAACAAACCCAACCAGGCAAGGCCCTGCTGCCCAGTGACCCGTTCGAGCGGGCCCAGGTATTGGCCTTGTGCAGGGAGATCGAGTTGTACATCGAGCTGCCGGCGCGGGCTTGCTTTGCCGAGGCTTTTTTCGACATGTCGGTGCCCGAGGCCATCAAGGAAAAGACCAAGGCCGAATTGCTGCTGGGGTTCGCGTCACTGGCCAGGCACGGCAAATTCTCGCCCTATGTGGCGGGTGATAGTCTGAGTATTGCTGACCTGTATTTTTTCTACAGCGTTTCGCTGGCCCTCCAGGTGGGCAGGAAACTGTTCGATATTGACCTGCTGGCAGACATGCCGGCGGCCAAGGCGCTGATGGAGCGCTTGGAGCAGAATCCGCATGTGCAGCGGATTGCGGCGGATAGGGAGGCGGCGATGCCGGCGTTTTTGGCGATGATCGCTGCCAAGAAGTGAGTTTCGTGGTGTTTTGAAGTGAGTCATCGCGAGCAGGCTCGCTCCCACAATGAGTCTCTACATGTTCACAAAATATGTGTGCACTGAAGATCCACTGTGGGAGCGAGCTTGCTCGCGATGCTTTTAGCGGCTGGCGAGCAACGCCTGGCCGCGCACCACGGCTGCCTTGACCTGCGCCGGCGCGGTGCCGCCGATGTGGTCGCGGGCATTGACCGAGCCTTCGAGGGTCAGCACGGCAAACACGTCCTGTTCGATCTGGTCGCTGAACCGGCGCAGTTCGTCCAGGCTCATTTCCGCCAGATCCTTGCCACTGTCCACGCCGTACTTCACGGCATGGCCGACGATCTCATGGCAGTCGCGGAACGGTAGGCCACGGCGCACCAGATAATCGGCCAGGTCCGTGGCGGTGGAAAAGCCGCGCAGGGCCGCTTCGCGCATCACCGCATGCTTGGGCTTGATGGCCGGGATCATGTCGGCGAAGGCCCGCAGCGAGTCGCGCAAGGTGTCGGCGGCGTCGAACAGCGGTTCCTTGTCTTCCTGGTTGTCCTTGTTGTAGGCCAGCGGCTGGCCTTTCATCAGGGTCAGCAGGCCCATCAATGCGCCGAACACCCGGCCACTCTTGCCCCGCACCAGTTCCGGCACGTCTGGGTTTTTCTTTTGCGGCATGATCGAGCTGCCGGTGCAGAAGCGGTCCGGCAGGTCAATGAACTGGAATTGCGCACTGGTCCACAGCACCAGCTCTTCGGAGAAGCGCGACAGGTGCATCATCGCGATGCTTGCGGCGGCGCAGAATTCGATGGCGAAATCGCGGTCTGAGACGTTATCCAGCGAGTTGCCGCCCACGGCGTCGAAGCCCAGCAACTGCGCAGTGTATTCACGGTCGATCGGGTACGTGGTGCCGGCCAGCGCGGCGCTGCCCAGGGGCATGCGGTTGGTGCGCTTGCGGCAGTCCACCAGGCGCTCGTAGTCGCGGCTGAGCATTTCGAACCAGGCCAGCATGTGATGCCCAAACGTTACAGGTTGGGCGGTTTGCAGGTGCGTGAAGCCCGGCATGATGCTCTCGGCTTCGCGCTCGGCTTGCTCCAGCAGGCCTTTTTGCAGGCGAGTGATTTCGGCCAGGATCAGGTCGATCTCATCGCGCAGCCACAGGCGGATGTCGGTGGCGACCTGGTCGTTGCGGCTGCGGCCGGTATGCAGTTTCTTGCCGGTCACGCCGATGCGGTCGGTCAGGCGCGCTTCGATGTTCATGTGCACGTCTTCAAGGTCGACGCGCCAGTCGAACTGGCTGGCTTCGATTTCAGCCTGGATGGTCTTCAGGCCGTCGATGATGCTGTCGCGCTCGGCATCGGTCAGCACGCCGACCTTGGCCAGCATGGTGGCGTGGGCGATCGAGCCCATGATGTCGTGGCGATACAGGCGCTGGTCAAAGTTGACGGAGGCGGTGAAGCGGGCGACGAAGGCGTCGACGGGTTCACTGAAGCGGCCGCCCCAGGACTGATTGGTCTTGTCAGTGCTCATGAATTCGCTCGTGATCGGCTGTGGAAAAAGTAGCGGTTAAAGGCTGCGGCGGATGATAGCAGGGTTGCCGGGACTGGCGCTGGCACTGGTCGGCAGGTTTTTTCGATGCAAGCCTGGGATCCAACCGGGTTTTCCCGCAACGATATTTTTCGATTGAGCAATATCGTCGTGGCAACCGTCTACAGTGGACTGTAGGACTTTTGCTTTTTTTACCCATGGCGCAGCGGATATAGATAAGAAGGGGGTGCTCATATTGGTCAGATCGACAGTTAACAATCCCTACGGCGACGCCGTGCGACAACGGGCCTCGGGCATCGGTCGGCAAGCGCTGGTAAAGATAGGCAACCGCCGCGCGGCACTTTTTGGCCCTCGAACGAGTCTTAGCGTGGATCGCCGTGACGGATGTCACTTCCCCTGTCTACGCTATCCTTGTGCGAGACTCACGCAGGAATCCAGCGCAATATGAATGTCCTGATCGTTGATGACGAACCACTGGCCCGCGAGCGCCTGAGCCGAATGGTTGGCGAGCTCGAGGGTTACAGTGTCCTGGAGCCGAGCGCCACCAATGGCGAAGAGGCATTGGCCCTTATTGACAGCCACAAGCCGGATATCGTGCTGCTCGACATTCGCATGCCTGGCCTGGACGGTCTGCAGGTTGCGGCGAAGTTGTGCGAACGAGAGTCGCCGCCTGCGGTGGTGTTCTGTACCACCCGGGACGATTTCCCACCCGAGGTGTTGCAGGCCGGTGCCGTGGGCTACCTGGTCAAGCCGGTGGCGGCCGAGGCGTTGCTTGAAGCCTTGCGCAAGGCCGAGCGACCCAACCGCGTGCAACTGGCGGCGCTGACCCGTCCGGCCGCCGAAAGCGGTAGCGGCCCGCGCAGCCATATCAGTGCGCGCACCCGCAAAGGCATCGAGCTGATCCCATTGAACCAGGTGGTCTATTTCATCGCCGACCACAAATACGTGACCTTGCGTCATGAGAGTGGCGAGGTGTTGTTGGATGAGCCACTCAAGGCCCTCGAAGACGAGTTCGGCGAACGTTTCGTACGCATCCACCGCAACGCCCTCGTGGCCCGCGAGCGGATCGAGCGTTTGCAACGCACCCCCCTTGGGCATTTCCAACTGTTCCTCAAGGGCCTCAATGGCGATGCGCTGATTGTCAGCCGACGGCACGTGGCCGGCGTGCGCAAAATGATGCAGCAGCTTTAATGCGGCGGTCCAAGGCGTTCCATGCGTTTCATTTCGAGGATTTGGCGGCCAGGGAGGCCTTGGGGTCGTGATTCAAATCAAAGCGGTTTTGGCTGAGCTGTTATTATCTGCCGTATCTTTTAAGTACGGATTGATCCATGTCCCCTCGCGAGATCCGCATCGCCACCCGTAAAAGTGCCTTGGCCCTCTGGCAGGCCGAATACGTCAAAGCCCGCCTGGAAGCGGCCCATCCCGGCCTGATCGTGACCCTGGTGCCCATGGTCAGTCGCGGTGACAAGCTGCTGGATTCGCCGCTGTCGAAGATCGGCGGCAAGGGCCTGTTCGTCAAGGAACTGGAAACCGCGTTGCTGGACAACGAAGCCGACATCGCCGTGCATTCGATGAAAGACGTGCCCATGGACTTTCCCGAAGGCCTGGGCCTGTTTTGCATCTGCGAGCGGGAAGACCCACGCGACGCGTTCGTCTCCAACACGTTCTCCAGTCTTGAAGCTCTGCCTGCCGGGAGCGTGGTCGGCACTTCCAGCCTGCGTCGCCAGGCACAGTTGCTGACTCGCCGTCCGGACCTGCAAATCCGTTTCCTGCGCGGTAACGTCAATACGCGCCTGGCCAAGCTCGATGCCGGTGAGTACGACGCGATCATCCTCGCCGCCGCCGGCCTGATCCGCCTGGGCTTTGAAGATCGCATCACCTCGGCCATCAGCGTCGACGACAGCCTGCCGGCCGGTGGGCAAGGGGCGGTGGGCATCGAGTGTCGCAGCGCCGACAGCGACATCCACGCCTTGCTGGCGCCGCTGCACCATGAAGACACCGCCACGCGGGTATTCGCCGAACGCGCTCTCAACAAACACCTCAATGGCGGTTGCCAAGTGCCGATCGCCTGTTACGCCGTGCTGGAAGGCGAACAGGTCTGGTTGCGCGGGCTGGTGGGGGATCCCAACGGTGGCCGGCTGCTCAGCGCCGAAGCCCGGGCGCCGCGCCACGATGCCGAGGCGTTGGGCGTGCGGGTGGCCGAAGACCTGCTGAGCCAGGGCGCCGCCGACATTCTCAAGGCGGTCTACGGCGAGGCCGGCCACACGTGACGGGTTGGCGGCTGCTGCTCACCCGGCCGACGGACGAGTCGTCGGCGCTGGCGGCTGTCCTGGCCGAAGCGGGGGTCTACAGCAGCAGCCTGCCCTTGCTGGATATCGAGCCGGTCCCGCTGTCCGATGCCGGGCGGGCGATATTCCAGGCGCTGGACCAATACTCTGCCGTGATCGTCGTCAGCAAACCGGCCGCACGCCTGTGCGTCGAGCTGCTGCACCAATACTGGCCCCAACCTCCAGACCAACCATGGTTCAGCGTGGGTGCGGCCACCGGACAGATTCTCGTCGATGCCGGCCTCACGGTGTTTTATCCCGATAACGGCGATGACAGCGAAGCCTTGCTGGAACACTTGGTCTTGCGCCAGGCTGTTGCGCGGCCCGACCCCAAGGTGTTGATCGTGCGGGGTGAGGGCGGGCGTGGCTTGCTGGCAGAGCGTTTGCGCGAGCAAGGTGCTAGTGTCGATTATCTGGAATTGTACCGCCGCCACTTGCCCGATTACGGCGAAGGGGCGTTGCCGGCGAAAGTCGAAGCGGAACGCTTGAACGCACTGGTGGTCAGCAGTGGGCAGGGCTTCGAGCATCTGCAGCGGCTGGCCGGCGATGCGTGGCCGGCCCTGGCGCGGTTACCGTTGTTTGTTCCAAGCCCAAGGGTTGCCGAGATGGCGCGTGCCGCCGGGGCCCGAACAGTTGTGGATTGTCGTGGCGCCAATGCCGCGGCTTTGCTGGCGGCGTTACGGGAACACTCCGTGCCGTTTTCTAATGCAAAGGATGGATACGTGAGCGAAACAGCCTTGCCAAAAGAAGATCTAGACCAGCCAGCGATCGATGCGCCGGTTGAAACTCCGCCCCCGATGGCGCCGCGTCGCGGCAACGGGTTGGCCATTGTTGCATTGCTGCTCGGCGCCGCCGGCGTGGCCGTGGGCGGTTGGGGCGTGTGGCAGGTGCGTCACCTGCAAACCAATAACCAGCAGCAGTCCGCCCAGGTCCAGGCACTGAATGACCAGGCCCAGAGCCTCAAGCTCAACGAGCAACGCCTGAGCGAACGCCTGGCGCAATTGCCCCCGGCCGAAGAGCTGGAGGATCGGCGGCGCCTGGTGGCTCAGTTGCAAAGTGATCAGCAGCACCTGAACCAGCGCCTGGAAACCGTGCTCGGTGCCAGCCGCAAGGATTGGCGTCTGGCGGAGGCCGAGCACTTGTTGCGCCTGGCTAGCCTGCGTCTTTCCGCCCTGCAAGACATCAACAGTGCCCAGGCGCTGGTCCAGGGGGCTGACGAAATCCTGCGCGAGCAGAACGACCCCGGTTCGTTCGCCGCCCGCGAGCAACTGGCCAAGACCCTCGCCGCGTTGCGCAGCACCGAGCAACCGGATCGCACCGGGCTGTTCCTGCAACTGGGCGCCTTGCGTGATCAGGTCCTGGAGCTGACCGAGCTGGCGCCCGAGTACAAGGACCGCGGTGAATCCCTGCTGGGCCTGACCGCCGACGGCGATGGCGCAAGTCGTTGGGCGCAGTGGTGGGACCAGATCTCGCGCTATATCCGTATCGACTTCAACGCCGATGAGAATGTCCGTCCGCTGCTGGCCGGGCAAAGCCTGGTGCAAGTGCGCCTGGCCTTGAGCCTGGCGCTGGAACAGGCGCAATGGGCCGCCCTCAATGGTCAGGCGCCGGTCTACACCCAGGCGCTGACCGAGGCTCGGGACGTGTTGAAGAACAACTTCAACCAGGACAACCCGCAAAGCAAGATCATGCTCGAGCGCGTGGTCGAGCTGTCCAAGCAGCCGGTGACGGTGGTCACCCCGGACCTGACGGGTACGCTGAGCAGCGTCCAGGCTTACCTTGAGCGCCGCAACCTCAATGCCCAGGAATCGGTCAAGCCGCTGCCCGCGCCTGGCGCGCAGGAGGCCACGCCATGAAGCGTCTCTACGTGATTCTGTTCGTGGTCATCGCTGCTGCTGCCTTGCTGGGCGTGGCGATTGCCGAGCATTCGGGTTACGTGCTGGTGGCGTACAAGAACTTCCGTTATGAAGCCGGCCTGTGGGTCACCCTGGCGCTGGTGGCGGTGCTCTGGCTGCTATGGCGAGGTCTGAGGGCGCTGATTGGGCTGGTGACTACGTCGAGTGGTGTGGTCAACCCGTGGTCGCGGCGCAACCGCAGCCGGCGGGTGCAAGTGGCGATCGAGCACGGCCAGTTGGACCTGGCCGAAGGTCGCTGGGCCAGTGCCCAAAGACACCTGCATCGTGCCGCCGAAGCCGAGCGCCAGCCGCTGCTGTATTACCTCGGTGCCGCCCGTGCGGCCAACGAACAAGGTCTCTACGAACAGAGCGACAGTTTGCTCGAACGCGCCCTGGAGCGTCAGCCCCAGGCGGAGTTGGCCATTGCCCTGACGCACGCACAACTGCAGACGGACCGAGGCGACACGGACGGCGCATTGACCACGCTGCAGGCCATGCATGAGCGTCATCCCCATAACGTCCAGGTCCTGCGCCAACTGCAACGACTGCATCAGCAGCGCGGCGACTGGTCGGCATTGATCCGACTGTTGCCGGAGCTGCGCAAGGACAAGGTCCTGCCACCGGCTGAACTGGCGGAACTGGAGCGTCGTGCCTGGGGCGAAAATCTCACCCTGGCAGCCCACCGTGAGGAGGATGGCAGCGTCGGTTTGCAGTCGCTCAATCGCGCCTGGCAACAACTGACCTCCGCGCAGCGCCAGGAGTCGGCGCTGGTGCTGGCCTATGCCGAGCAGTTGCGCCAGTTGGGGGCCCAGGTCGAGGCCGAAGAAGTACTGCGAAGTGCGCTCAAGCGTCACTATGACAGCCATCTGGCGCGCTTGTATGGGTTGGTCCGGGGCAATGATCCGGTCCGCCAGTTGCAAACGGCCGAAGGCTGGCTCAAGGATCATCCGGCCGATCCAAGCCTGTTGCTGACCTTGGGGCGCCTATGCCTGCAGAGCAGTTTGTGGGGCAAGGCGCGGGACTATCTGGAAAGCAGCCTGCGCGTCCAACGCAATCCCGAAGCCTGTGCTGAACTGGCGCGATTGCTGGCGCAACTGGGGGATGCCGAGCGCAGCAACCAGTTGTTTCAGGAGGGGTTGGGGCTGCTGGACGAGCGCCTGCTGGCCGCGCCGTTGCCGGTTCCGGCCCAGGTGTTGTCCACTTGAGATGAGTCATTGTGGCGCGCCTGTACGGGTGGGAGCAAAGCCTGCTCGCGAAACAGGCGCCTCGGTTTCTGAAGGACCGCGTCGTCTTCATCGCGGGCAAGCCTTGCTCCCACTGGTGATACCCGTTTGTTTTTGGGGCTTTGGTCATGCCATCAGTAAAGTCCTACAGTCCATCGCGCTGAATCCTCTTTGGCCTGTCGGGAATTCCCTACATCCCTGGTGAAGTGTCTGCGCGGGCCTGCCTTGAAAGGCCCGAGGGCTTTCCTCTACCGTAACTGCTTGTCTCTTCTGTTACGGAACCGCCATGTCTTTGGCCAGCTCACGCTTCTTGTTTTTCATGGCTTCCATCGCCGCAGCCCTGGCTTTGGGCATCGCCACTTATCTGGAATATTCGGTCGGCCTGACGCCTTGCAGCCTGTGTGTCTTGCAGCGGTTGTGTCTGATGCTGCTCCTGGTGAACAGCCTTGTGGCATGCGTACACGGTCCAGGCCAAAGAGGCAGTCTCTTCTATGGCGCGGCAGGGTTGGTTTTTGCGACGGGGGGAATGACCCTGGCATGGCGTCAGGTCTTGATGCAAAGCCATTCGTTCGAGCCGTTTCCTGATTGTATTGCCCAGCCCAAGCTGATGGATTCGTGGTGGTGCGCGTTGCATCGCGTCCTCGACGGCGCGGTCGATTGCGCGAACATCACCTGGACGCTGTTCGACCTGAGTATCCCCGAATGGAGCCTGTTGTTTTTTCTCGCGGTGTCCAGCGCGATGGCCTATCTACTGCTGCGCCTTGCCTGGAGTGCTCTGGTACGACCGCTCAGCGGCGATACGTCGCAGATGCTCAGGGCCGTGGATTAAACACTTGTATGAACTTTATCTCCTGCGTACCTTGAAGCCATTGTCGTGCGGGCATAATCTGGCCCGCACGTGTTATTGGAATTGTGCCGCTCGATCATGTTGTGTCTGGCTTGTCCCTGATCATCAGGCGTGCACAGGCTGCGAGTGGCATGACTCACAAGGGAAGAAATCACCATGCTCGAAAGTTGTCAGAATGCTCAGGAACGCTGGGGTGGGGTGCATCTGCTGATCGATCGTTGGTTGCAGGAGCGTCACGAACTGGTTCGGGCCTACGATGCCCTCGGCGATAAGCCTGAAGCGCTGAGCGAAAGCCGCAAACCCTTGCAGGAATTCTGCGGTGTGCTGGTCGACTATGTGTCTGCCGGTCATTTCGAGATCTACGAACAACTGACGGGCGAGGCCAAGGCCTTCAACGACAAGCGCGGCCTGGAACTGGCCGAGCAGATCTACCCGCGCATCGATGTCATCACCGAAAAGCTGCTGGCGTTCAACGACCTCTGCGATGAAGGCAAGTGCGTAGCGGAAAAATTCAAGGAGCTGGGCGGCTTGCTGCATGAACGTTTCGAACTGGAAGACTGCCTGATCGAAGTGCTGCACAACGCTCACAAGGAAGAAGCTGCGGTCCAGGCCTGAGGGTTTCGCGGTCATGAAAAAACGGTGCGCATTGCGCACCGTTTTTTATTGGGCCCGCGTCAGGTCGTCGCGCCCAGCAATTCGATTTCAAACACCAGTGGCGTGTACGGCGGGATCACATCTCCCGCCCCATCGGCGCCATAGGCCAGGGTCGACGGAATCACCAGCCGCCATTTTGCGCCTACCGGCATTTGCGGCAATGCACTGCGCCAACCGTCAATCACGCTGTCGAGGTTGAACCACTGTGCCTGGTGGTTGGAATCGAATACGGTGCCGTCCGGCAATCGACCGGTATACAGCACCTGGACTTTGCCGTGAGGGCCGGCTTTCGCGCCGTGGCCTGGCTTGATCTCGGTCAGCAGGATGCCGTCTGCGAGTTGCTGGACGCCGGGACGGTTCTTTTCTTCGTTGAGAAATTTCTGCTCCGTTTTCAACGCGGCTTCGATCTGCGGCGTCGTCGATTGCGAATTCAGTTGTGCCTGGTGCTCGGCGAGGATCTGTTCGATGCGTTCATCCTTGAGGGCCAGCGGCTTGCCCAGGTAGGCCTGTTGCAAGCCTTCGACCAAGGCTTTGATCTGCAGGTCCGGCACGTCCTGGCGCAGGCGTTCGCCAAGGCTTGCGCCCAGGCTGTAAGCCAAATCGTGGGCATCGTTTGCGTTGGTTTTTTCAACGGCCTGGACCGTGGAGCAAGCCATGCACAGGAATAAAAACAGGTGACGCGACATGTGTGCTCTCCGGCCTCGAATCGAGGAATTATGCCAGTGCCGATATCTATAGAGGTGGATTGCCAAGGCACTGGCGCAGAAGATTTTTCGTCTCTTGCAACGCAACGTCTTGTGTACTGTCAACATGCCCTAGCGGCGGTTGAAGCAGAGGTCTAGTATGAGCCGCACTCACGTCAGTCAGGAGGTAAACCATGTCGGCCACCAAGAAGCCTGTAAACACTCCGTTGCACTTGCTCCAACAACTCTCGGGCAGCTTGCTCGAACATCTGGAAAATGCCTGCTCCCAAGCCCTGGCTGATGCTGAAAAACTGCTCGCCAAACTTGAAAAACAACGCGGCAAAGCGCAGGAAAAACTGCACAAGTCGCGCACCAAATTGCAAGACGCAGCCACCGCTGGCAAGGCCAAGGCACAAGCCAAGGCCAAAGATGTCGTGAAAGAACTCGAGGACCTGCTCGATGCCTTGAAGGATCGTCAGTCCGAGACCCGCACCTACATTCTGCAACTCAAGCGTGATGCCCAGGAAAGCCTGAAACTGGCCCAGGGTGTCGGTCGCGTGCAGGAAGCCGCAGGCAAGGCGCTGACGCTTCGTGCTGCCAAGCCTGCCGCTGTATCGGCCAAGAAGCCGGCGGCTAAACCCGTCGCGGCAAAAGCTCCGGTCAAAGTCGCTGCCAAGCCTGCGGCGAAAGCACCGGCCAAAGCTGCCAGCAAGCCTGCTGCCAAGCCGGTCGCTGCCAGCGCTGCAAAACCTGCGGCAAAAAAACCAGTCGTCAAAGCTGCGGCCAAGCCTGCCGCTAAAACGGCGGCCGCTAAACCTGCTGCCGCCAAGCCCGCGGTAAAAGCTGCTGCTAAACCAGCCGCCAAACCTGCGGCAAAAGTTGCAGCCAAACCTGCCGCTAAAACCGCCGCCGCTAAACCTGCTGCCAAAGCGGCGGTAAAAGCCACTGCAAAACCTGCTGCCGCCAAGCCGGCTGCCAAACCAGCAGCAACCAAAACGGCTGCGGCCAAGCCTGCTGCGAAAACGGCTGCCAAGCCAGTCGCTGCCAAAGCACCCGCCAAAGTAGCGGCTAAACCCGCCGCCAAACCGGCTGCGGCAAAACCTGCTGCCAAGCCAGCTGTCGCGAAGCCGGCCGCTGCAAAACCTGCTGCCAAGCCAGCGGCCAAGCCTGCCGTGAAAAAGCCAGTCGCTGCAAAACCTGCGACTGCGCCAGCTGCCAAGCCAGCGACACCGGCTCCGACCGCGGCACCGGCTTCAACCGCCAGCGCTCCGGCTGCGGCGACCAGCCCATCCGCCGCCGTTGCGCCGAGCTCCAGCAGCACCCCAACCAGCGCTTCCTAAGTGCCGGACACCGCGACGCGCAGCTGATGCAGCGCGTCGCGGCTCGCTGGCCCGGCA
This sequence comes from Pseudomonas sp. A-RE-22, assembly GCF_019956035.1. Lineage (NCBI taxonomy): Bacteria > Pseudomonadati > Pseudomonadota > Gammaproteobacteria > Pseudomonadales > Pseudomonadaceae > Pseudomonas > Pseudomonas sp. A-RE-22. The sequence goes on from NZ_JAHBCZ010000033.1 coordinate 45,115, forward strand.
TTCGCCGCCAGCCCTTGCAGCCATTGCGCTGAGTCGTTCTGTTGTTCCCCGGGCCAATCCTTGGCCAGCGCTTCCAATCGCTCCAGCAATTGCCGTTCGGCTGCCAACTCCAGTTGCTTGACCTGCTCGCGCAGGCCATTGAGTGCCGTGTCCTGGAGGGCGCTGGTTTTCCATTGGCTGCGAAGTGTGCGCAGTGGCCGCACCACCTCGGCATCCCACGGCTCGGCCAATAGTCGAAGCTGCTGCAGCCTGTGTTCATTGCAGGCCACGCCGCGCTGCGCCAGCCACAGGCCACAAAGCAGCAGGCAGACGTTGGCGCCCGCGTCTTGCGACGTCAGGCAGGCAGGCTCTACGCCAGGCTTGGCATAGAGGTCGAGGGAAAAGCTCCACAGGTCTGGGGACATCGTGCTACTCGCGCCAGTTGCGAGCGAAGCTGGTAGACTCCGCCGCCATTATGATCCGACTTCAGAACCTGACTTTACAGCGTGGCCCGCAACGTCTGCTAGAAGACGCCGAGCTGACCCTGCACGCCGGCCACAAAGCCGGCCTCATCGGTGCCAACGGCGCCGGCAAATCGAGCCTGTTCGCCTTGCTGCGAGGCGAGCTGCACCCGGACTCGGGTGATTGCCTGTTGCCGTCCGATTGGCGCATCGCCCACATGCGCCAGGAGGTCGACACCCTCGAGCGCCTGGCGGTGGACTACGTGCTCGATGGCGACCTGCGCCTGCGCCAGGTGCAACGTGACCTGGCTGCGGCCGAAGCGGCCCACGACGGTGCCGCACAGGCCCGCCTGCACGCGGAACTCGACAGTGCCGACGGCTACACCGCCGATGCCCGTGCGCGCAAATTGCTCGCCGGCCTGGGCTTTACCAATGAGCAGATGGATCGCCAGGTCGGGGACTTCTCCGGTGGCTGGCGGATGCGCCTGAACTTGGCCCAGGCCTTGATGTGTCCTTCGGATCTGCTGTTGCTCGATGAGCCGACCAACCACTTGGACCTCGACGCTATCATCTGGCTCGAAGACTGGCTCAAGAGTTACCCGGGCACGCTGCTGCTGATTTCCCACGACCGTGATTTCCTCGACGCGGTGGTGGATCACGTGGCCCATGTCGATCAGCGCAAGCTCACCTTGTACCGCGGCGGCTACAGCGCCTTCGAGCGCGCGCGTGCCGAACGCCTGGCCCAGCAACAGCAGGCCTACGAGAAGCAACAGGCGCAACGTGCGCACATGGAAAGCTACATCGCCCGCTTCAAGGCCCAGGCCACCAAGGCGCGCCAGGCCCAGAGCCGGATCAAGGCGCTGGAGCGGATGGAAGAGTTGTCGGCGGCCCACGTCGATTCGCCGTTCGATTTTGTCTTCCGCGAATCGACCAAGATTTCCAGCCCGTTGATCGACCTGTCCGACGCGCGCCTGGGCTACGGCGACAAGACCGTGCTGGAGAAGGTCAAGCTGCAACTGACCCCGGGTGCGCGGATCGGTCTGCTGGGCCCCAACGGTGCTGGTAAGTCGACCCTGATCAAGAACCTTTCCGGTGAACTCGAGCCACTGGCCGGGCGTCTCACCCGGGGCGAGAACACGGTGGTCGGCTACTTCGCCCAGCATCAGCTCGATTCTCTGGATTCCAAGGCCAGCCCGCTGTTGCACCTGCAACGCCTGGCGCCGACCGAGCGCGAGCAGGTTCTGCGGGATTTCCTCGGCGGTTTCGATTTCCGCGGGGCGCGCATCGACGAGCCGGTGCTGAATTTCTCCGGTGGCGAAAAGGCGCGCCTTGCGCTGGCGTTGATCGCTTGGGGCCGGCCAAACCTGTTGCTGCTCGACGAACCGACCAACCACCTGGACCTGGAGATGCGCCTGGCTTTGACCATGGCCTTGCAGGAATTCAGTGGCGCGGTGCTGGTGGTGTCCCACGATCGGCATTTGCTCAAGAGCACCACGGATAACTTCTTCCTGGTGGCCGATGGCAAGGTCGAGGAATTCGACGGCGACCTGGAAGACTACGCCCGTTGGCTGGTGGAATACCGTCAGCGCAACGCGCCGGTCAGCAGCACGCCGGTCAACCCGGACAAGACCGACAAGAAAGCCCAACGGCAGGCCGCCGCCGCATTGCGCCAGCAACTGGCGCCGCACAAGCGTGAGGCCGACAAGCTCGAAGCCGAGCTGGGCAAGCTGCATGAAAAACTGCAGAAGATCGAAACCAGCCTTGGCGACAGTGGTCTCTACGAGGCGGCGCGCAAAGATGAGTTGCGCGACTTGCTGGCCGAGCAGGCCAAGCTGAAGGTTCGGGAAGCGGAGCTCGAGGAGGCGTGGATGCAAGCGCTGGAACTGCTGGAAAACCTGCAAGCGGAGCTGGAGGCGTTGTCCTGATGGAAGCGTTGGCGTTGCCTGTACCCGTCATGTGGATCGAGCCGATCTGGCTGGGTGTGCAAATCCTGCTGATCCTGCTGGCCGGTTATGTCGCGCAGCGTGTCGTGGCGCGGGCCCTTACCGGCCTGGGTGAGCGTTACCCGTTCCCACCCCAACTGGTCATTATCCTGCGGGGTGTGCTGCGCTGGCTGATCATGGGCACTGCGGTGCTGGTGGTGCTCGAGCGCTTGGGCGTCTCGGCCACGGTGCTATGGACCGCATTGTCGGGCTTCGTCGCGGTGGCAGCGGTGGCGTTCTTTGCCATCTGGAGCGTGCTGTCGAACCTGTTCTGCGCCGTTTTGATCTACACCGTCGGACCGTTTCGCCTGGGCGATGTGGTCGAGTTGGTGGACACCACCGACAAGCCCGGCATCAAGGGACGCGTGGTGGCGATCAATCTGCTGTACACCACACTGATCGAGCCCGAGGAACTCGGCACCGGCAGCGCCATGGTGCAAGTACCCAACAGCCTGTTCTTCCAGCGTTCGGTGCGGCGCTGGCGCGGCAGCGAGGCGTTTCCGGTGGGTGGTTTCGTCGAGTAAGGGACTGCTGCGCAGCCCAGCGGGGGCAAGCTCCCTTGCCACGGTGTTCAAGCCGGCTTAAGTGCTTGCGCAAAAAACGGTGGTCAACGGCCTGGCGGCGCATTAGCTTAGTCGTTTCGATGAATCCGAGCTGAGGTGTGCAATGTTGCTGGAAACATGGCTGGCGTTTTTTGCCGCATGTTGGGTGATCAGTCTTTCCCCTGGTGCCGGTGCCATTGCATCGATGTCCAGTGGCTTGCGCTACGGCTTCTGGCGCGGTTACTGGAACGCCTTGGGCCTGCAATTGGGCCTGGCGTTGCAAATCGTGATCGTCGCCGCCGGTGTTGGCGCGATCCTCACTGCGTCGGCCACTGCGTTCTATGCAATCAAATGGTTCGGCGTGGCCTACCTGGTCTACCTGGGGGTCAAACAGTGGCGAGCCATTCCCGGTGAAATGACCGACGATACGGGCCCGCGGCCCATCGGCAAGCCCTTGGCGCTGGTTTTTCGCGGCTTCCTGGTCAACATCAGCAACCCCAAGGCGCTGGTGTTCATGCTGGCGGTGTTGCCGCAGTTCATCAATCCCCATGCCCCGTTGATCCAGCAATACCTGATCCTGGGTGTAACGATGGTCGTGGTCGATCTCATCGTCATGGCCGGGTACACCGGGCTGGCGTCCAAAGTCCTGCGGTTGTTGCGCACCCCGAAACAGCAACGGCGAATGAACCGTGCCTTCGCGGGTATGTTCATTGGCGCGGCGGGTTTGCTGGCGACGATTCGCAAGGCTGCGGCGTAAAACAAAACCCGTGGCGAGGTTACTTTGTGGGAGCAAGCCTTGCTCCCACATAGCCTTGCTCCCACAAGACCTCTGCGCCACAGAGCATTCGCTCAGTGATTCAGCGCAAAATCACCGGCGCCGTATCCCGTGGCAGGTTGTTGCGCTGCACCGGCTCGCTGGGTTGTTGGTAGCTCGGGCCGCCGAGCTGTTCGCTCAGTTGCCGCGCCACGTCTTCCCCCAGGGCCTTGGACACATCGCGCACCACCCGCGGGCGGTTGAGGCTGATGTGCACGTCCCGGTGGTTCAACAGCTTGGTGTCCTGGCCTTCGCCCATGGCCGTAAAGGCCGAGGTGATTTCGTAGGTCTTGGTGTTGATCAGGCTGAAGTCTGCCACCAGGGTCAGCGCCAGCACCGCCGAGTAGCTGTCGGTATTGGCCAGCTCGTTGATGTCGCGGGTGAAGTCGATGTCCGACACGGTGCCGAACAGCACGTAGTCGGCGCCCTTGAAGTTCCCGGCCTTGATGCGCTTGATCACGTCATAGACGTCACCCGTGGATGCCGCGGTGTGGGGCGTGCCCTGGGTCAGCTGGAACATCCCGCTGCGCAGGATCTCGCCCTTGATGTCGCCGGTGAACTTGCGCAGTTCGCCCTGCTCGATGTAGCTGCTGGTGGCTTCCATCTCGTCGTAGCTCGAGGAAGCACTGGCGCTGTAAGGGTTCGCCTGGAAGTTGCTCTGCGCTGAAACGGTGTGGATGTATTCCTCCACCCGTTCCTGGTACGCAAGGTCGGTCACTGCGACTTTCGGGGCCGCCTGCGCGCCAAATGCGCAGGCCAGGGCCATGATGCCTATCCATGTGCGCATGGCTTAACGCTCCGTGGTCTTGCGGATTTCTTTTTCGTCCATCCACTCGGCCAGACCGCTTTCGACGTCGATCAATTGCAGGCTGAATTTGTAGAAGACGTCCTTGTAGTCGCTGCTGCGCTTGACGATCGAGCTGATGGAGCCTTCGAGACGGTACTTGGCAGCGATCATGTTGCCGGTCTTGGCCACGGTGCTTTTCTTGTACAGACCGCTCTGGTTCTGCAGCTTGAGCTGGTCGACCTGGCTGTCCATGGCGGTGTTGTCGCTGGCAAAACGGGCAGCCCCGGTCTTCATCAGTTGGGTCTTGATGCTGGTGGTGATTTCACGGGTGTCGATGTATTCGCTGGTCTTGTTCTTCACGTCATAGACCTGGACAACCGGGCGCCCCTGCAGGATGCCGGACTGGGCCAGGGAGCGGGTCATGGACTCGGCGATCATTTGCAGGTCGGTGGAACCGAACTCGTTGGTCACGGTTTCCACGGCCTTGGTGTCGCCGTAGCTGATGTTCTTGTTGCCCAGGACCGGCGAGTTGTTGGCACAGCCGCTGACCAGCAAGGCGGCGAGGGCGAGGGAGGAGATGCGTACGAACATGTGGGTGCTCTCAATAACTGTATAAAAGGTTTTGTTGCGAGGGGATTTATCCCCGCTGGCTGCGCACTGTAGGAGCTGCCGAAGGCTGCGATCTTTTGATCTTTCGCTTGCGACTCAAGTGTCTGGGGAAGGATCGCAGCCTCGTTGCACTCGTCAGCTCCTACACAGTGCCTACATCAGCTCCTATGGCCCAGGCTCAAGGGGTATTGATTTCCAAGCGGAAATCCACCGCCTTGGGTGTCGGTGCGATGGCCGGCAGGAAACTGGTCTGTTCGCCGTACAGCGTCAGGCTTTTCCAGGTTTCTTCCTCGGCGATCGGAAAGCCTTCCGGCCCCAGCCAGGCAAAGCGGTAATACATCGTCTTGTTGTTGTAGCTGGTGTTGCTCAGCTGCACGTTGACGGTCATGTAGCCGTTTTCCCGGGCCACGCGCATGGCGCCGACCACGATGTTTTTGGTCTTGCCCATCGCCACGACCTTGCTGGCGGCGCTGCCCGGCTCCGGTGGCGGTGGGGTGGCGCACCCGGCCAGCAAGGCCAGGGCACCGACGGCGATCAGTTTTAAACGCATGTGAACAAGACTCCGTTCTTAAGGTTGCTTGAGGGCAAGGGCGGTCGGGTTGGCGCTTGGCATCACCTGGGCCGCCAGGCCACCGGCGAACACCTGGTTACCCACCGCCCGCAGGCTGATGACCTGATAGCGCTGGTCGACGGTGACCTTGACCACCGAGCCGCCCACCGAGCTTGGCAAGGTGACCTGGTGCTCGCCTTTCTTCAGGCGCAGGCGCACCACCTGGGTGTAGTCGGGCAGGGTGCGCCAGGTTCGGGTATCGGCACCTTCGAGTACGGCCGAGGTGAGGCCGACGGCCAGGCCGGCCAAGGGATTGGTGTCGTTGATCTGCTTTTGCGCCACGCCACGGGTGACGGCGCGCACGGTGGTGCGCAGGATGATGCCCGGCATGTCGTCGCGCAGGGCGCGGCGGGACATGGCGGTGGTGCTGTTGAGCTGGGTCAGGTCCAACTGACGACCGTCGACACCGATCTGGCTGAAGGTGGCCGTGGAGGTATCAGGCTTGATCAGCGGGAACGACAACGGCGTGATGACCACGTTGCCGCTGATCGGCAAGGGCAGGGGAATGCGGATCGAGTCCCGGGACGGTGCCAGGCCACTCTGCACTACGATCAGGATGTCGCTGTCATCGTTCTTGGTAGCAGGCTTGTCGAGGTTGAGCAGGGCCTGCTCCAGCAGCGGCGTGTTGGGGCGCAGTTCGGCGGCCTTGCGGTAACCCGGTGCGGCCAGGTCCTTTTCACCCAGGGCTTCATAGACGAAGCCGGCCAGGTAATGGCTGAACGCGCTCTGGTAACTGTTTTTCAGGCTGACCACTTCCGGGGCGTCGAGGCTGGCCACCGGATAACCCTTGAGGTCCTTGTATTCGGTCTTGACGCCTTGTTTCTCGGCGTCTTCCTCGCGCTTGAGGTATTCCTTGTCCCGCAGGTCGGCGATCACCGCTTCGCGTTCGTGGGTCTTCTTGATCTGGGTCCGCGCCCCGTCGAAGTCATTCACGGCCAGCAGGTTCAGCGCCATCTGCGTGGTCAGCATGACCTTTTCGTAATCGTAGCCTTCGTAGCGGCGCACTTTATCGTTGACCAGGAAGCTGCCGAACTGGGCCAGGTACTTGGCCGTGTCGAGTTTGACCGCGTCCTCCCATTGGCCAACCTGTTGATCGGCGCTGGTCCAGGCCGTCTGGCTGCCAGACAGGTCGCCCTTGGCGCGCAGCAACTCGCCTTTTTCGAAGTAATACAGCAGGTCCTTGTCCTGGCTGGTGTTGTTCTTTTCCAGCAGCGTCAATGCGCCGTCGACGTTGCCGGAAGCCAACTGCTGGTTGGTCTGGGCCAATTCGCTGTCGTAGTTGCGAAAGGCTGAACAGCCGGACAACAAGGTGATCGCACCGAGGGCGACCGAAAAAACGGCACGGGATGCCATGAACATTTCTTCCCTGAGTAACAGCCGGGGTTTGCGGGTCGGGCTGGAGCGATCCCACGGACAAACGTCGGGACGCTGTCGGTTCCTCATAAGAAGAGGAGCTTTTATGCCATCGAACAATAAGAAGGCGGCGCGATTATAAACATGGCGCTTGGCTATGTAATGGCTTTTCAATCTCGAAATGCCGTTTTTGTGACATCACCTCCAAAGCAGGAATCCGATGAAAATGTGCCGTCAAAGCACATCGGCTCTTGAGCCAAAGTCATTGGAAGTGAACAATGTGTTACTTCTTATTACCAATCGAGAGTCATTCATGACTGCGCCGTTCCGTTTCCTGGCCTGGCTTGTACTGCCATTGCTTGCGCTGTGCAGCACCTCGCTGCTGGCCGACACCGTCGAGGGCGCCCCCCAGGCGCTGCATTTGCTGGATTACATCGGTGCGGACTACCCGGCGACGGTCGAGGCAGGCAAAGTCATCGAGGACGGGGAATACCGCGAGCAGCTGGAATTCACCCAGGTGCTGGCAGGGTTGATCGCCGGGCTGTCGGCCAAACCGGAAAAGGCTGAGCTGACCCAGGGTATCGACACCTTGCGCAGCGCGATCACCCAGCGCCAGGACGGCGGCGACGTCGCGCGCCTGGCGCGGCAACTAGGGGCCAAGCTGGCGGTGGCATATGAAGTCAGCCAGGCGCCGGTGATTACCCCCGATCCCTCCCGCGGCGCGCCGCTGTATGCCCAGAATTGCTCGGTGTGCCATGGGGCCAACGGTGCCGGCGACGGTCCTGCCGGTGTCGGCATGGAACCGCCGCCCGCCAACATGCGGGACGCCCAGCGCCTGGATCGCCTGAGTCTCTATGCGATCTACAACACCGTCGGCATGGGTATCGAAGGCACCGACATGCCGGCCTTCGCCGATCAGCTCGACGATCGTCAGCGCTGGGACCTGGCGACCTACATCGCCAGTTTCAGCGCCGACCCGGCCGCTGCCAAAGGTGAACAGGTCTTCAACCTCGCTGACCTGGCGCGCCAGACCCCGGCCGAAGTCCTCGCCGCGCAAGGCCCGGCAGCGGCGGCGACGTTCCGTGCCCAGCGCGCCCAGCCGCCGCAGGTGCAACGTGGCCCGGCGCAGTTGCTCGACTACACGGCGGCCACCCTGGATAAAAGCATCGCGGCGTACCGTGCCGGTGACCACGACCAGGCCTACGATCTGTCGGTAGCCGCTTACCTGGAAGGTTTCGAGCTGGTGGAAAGCTCGCTGGATAACGTCGACGCCAATGTGCGCAAGGACACCGAAAAGTCCCTGATGGCCTACCGTCAGTCTTTGCAGGACGGTTTGCCGATCGAGCAGGCGGTACAGCGCCTGGACGCGGCCAAGGCCAAGTTGAAGGAGTCAGCCGGCTTGCTGGGCGGCGATGGCTTGAGCTGGTCGTTGAGTTACATCTCCGGGTTGCTGATTCTGCTGCGCGAAGGGCTGGAAGCGATCCTGGTGCTGGCGGCGATCCTGGCGTTCCTGCGCAACACCGGCCAGCAGTCGGCCGTGCGCAGCGTCAACGCCGGTTGGGGCCTGGCGCTGTTGGCCGGCCTGGCGACCTGGGGGCTGGCGGCGTATGTGATCGACGTCAGCGGTGCCCAGCGTGAGCTGCTTGAAGGCGCGACGGCGTTGTTCGCCAGTGTGATGGTGCTGTGGCTGGGTGTGTGGATGCACGACCGTCGCCACGCAGCGGCCTGGCAGGACTACATCAAGAGCAGCCTGGTGGGCGGCGGTGGGCGTTTTGGTTTTGCGATCCTGGCGTTCTTCTCGGTCTACCGCGAACTGTTCGAAGTGATCCTGTTCTACGAAACCCTGTGGCTGCAAGCGGGCCCTGCCGGGCACAACGCGGTGCTGGCCGGTGGCGCGACGGCGCTGGTGTTGTTGGTGGGGCTGGCCTGGGTGATCCTGCGCGGCTCGGCGAAACTGCCGCTGGCGCTGTTCTTCAGTATCAATGCCGCGTTGCTGTGCGCGCTGTCGGTGGTATTCGCCGGTCACGGCGTGAAGGCGTTGCAGGAAGCCGGGATCTTCGGCACCCATCCGGTGGCGTTCTTCGACTTCGACTGGCTGGGCATTCATGCCGACGCCTATTCGCTGGCCGCTCAAGTGGTGGCGATCCTGGCGATCGTGGTGCTGTATGGGCGCAGTTGGGTGGTGGAGAAGCGTCGGCTCCAGGTTTCCTGAAAACCATTCGCTGCGCTCATAATCGCGGGCAAGCCTTGCTCCCACAGTCGGCACTCGCCTGTGGGAGCAAGGCTTGCCCGCGATGCATTTTAATTTAGAGGAAACCATTCAATGCGCGTATGGATCGACGCCGATGCCTGTCCCAAGGCCGCGAAAGACCTGGTGGTCAAGTTCGCCTTGAAGCGCCGGTTCCAGGTGGTGCTGGTGGCTGGTCAGCCGCAGATCAAGCCAGCCCTGGCTTGTGTGAAGCTGATCGTGGTGCCCAGTGGCCCTGATGCGGCGGACGATTACCTGGTGGAGCACGCCGAGCCGGGTGAGCTGGTGATCTGCAGCGATGTGCCCTTGGCCGACCGGTTGGTGAAGAAGGGCGTCGCCGCCCTGGACCCACGAGGCAAAGAGTTCGATGCCCAGAACATGGGCGATCGGCTGGCGGTGCGCAACCTGTTCACCGATTTGCGCGAACAGGGCCACATGGGCGGCGGCCCGGCGGCGTATGGCGAGCGGGACAAGCAGGGGTTTGCCAATGCGCTGGATCGGATCCTGACGCGCCTGACCCGAATCGCTTGAGCCTTGCCCGACCCCCTGTGGGAGCGAGCTTGCTCGCGATGCGGTGTATCAGCCAATGCAAATGTAGCTGAGCCGACGCTATCGCGAGCAAGCTCGCTCCCACAGGGGTAGTGGTGGTGGGGTCAGGCGTCGTTCTCGTGCGTCAGTTCCAACACCCGGTCCACCAGCTTGTTGATGCCAGAAGCCGCTTCGCTGATGTTCTGCGCCAGCATGTAGGCCGGGGTGCTGACCAGTTTGCGTGCGCGGTCTTCAACGATATCGGTGACGGCGCACTCTTCGTGAGTAGCCCCCATTTTGGTCACGGCGGCGGCAGTGTCGACGTCGTTGCCGATGGTGCAGACCACACCCGGGCCATAGATTTTCGCCGCCAGGGCCGGTGAGATGCAGATCAGCCCGACCGGTTTGCCGGCCTCGGCAAAGGCCTCGGTCAGCGCCAGGACTTCTGGTTGGACCGTGCAGCCAGCGCCTTCGACGGCAAAGTTGGAGAGGTTTTTCGCCGAGCCAAAACCGCCGGGTACGATCAGGGCGTCGAAGTCCTCGGCCCTGGCTTCACGCAAGTCCTTCACGTTGCCTCGGGCGATCCGTGCCGATTCCACCAACACATTGCGGCTCTCGGGCATTTCCTCGCCGGTCAGGTGATTGATCACATGCAACTGGGCAATGTTGGGGGCGAAGCACTGGACGTGAGCCCCACGCTGATCGAGGCGCAGCAAGGTGATCACGCTTTCGTGGATCTCGGCGCCGTCATACACGCCACAGCCGGAAAGGATCACTGCAATTTTTTTGCTCATGGGCTTTTCTCCAGATTCATGGCGTTAAATGTCTACTAATTTGTCACTCGTTGCCATAGGGGGATCGGGCAGCTACACCTAATCTGCCGACTATCTCCCCGCCTTGCATGCCCGGGTTGCGTCATGAACTTCATCCTGTATGCCGTGCCGTTCTTCTTCGTGCTGATCGCCGTCGAGTTGCTGGCTGATCGCTGGCGGGGTGTGAGCCACTATCGTGTGGCAGACGCGATCAACAGCTTGAGCACCGGCGTGCTGTCGACCACAACGGGCCTGTTGACCAAGGGCGTGGGGCTGGTGACCTACGCCTTTGCGTTGAAACACCTGGCTGTCATCGAGCTGCCGGCCGACCGGGCCTGGACCTGGGTGTTTGCCTTTGTGCTCTACGACTTCTGCTATTACTGGCTGCACCGCATGGGCCATGAACGCAACATCCTCTGGGCCGCCCATTCGGTGCACCACCAGAGCGAGGACTACAACCTTTCCACGGCGCTGCGCCAGACCAGTACCGGGTTCCTGCTGAGCTGGATCTTCTACCTCCCGCTCGCCGTACTGGGCGTGCCGCTGGTGGTCTTCGTCAGCGTCGCGGCGTTGAATCTGCTGTACCAGTTCTGGGTCCACACCCAGCACATTCCCAAGCTCGGCTGGCTGGAGTGGTGTTTCGTCACGCCGTCCAATCATCGTGCCCACCATGCACAGAACCCTCTCTACATGGATCGCAACTACGGCGGGGTGTTCATTATTTGGGACCGTCTGTTTGGCACCTTCCAGGAAGAAGACGTCAACGAACCGGTGATTTTCGGCGTGACCACGCCGCTGGCGAGCTGGAATCCGTTGTGGGCCAACCTGCAGTTCTATGCGCAGCTATGGGCCGATGCGCGGCGGGCGGGGCGTTGGTGGGACAAGCTGCGGATCTGGCTCATGCCCACCGGTTGGCGACCGGCGGACGTCGCGGCCAAGTACCCGCTGAACAAGCCGGACTTGAGCCAGTTCCGCAAATTCGAGGTGCCGCTGGATGCACGTCAGCAGTGGTACGTGGGGCTGCAGTTCTGCGCCTACATTGCCTTGGGCAGTTATCTGATGAACCTTGAAACCAGCCTGTCGGTCGCCGCCCTGGTGCTGGGTTGGGGCGCGGTGGCGTTCGGTCTGTTCGTGTTGGGCGTGGCCCTGGAGAATCGCCCGTGGGCGTTGCGGCTGGAGCTGTTGCGGCTGGCCTCGAACCTGCCGCTGGTATGGCTGGCGCCCTTGGCCGGGTTGTGGCCGGCCAGCGCTGTGATGAGCCATGGGGCCTGGGCCGGGCTGCTCAGCTACAGCCTGCTCAGCGGCATCGGGCTGTATTGCTGCCGCACTCGGTTTACTCGGTTGGCGTCGTAGGTTCGCCAGACCTGGCTTGCTCCAGGCGCTCGGCTTCGAGGACTTTCCTGGCCAGGCGCGCATTCTTGATGCGTCGGCGCAGCCACAAGACCAGGCCCAGCACCAGCAATGCGCCGAGGACCCACAACTCATACTTCTTGATGCTGCCCAGCATGCCTTCGAGCACCGCGCCAAAGTGGTACGCGGCTGCGGCCAACGCCGTGGCCCAGACCGCCGCACCGATGCCGTTGAGCAACAGGTAGCGACCCGGCGGATAGCCTGACAGGCCGATCGCCACCGGCATCACCGTGCGCAGGCCATAGACGAAGCGGAAGCTCAGGACCCAGATGTCCGGATGCCGGCGAATGTGCTCCAGCGCCCGATCCCCCATCAACTGCCAGCGCGGCTTGCGCGCCAGGAGCTTGCGCCCGTGCTTGCGTCCCAGGAAATACCACAGCTGATCGCCCGCGTAGCTGCCGCAGAACGCCACGACGACCACCAGATTGATGTCCATGTAGCCACGGAACGCCAGGAAACCTGCGAGCACGAGGATAGTTTCGCCTTCGAAGAACGTGCCGATAAACAAGGCCAAGTAGCCGAAGTCATGCAGAAATTGTTGGAGCATTGTCTGGGTGCTGGCGAAATGAACGCGCAGCCTAACCCTTCAGGCACATTCAGGAAAGTATCGAAATGTGTCTCGACGTGAACAATTCCTACAATGACAATAACTGCGACGACAGGACGCAGGTGCACACAACTGTAATGTCTTCGTCATAATGGGCGCTTATAACTGTCACGCTCGCCCGTCAGCACGGGCTCAGGAGTCTGCCGTGAGCTTTACCCCCGCCAATCGTCTGTTCCCTGCTACCCGCCTGCGTCGCAACCGTCGTGATGAGTTCTCTCGTCGGCTGGTGCGTGAAAACGTGCTGACCACCAATGACCTGATCCTGCCGGTATTCGTGCTGGACGGTGAGAACCGTCGCGAAGCGGTGGCGTCGATGCCCGGGGTGGAACGCCTGACCATCGACCTGCTGCTCGAAGAAGCCGCCCACTGGGTCGAGCTGGGCATTCCGGCGCTGGCGCTGTTCCCGGTCACGCCGCCGACCCTCAAGTCCCTGGACGCCGCTGAAGCCTGGAACCCGCAAGGCATCGCCCAACGCGCGACCCGTGCCCTGCGCGCGCGCTTCCCGGAGCTGGGGGTGATCACCGACGTGGCGCTGGACCCGTTCACCACCCACGGGCAGGACGGTATCCTCGATGAAGAAGGCTACGTGCAGAACGACATTACCGTCGATGCACTGGTCAGGCAGGCCCTGTCCCACGCCGAGGCCGGTGCCCAGGTGGTGGCGCCGTCGGACATGATGGACGGGCGCATCCAGGCGATCCGCGAAGCCCTCGAGGTGGCCGGTCACGTCAACGTGCGGATCATGGCCTACTCGGCCAAGTACGCCAGCGCCTATTACGGCCCGTTCCGCGATGCGGTCGGCTCGGCCCTGAACCTGGGCAAGGCCAACAAGGCCTCTTATCAGATGGACCCGGCCAACAGTCAGGAAGCCTTGCACGAAGTGGCGGCTGACTTGTCAGAAGGGGCAGACATGGTCATGGTCAAGCCTGGCATGCCCTACCTCGACATTCTTTGCCGGGTCAAAGACGAATTCAAAGTGCCGACCTTTGTTTATCAGGTCAGCGGCGAGTACGCGATGCACATGGCCGCGATCCAGAACGGCTGGTTGGGCGAAGGGGTGATCCTGGAGTCCTTGACCGCTTTCAAGCGCGCAGGTGCTGATGGCATCCTGACTTACTTTGCTGTGCGCGCCGCCCAATTGTTACGAGAGCAGAAATAGCCTCCCAGGAACTTGCGATGAATACCGAAGGACTCTCCGAAGTTGCCGTAAAAGATGCTCAGCCCGTGGTCGAGCAGATTGCCGAGACACCGCCGACGCTGGAGCCTGCTGCCCCGGCGGTCGTCGAGCCCGCGCCGGCCCCGGCGATTGTGATTCCCAACCTGGATGACAGCAGCCTGTACATCCATCGGGAGCTGTCGCAACTGCAGTTCAACATCCGCGTGCTGGAGCAGGCGCTGGACGAGTCCTACCCGCTGCTGGAGCGGTTGAAGTTCCTGCTGATCTTTTCCAGCAACCTGGATGAGTTTTTCGAGATTCGCGTCGCCGGGCTGAAGAAGCAGATCACCTTCGCCCGTGAACAGGCCGGTGCCGACGGCCTGCAACCGCACCAGGCCCTGGCGCGCATCAGCGAGCTGGTCCACGGCCACGTTGACCGGCAATACGCGATCCTCAACGACATCCTGTTGCCGGAGTTGGAAAAGCACCAGGTGCGCTTCATCCGTCGCCGCTACTGGACCACCAAGCTCAAGACTTGGGTGCGCCGCTATTTCCGCGACGAGATCGCGCCGATCATCACCCCGATCGGCCTCGATCCGACGCACCCGTTCCCGCTGCTGGTCAACAAGAGCCTGAACTTCATCGTCGAACTGGAAGGCATCGACGCCTTCGGTCGCGATTCCGGCCTGGCGATCATTCCGGCGCCACGCCTGCTGCCGCGTATCATCCGCGTGCCGGAAGACGTTGGCGGCCCTGGCGACAATTATGTGTTCCTGTCGTCGATGATCCACGCCCACGCCGATGACCTGTTCCAGGGCATGAAGGTGAAGGGTTGCTACCAGTTCCGCCTGACGCGTAACGCCGACCTGTCGGTGGACACCGAGGACGTCGAAGACCTGGCCCGCGCCCTGCGCGGCGAGCTGTTCTCCCGTCGCTACGGCGATGCGGTGCGCCTGGAGGTGGCCGACACCTGTCCGAAACACCTGTCCGACTACCTGCTCAAGCAGTTCAACCTGCATGAGACCGAGCTGTATCAGGTCAACGGCCCGGTCAACCTGACTCGACTGTTCAGCATCACCGGCCTGGACAGCCATCCGGAACTGCAATACCTGCCGTTCACGCCGCAGATCCCGAAACTGCTGCAGAACAGCGAGAACATTTTCAGCGTGGTCAGCAAGCAGGACATCCTGCTGCTGCACCCGTTCGAGTCGTTCACGCCGGTGGTCGACCTGCTGCGCCAGGCCGCCAAGGACCCCCACGTCCTGGCGGTGCGCCAGACCCTGTACCGCAGCGGCGCCAACTCGGAAATCGTCGATGCCCTGGTGGATGCGGCGCGTAACGGCAAGGAAGTCACGGCAGTGATCGAATTGCGTGCGCGCTTCGACGAGGAATCCAACCTGCAACTGGCCAGCCGCCTGCAAGCGGCCGGTGCGGTGGTGATCTACGGCGTGGTCGGCTTCAAGACCCACGCCAAGATGATGCTCATCCTGCGCCGTGAAGCCGGTGAGATCGTGCGTTACGCCCACTTGGGCACCGGCAACTACCACGCTGCCAACGCCCGCCTGTACACCGACTACAGCCTGCTGACCTCTGACGATGCCTTGTGCGAAGACGTCGGCAAGCTGTTCAGCCAGTTGATCGGCATGGGCAAGACCCTGCGCATGAAGAAACTGCTGCATGCGCCGTTCACCCTGAAAAAGGGCATGCTCGACATGATCGCCCGGGAGACGCAGTTCGCCCTGGACGGCAAGCCGGCCCACATCATTGCCAAGTTCAACTCGCTGACCGACCCGAAGATCATTCGTGCGTTGTACAAGGCCAGCCAGTCGGGCGTGCGCATCGACCTGGTGGTGCGTGGCATGTGCTGCCTGCGACCGGGCATTCCGGGGGTGTCCCACAACATCCACGTACGCTCGATCATCGGGCGCTTCCTGGAACATACGCGGGTGTTCTACTTCCTCAACGGCGGAGAGGAGCAGATGTTTCTGTCCAGCGCCGACTGGATGGAGCGCAACCTCGACAAGCGGGTCGAGACCTGCTTCCCGGTGGAAGGCAAGAAGCTGATCCTGCGGGTCAAGAAAGAGCTGGAAAGCTACCTTACCGACAACACCCACAGCTGGAGCTTGCAGTCGGATGGCCGTTACATCCGCAACACGCCGACCGGCAACCAGAACCCGCGCAGCGCCCAGGCGACCTTGCTCGAGCGCTTGAGCAGCCCGGTGTTGGCGGTTCGTTAAGCGCTTGAAGGTTGGGGGGCAGGCTTAGCTTTTGTGGCGAGGGGATAAATCCCCTCGCCACAGGGGTTGCAGCTGGGCCACAAGGGACTCCAGCAAGCAATCAGTGAATGTTCAGCACAATCCCGACCCGGGTCAGCCATTCCGCTTCCTGGGCGAAGTCGGCCTGGGTCAGTTGGTTCTCTTCCAGCCAATTTTCGGGAAACAGCACATCCAACTGATCGCCATTGGCGTGCAGGACCACCTGGGGCATTTCCTGGGTGCCACGGATGTGATGGAACAGGATCGCAAAGCGCAGCAGCACGCACAGGCGAATCAGCTTGATGCCGTCATCGCCGAACTCGGCAAATTTATCCTTGGGAATGTTGCGCCGATGGCCGCGCACCAACAGCGCGAGCATTTGCTGGTCTTCCCGGGAAAACCCCGCCAGGTCCGAATGCTCGATCAGGTAGGCGCCATGCTTGTGGTAGTGATAGTGGGCGATGTCCAGGCCTACTTCATGGACCTTGGCGGCCCAGCCCAGCAACTCGCGCCAGACCCCGTCGTTCAAGTCCCAATCGTCGGCCACCTGGTCGAAGGCGTGCAGCGCCTTGCGTTCGACCCGTACGGCCTGTTCCAGGTCGACGTGATAACGCTCCATGAGCGAGCCCAGGGTGCGCTCGCGCACGTCTTCGTGATGATGACGCCCCAGCAGGTCATACAGCACGCCTTCGCGCAGGGCGCCTTCACAGTGGTCCATGCGTTGCAGTTCGAGGGCGTCGAAAATCGCCTCGAGGATGGCCAGGCCCGCGGGGAAAATCGCCCGGCGATCAGGCTTGATGCCTTCGAAATCGATCTTGTCCGCTTCGCCGAGCTTGAACACCCTGCGCTTGAGCCAGGCCAGGCCCTCGGCGTTGACCTCGCCAGTGCCGTGACCGCCGGCCTTGAGAGCCAGGCCTATGGCCCGAATGGTCCCTGAGGAGCCGATGGCTTCGTCCCAGGTCAGGCGGTGCAGGGCGTGTTCGATGCTCATGATTTCCAGGCGCGCTGCCGTGTAGGCCTGGGCGTAGCGGGCCGGGGTGATCTTGCCGTCGCGGAAATAGCGCTGGGTGTAGCTGACGCAGCCCATCTGCAGGCTTTCGCGCAGCAGCGGTTCGAAGCGCTGGCCGATGATGAATTCGGTACTGCCGCCACCGATGTCCGCCACCAGGCGCTTGCCCGGGGTGTCGGCCAATGTGTGGGAGACGCCCAGATAGATCAGGCGGGCTTCTTCACGGCCGGAAATGACTTCTACCGGATGCCCGAGGATTTCTTCGGCGCGGCGGATGAACTCGCCACGGTTGCGCGCCTCGCGCAGGGCGTTGGTGCCCACGATCCGCACCGCGCCCAGGGGCATGCCGTTGATCAGTTGGGCAAACCGCTTGAGGCAATCGAGCCCGCGCTGGATGGATTCTTCGCTCAGCTTGCGCTCTTCGTCGATACCGGCGGCCAATTGGACCTTCTCGCCGAGCCGCTCAAGAATGCGGATTTCCCCGTTCTGGGCCTTGGCGACGACCATGTGGAAGCTGTTGGAGCCCAGGTCTATGGCAGCGATCAGGGACAGATTCTTGGCTTGGGATGGCGGCATGGTCAAAAAGTCTCGGTCGATAACCTCGCCATCCTGCCACGATCGACCGCTTACGCCAACGCAAAGGCGACCGCTTTGCGGTCAATCGCGAGCAAGCTCGCTCCCACATGGGTTCTGCGTCGTGTGCACAATCGCAGGCAACCGATAATCCTGTGGGAGCGAGCTTGCTCGCGATGAGGCCAGAGCCGGTAACGCAGATTCTCAGGCTGCCGGCTCGACCATCCCGATAAAATTCGCCAGCTCCGCCGTCTGCGGATTGGCGAACAGCACCTTGGGATCGCCCACCTCATGCACCTTGCCCTGGTGCATGAATACCAGCTTGTCGCCGACTTCCCGGGCAAAACGCATTTCATGGGTGACCATGATCAGCGTCATGCCTTCCTTGGCCAATTGGCGCACCACGCTGAGCACTTCATTGACCAGCTCCGGGTCCAGGGCCGAGGTGATTTCGTCGCACAGCAGCACCTTCGGCGACATCGCCAGCGCCCGGGCAATCGCGACCCGTTGTTGCTGGCCACCAGACAAGCGGTCCGGGAAGGCATCGAATTTCTCGCCAAGCCCGACCCGTTCCAGCATCTGCCGCGCCAGCACGGCCGCCTTGGCCTTGGGCACTTTTTGCACAACTTGCGGTGCGAGCATGACGTTCTCGCCCACCGTCAGGTGCGGGAACAGGTTGAACTGCTGGAACACCATTCCGACTTTCTGCCGCAGGCTGCGCAGGTCGGCGCGGGCCGCATCGAGGTATTCGCCGTCGACTTCGATCACGCCGTCGTTGATCGATTCCAATCCATTGAGGGTGCGCAGCAAGGTGGATTTGCCCGAGCCGCTGCGGCCGATGATCGCCACCACCTGGCCTTCCTCGACACTCAGGTCGATGCCTTTGAGCACGTGATGATCGCCGTAGTATTTATGCAGGGCGGTAATTCTAAGCAGAGGCATGCAGTCTCCTTTCCAGGTAGCGCGCACTGAGGGACAAGGGGTAGCAGAGCAGGAAATAGCCGAGGGCGACCAGGCCATAGACCATGAACGGCTCGAACGTGGCGTTGGCGAGCATGCCGCCGGTCTTGGTCAGTTCGGTAAAGCCAATGATCGAGGTCACGGCCGTGCCCTTGACCACTTGCACCGAAAAGCCCACGGTCGGCGCCACGGCGATGCGCAGGGCCTGGGGCAGGATCACGTAGCGCAACTGCTCCAGCGGGTTGAGGGCCAGGCTCGCCGAGGCTTCCCACTGGCCATGGGAAATCGAGTCGACACAACCGCGCCAGATCTCCGCCAGGTAGGCGCTAGTAAACAGCGTCAAGGCAATCGCCGCCGCCATCCAGGGGGAAATCTCCACCCCGGCCAGGGCCACGCCGAAGAACACCAGGAACAGTTGCATCAACAGCGGTGTGCCTTGGAACAGCTCAATGTAGGTACGGGCGATATTGCGGGGCAGGGCGCTCTTGGAGATGCGCAACACCATGATCAGCAAGCCGATCACGCCGCCACCGATAAACGCCACCAGCGACAGCGCCAGGGTCCATTGCAGGCCGGTGAGCAGGTTGCGCACCACGTCCCAGAAAGTGAAATCGCTCATCGGCCGCTCCCGTTGCTGCTCTTGTACAGGCAGCGGCGACCCACCCAATTCAGGAACTGGCGGATCAACAGCGCCATGCACAAGTAGATGAGCGTGGTCAGCGCATAGGTTTCGAAGGCGCGGAAGTTGCGCGACTGGATGAAGTTGGCGGCAAAGCTCAACTCTTCGGTGGCGATCTGCGAACAGACCGCCGAGCCGAGCATCACGATGATGATCTGGCTGCTCAGGGCCGGCCAGACCTTGCCCAGTGCCGGCAGCAGCACCACGTGGCGGAAGGCCTCGAAACGGCTCATCGCCAGGGCCGCGGCGGCTTCCAGTTGCCCCCGCGGGATCGCCTGGATGCCGGCGCGAATGATCTCGGTGGAGTAGGCGCCGAGGTTGATCACCATCGCCAATACCGCCGCCTGCCATTCGGAAATCTGCAGGCCCAGGGACGGCAAGCCGAAGAAGATGAAAAACAGCTGCACCAGGAACGGTGTGTTGCGGATCAACTCCACGTACACGCCGAAGATCGCCGCGAACGGACGAATGTTCCACGCCCGCACCACGGCCCCGACGATGCCCAGGCTGACCCCGAGCAACGTACCGATGGCCGTCAGTTCCAGGGTGAACAGCGCGCCGCGCAACAGCAGCTCGGTGTTTTGCACCACCGGCAGAAAATCGAACTGATAAGCCATGCTCAGCCTCTCAAGCGACGATCAGAGATCGGCCGGCAGCGGCTGCTTGAGCCAGGTCTGGGAGTTTTTCTCCAGGCTGCCATCGGTCTTGGCGGTGGCGAGGATCTGGTTGACCTTGTCCAATAGCGCCGGCTCGTTCTTGTTCACGCCTACGTACACCGGCGAGTCCTTGAGTTTTACCTTCAGCGCTGGAACACGCTTGGGGTTGCGTTCGCTGATGGCGACCATCACCACGTTGCCGCTGGCGATCAAGTCCACTTGACCGGCCAGGTAGGCGGCGATGGTCGAGTTGTTGTCTTCGAAGCGCTTGATGGTGGTGCCTTCGGGGGCGACCTTGGTCAGCTCGATGTCTTCGATGGCGCCACGGGTGACGCTGATGGTCTTGCCCTTGAGGTCGTCCAGGTTGTTGATGGCGGCGTCAGGCGGGCCGAACACGGCCAGGTAGAACGGCGCATAGGCGCTGGAGAAGTCGATGACCTTTTCCCGCTCCGGGTTCTTGCCCAGGCTGGAAATCACCAGGTCGACCTTGCCGGTGGTCAGGAAGGGGATGCGGTTGGTGCTGTTGACCGGCGTCAGTTCAAGCTTGACCTTGAGCTGGTCGGCCAGCAGTTTTGCAGTGTCGATGTCCAGGCCGCGGGGTTTCATGTCCGGGCCTACCGAACCGAATGGAGGGAAGTCCTGGGGCACGGCAACCTTGAGGGTGCCACGCTTGACCACGTCTTCCAGGCCATCGGCGTGGGCGGGTAGCTGACAGAGCATCAGGCTGGCAAACAGGGCTGTGAGCAGGGCGCTGCAACGCTGAATCATGGCGAATCTCCGCAATCGGTGATGTGATTTCTGCGTTCGGACAGAGCACAGGCCATGCCAAGGCGACTTTTCAGCGGGCCAAGCCACGGTTTTGCTGGTGGGGCGCGGTCTTACTGGTCTGAACAGTCGTGGCATTTTTCGCACCGTTATCGGGCGTCGGTATTTGTCGCCGAACCCTGCTGGGGCACGACTTGCCGGGCGTGGCGAATAGCTTTACAACTAGCCGCTCACTGGCCCGGTTCGTCTTGAAAATCATGAATTCCATCGCTCGCGCCGTTCCTGAAGTGGCCCTGCAAGCCATCCGCAAACTGATTGTCGATGAAGGCTTCGGCCCGGGCGATGCGTTGCCGTCGCAACGGGACCTGGCGCTGCAATTGGGGGTGAGTCGGGCATCGTTGCGCGAAGCGCTGTCATCCCTCAGTGCCCTGGGCATGATTAGCGTGCAGCCGGGCAAGGGGGTGTTCGTGCAGGCCCCGGTAGAGGCCCCGCGCAGCGAATCGGCGCCGGGCTGGCCGTTCGCGGCCCAGGCCTCGCCAGTGGATATCTTCCAGTTGCGCTACGCCCTGGAGGGTTTCGCGGCAGGGTTGGCGGCGGTGACCCTCAGCGCCGATGAGCTGGACACGCTGCAAGACAATGTCGAAGCCATGCGCCGGGAACTGAAGATCGGCGATTTCGACGCCGCCGCGCGGCTGGATTTCGAATTTCATCGGCGAATCCTGTTGGCCAGCGGCAACCAGGCGATGCTGAGCATCCTCACCGCCAGCGCCGACATCTTCCTGGAAAGCCAGAAACTACCGTTCATCAGGGCGGAGCGGGCAATGGAAACCTGGCAGGAGCACCGCAAGATCCTTCGCGCCCTGGCCCGTCGGGCTTCAGGCGCTGCGCAAAAAGCCATGCAGGAACATGTACGTAACGCCGCACTGCGTACCGGGATTTCCTTCGTCGCCCCCGCGGCTTCGTGACGTCGGCCATACCCAAAGCCATCGACCGCCATAGCGAGACTCAATCAACTGCGGCTTCCTGAACCCGGGAAGGGCCGCTATGATGGGCCACGTTTTTTTGCTGACAACCCCGGAGATTTCCATGAGCAGCGATCTGATCAAACACGTTAGCGACGCTAGCTTCGAGGCTGACGTACTCAAGGCCGAAGGCGCGGTACTGGTCGACTATTGGGCTGAGTGGTGCGGTCCCTGCAAAATGATTGCCCCGGTCCTGGACGAGATTGCCGAGACCTACAAAGGCAAGCTGACCGTTGCCAAGCTGAACATCGACGAAAACCAGGAGACTCCGGCCAAGCACGGCGTACGTGGTATCCCGACCCTGATGCTGTTCAAGAACGGCAACGTCGAAGCCACCAAAGTGGGTGCGCTGTCGAAGTCGCAACTGGCTGCTTTCCTCGACGCCAACATCTAAGCGCCGAATGCCACTGGAAAAGCCCCGCAAATCGCGGGGCTTTTTCGTTATTCGGGGCTAGACGCTTGCAAACCCAGGTGGTACATTCGGCCCCGCACTGGTTTCTCCATTGCCCCCTGCAAGCCGTCGCCGACGCTCTCCTTTCGAATAAGTACGCGATCCTGTCGCCTTCTCCGCGGCGCGGCCTCATTAAGCCAAAAGCTTAATTTCCCCCCTCCATAAATGATTACGTCATTCCTATATGAATCTGACTGAACTCAAGCAAAAGCCGATTACCGAACTGCTCGAATTGGCCGAACAGATGGGCATAGAAAATATGGCCCGTTCGCGCAAGCAGGACGTGATTTTCTCCCTGCTCAAGAAGCACGCGAAAAGCGGCGAGGAAATCTCCGGTGATGGCGTGCTGGAGATTCTCCAGGACGGCTTCGGCTTCCTTCGCTCCGCAGACGCTTCCTATCTCGCCGGCCCAGACGATATCTACGTCTCGCCGAGCCAGATCCGTCGCTTCAACTTGCGCACCGGTGACACCATCGTTGGCAAGATCCGCCCTCCGAAGGAAGGCGAGCGTTACTTCGCCCTGCTCAAGGTCGACACGATCAACTTCGACCGTCCGGAAAACGCGAAAAACAAGATTCTCTTCGAGAACCTGACCCCGCTGTTCCCGACCGTGCGCATGAAGATGGAAGCCGGCAACGGTTCCACCGAAGACCTCACCGGTCGTGTCATCGACCTGTGCGCACCCATCGGCAAGGGTCAGCGTGGCCTGATCGTGGCGCCGCCGAAAGCGGGCAAGACGATCATGCTGCAGAACATCGCGGCCAACATCGCCCGTAACAACCCTGAAGTTCACCTGATCGTGCTGCTGATCGACGAACGTCCGGAAGAAGTGACCGAGATGCAGCGCACCGTGCGCGGCGAAGTGGTCGCCTCGACGTTCGACGAGCCGCCGACCCGCCACGTGCAGGTTGCCGAAATGGTGATCGAGAAGGCCAAGCGCCTGGTCGAGCACAAGAAGGACGTGGTGATCCTGCTGGACTCCATCACCCGTCTGGCCCGTGCCTACAACACCGTGATCCCGAGCTCCGGCAAGGTGCTGACCGGTGGTGTCGATGCCCACGCGCTGGAAAAACCGAAGCGTTTCTTCGGCGCCGCGCGGAACATCGAGGAAGGCGGTTCGCTGACCATCATCGCCACCGCGCTGGTTGAAACCGGTTCGAAGATGGACGAAGTGATCTACGAGGAATTCAAGGGCACCGGCAACATGGAGCTGCCTCTGGATCGCCGTATCGCCGAGAAGCGTGTATTCCCGGCCATCAACATCAACCGTTCCGGCACACGCCGCGAAGAGTTGCTGACCGCCGATGACGAGTTGCAGCGCATGTGGATCCTGCGCAAGCTGCTGCATCCGATGGATGAAGTCGCCGCCATCGAGTTCCTGGTCGACAAGCTGAAGACGACCAAGACCAACGACGAGTTCTTCCTGTCGATGAAACGCAAGTAACTCGACAAGACAGGCCAGCAAGAGCCGGGGAAACCCGGCTTTTTGCTATCTGTGCATTCACTATTCTGGACGGGCGGCGTTAAACTCGGGCCCCCGAACGCCACGGCCACCATGAGGCTTTTGCATGCAGTATCGCGACTTGCGCGACTTTATCAGCGGGCTGGAACAGCGCGGCGAACTCAAGCGCATCCAGGTGCCGGTGTCCCCCGTCCTGGAAATGACCGAGGTCTGCGACCGCACCCTGCGTGCAAAAGGCCCGGCGCTGTTGTTCGAAAACCCGACGGGCTACGACATTCCGGTCTTGGGCAACCTGTTCGGCACGCCGGAACGCGTGGCCCTGGGCATGGGTGCCGAAGCCGTCAGCGAACTGCGCGAAATCGGTAAGCTGCTGGCGTTCCTCAAGGAGCCCGAGCCGCCCAAAGGCCTGAAGGACGCTTGGTCCAAGCTGCCGATTTTCCGCAAGATCATTTCCATGGCGCCGAAAGTCGTCAAGGACGCGATCTGCCAGGAAGTGGTGATCGAGGGCGAAGATGTCGACCTGTCCATGCTCCCGGTGCAGACCTGCTGGCCGGCTGATGTAGGGCCACTGATCACCTGGGGCCTGACCGTTACCAAAGGCCCGAACAAGGATCGCCAGAACCTGGGCATCTATCGTCAGCAGGTGATTGCTCGCAACAAGGTCATCATGCGCTGGCTGAGCCATCGCGGCGGCGCACTGGACTACCGTGAGTGGTGTGAAAAACACCCCGGCCAGCCATTCCCGGTGTCGGTGGCCCTGGGCGCGGACCCGGCGACCATCCTCGGTGCCGTCACGCCGGTGCCTGACAGCCTCTCCGAATATGCGTTCGCCGGCCTGTTGCGAGGCAACCGCACCGAACTGGTGAAATGCCGCGGCAACGACCTGCAAGTGCCGGCCACCGCCGAGATCATCCTCGAAGGGGTGATCCATCCTGGTGAAATGGCTGATGAAGGTCCGTACGGCGACCACACCGGTTACTACAACGAAGTTGACAGCTTCCCGGTGTTCACCGTCGAGCGCATCACCCATCGGATCAAGCCGATTTACCACAGCACCTACACCGGTCGTCCGCCCGATGAGCCGGCTATTCTGGGGGTGGCGTTGAACGAAGTGTTCGTGCCGATCCTGCAGAAGCAGTTTCCGGAAATCACCGATTTCTATTTGCCGCCGGAAGGCTGTTCGTATCGCATGGCCGTGGTGACCATGAAGAAGTCGTATCCCGGGCATGCCAAGCGGGTGATGCTCGGTGTCTGG
Organism: Pseudomonas sp. A-RE-22; assembly: GCF_019956035.1. Classification (NCBI taxonomy): domain Bacteria; kingdom Pseudomonadati; phylum Pseudomonadota; class Gammaproteobacteria; order Pseudomonadales; family Pseudomonadaceae; genus Pseudomonas; species Pseudomonas sp. A-RE-22. The sequence goes on from NZ_JAHBCZ010000033.1 coordinate 70,100, forward strand.
TCGTTTTTGCGACAGTTCATGTACACCAAGTTCGTTATCGTCACCGACGACGATATCAACGCACGGGACTGGAACGACGTGATCTGGGCCATCACCACGCGCATGGACCCCAAGCGCGACACGGTGATGATCGAGAATACGCCGATCGACTACCTCGACTTCGCCTCGCCGGTGTCCGGCCTGGGGTCGAAGATGGGGCTCGATGCCACGCATAAATGGCCCGGTGAAACCACCCGTGAGTGGGGCCGGGTTATCGTCAAGGATGAGGCCGTTACCCAACGGATCGATGCCATCTGGAATCAGTTAGGAATAGATTGATGCGTGTAACCTTGCAGCCTTCCGGGGCGGTGCTGGAGATCCGGCCCGCCGAGCGGATTCTCGATGGCGCGCGGCGCCTGGGCTATGAATGCCCGCAAAGCTGCCGTAACGGCAACTGCCATGTCTGTGGCGCGTTGTTGGTGGAAGGCCGCGTGGAGCAGGCGGGCGAGGTGCGCGATCATGGTGAGATCTTCACGTGCATCGCCGAGCCGCTGGAGGACTGCGTGGTGTTGTGGGATGGCGTGCTGTCGCCGGGTGAGCTACCGGTACGCAACCTGGCGTGCCAGGTGGTCGAGTGCGCCGACGTGGGGGGCGATGTCTGGCGCGTGCACCTGCGTGCGCCGGCCGGCAAGCCGCCGCGCTATCACGCCGGGCAGTACCTGATGATCGAACGGGAAAACGGCGAAAAATCGGCCTTCTCCCTGGCCTCGGCACCACATTCGGGGCGCGAGCTGCAATTACACGTATTGGTGCGCGAAAGCAGTGCACAAGCCCTGCTGGAGCAACTGCGACGCAACCCCAGCGTGCGTATCGAGATGCCTTTTGGCGACACGCATTTGTCCGAACTGCCGGACGGACCGTTGGTGTTGATCGCCGCCGGAACCGGCATGGCGCAGATGCACAGCCTGATCGAGCATTGCCGGGCAGCGGGTTTCAAGCACCCGGTGCACCTGTATTGGGGTGTGCGGCGGCCGGAAGATTTCTATGAAATCGAGCATTGGGACGAATGGAAAAAACTGCCGAACCTGTTCCTGCATAAAGTCGTCAGCGACTTGTGCGGCTGGGAAGGGCGCTGCGGCATGCTCCACGAAGCCGTGTGCGAGGACATCAGCGATCTTTCCGGCGTGCACGTCTACGCCAGCGGCTCGCCGGCCATGATCTACGCCACGCTCGATGCGCTGGTGGAAGCCGGCATGGACGCCCATCAAATGCGCGCCGACGTGTTTGCGTATGCGCCGCGGGCTTGAGCCACTCTTGAAATTTGCCTGAGGTCTGCTTTTGTGGCGAGGGAATTTCCACTTTGTGGGAGCAAGGCTTGCCCGCGAAACAGGCAACTTGGTCTCTGAAAGACCGCATCACTCTCATCGCGGGTAAGCCTTGATCCCACAGGGTTATAGGCCTGACGATATATCTATTCGATATTTAGCGTGCGCACTAGATGTCGTTAAGGTATATGCCAACATCATAGGCAGGAGTGGCATCCAACTTGCCTTGATCTCTATGTGCGCCAGCATCATGACGGCGCGCGACCGAACTCTTTGACCCGCGAGGAGCCAAACGCTACCGGCCATGACCGCTATCGAATCCGCCATTAGCTGTGCCTTGTACCCGCCACGACTCGAGCTGGGGCCGCAATTGACCCGTGAGCAACTGCTCGCCTCGATGCAATTGACCATGAGCCTCCACCAGGGCGGTCCGGTCTGGCTGTTCGCATACGGTTCATTGATCTGGCGGCCCGAATGCACGGCGGTGGAGCGGATGCGCGGCCGGGTCCATGGTTATCATCGCGGTTTGTACCTGTGGTCCCACGAGCATCGCGGTACACCGGAGTTGCCGGGGCTGGTGTTCGGGCTGGATCGCGGCGGCTCGTGCAGCGGTTTCGCCTACCGATTGCCGGAGGAGAATCTCGAGGACTCGCTGTTTGCCTTGTGGCAACGCGAGATGCCGGTCCCGTCCTATCGCCCGCACTGGCTCAGTTGCCGTCTCGAGGATGGCAGCCGGGTGCAAGCCTTGGGGTTCGTGCTGGAGCGACACCTGCCCAGCTATGCCGGCAACCTGCCGGACCATGTGCTGAGCCAGGTATTTGAAAGCGCCTGTGGGCGTTACGGCACCACTCGCGATTATGTCGAGCAGACCATCCACGCCCTGCGCAGCCACGCCATGCCAGACCGGAATCTGGAGGCGCGGCTCAAGCGCTGCAAATCAGCGCTGGATCAGGCGACCGCTTCGCGGCTCTGACTGGCGATCTGCTTGTGCCACAGGGTTGGCGCGAGGAAGGCCATCGCCAGCAGGCAGGCGACAACCAGTAGGATGAAACCGCCATCCCAGCCGAAATAGTCCACCGTGTAGCCCATCATGGCACTGGCCGCGACCGAACCACCGAGATAACCAAACAGACCGGTAAAGCCGGCAGCCGTGCCCGCCGCTTTCTTGGGCACCAGCTCCAGCGCCTGCAGGCCTACCAGCATGACCGGACCGTAGATCAGAAAGCCGATCGCGAACAGCGAGATCATGTCGACCATCGGGTTGCCCGGCGGATTCAGCCAGTAAACGATCGTCGCAACGGTCACCAATGCCATGAACACCATGCCCGTCAGGCCACGGTTGCCCCGGAAGATCTTGTCCGACATCCACCCGCACAGCAGCGTGCCGGGAATACCGGCCCACTCGTACAGGAAGTAAGCCCAGGACGTCTTGTCGAAGTTGAAGTGCTTGACCTCTTTAAGGTAGGTCGGCGCCCAATCCAGGATGCCGTAGCGCAACAAGTAGACGAAGACGTTGGCCAGCGCGATGAACCAGAGCATTTTGTTGCGCAGCACGTATTTGACGAAGATGTCCTTGGCGCTGAATTCTTCTTCATGGCTGGCATCGTAGCCTTCCGGGTAATCGTTCTTGTACTTCTCGATGGGTGGCAAGCCCGTCGATTGCGGCGTGTCGCGCATGACAATGAAGGCAAATACAGCGACCAGCAGCGCCACGGCTGCCGGTACGTAGAACTTGCTGTGCCAGTCGTTGAACCAGCCCATGCCAAGTATCGCCAGTGGACCGATCAGGCCGCCGCCGACGTTGTGGGCGGTGTTCCATACCGAAACCACACCGCCGCGTTCTTTCTGCGACCACCAGTGGACCATGGTGCGCCCGCTAGGTGGCCAACCCATGCCTTGGGCCCAACCGTTGATGAACAACAGGATGAACATCATGGTCACGCTGGAGGTTGCCCACGGTGCGAAACCGAAAACGAACATGACGCCGGCGGACACGATCAGGCCAAAGGGCAGGAAGTAACGAGGGTTGGAGCGGTCGGACACGATGCCCATCAAAAACTTGGAAAGGCCGTAGGCGATCGCGATCGCCGACATCGCCACCCCCAGTTGGCCTTTTGTATAGCCTTGGGCGATCAGATCCGGAAATGCCAGGGTGAAGTTCTTGCGTAGCAGGTAGTAACCCGCATACCCAATGAAAATCCCGGCGAAAATCTGCCAGCGAAGGCGTCGATAGGTGCTGTCTATTTTTTCTTCAGGCAATGGAGCCTGATGTGCGGCAGGGCGAAAGAAAGCAAACATTCAAGAGCTCCAAATTTCTTGTTTTGACTGCGGATGCGAATGTTACAGTTTCGTTACCGAAAATAGCATCGGTTCGCATCAACAAAAAAGCAGGAATGTTGGAGATGTTGTGTTCTTTTATGAACATGTCGCTCAGGTATAACTGAAGGGCGGTGTGGGAATGGCGAAACCGGGTCGTAGGGTTACGGCCCGGTATAAAACAATTCAGGTAAGCAATCAGCGAACCTGAATCACCACTTTTCCGACCGCCTTGCGTTGGCCAAGATCATTGATGGCTTGTGCCGCATTGCTCAGCGGGTACACCTGCGACACCAGCGGCTTGAGCTTGCCCTCGGCAAACCAGCCGAACAATTGCTGGAAGTTGGCGGCGTTGTCCTGAGGCTGGCGCTGGGCGAAGGAGCCCCAGAACACACCCACCACGGCGGCGCCCTTGAGCAGGGCCAGGTTCACCGGCAGTTCGGGGATGCGTCCGCTGGCGAAGCCGACCACCAGCAACCGGCCGTTCCAGGCGATGGCGCGGATGGCCTGGTCGAACAGGTCGCCACCCACCGGATCGTAGATCACATCGGCACCCTGGCCGTCGGTGAGACGCTTGATTTCATCCTTCAGGCTGGTTTCGTTGTAGTTGATCAATTCGTCGGCGCCAGCAGCCTTCGCCACGGCGAGTTTCTCTGCGCTGCTGGCGGCAGCGATCACCCGGGCGCCCATGGCTTTGCCGATCTCCACCGCCGCCAGGCCGACACCACCGGATGCGCCGAGCACCAGCAGGGTTTCGCCGGGTTGCAGGTTGGCCCGTTGCTTGAGGGCGTGCATCGAGGTGCCGTACGTCATGCTGAAGGCGGCGGCGGTGTTGAAATCCATGGACGCAGGAATCGGCAACACGTTGTAGCCAGGTACCGCCACCTGTTCGGCAAAGCTGCCCCAGCCGGTCAGCGCCATCACCCGGTCGCCAACCTTCAAGTGGCTGACTTTCTCTCCCACTTCGCTGACCACGCCGGCGGCTTCGCCTCCTGGGGAAAACGGGAAGGGTGGCTTGAATTGGTATTTGCCCTCGATGATCAGCGTGTCAGGGAAGTTCACCCCGGCGGCATGCACCTCCAGCAGCACTTCGTTCTTCTTGGCGACGGGGCTGGCGACGTCTTCCAGCACCAGCGAATCGGCGGGGCCGAATTCTTTGCACAGCACGGCTTTCATCAGGGCTATTCCTTTGGGAGTGATGGCCGATAAGTGTAGGTGTGAGAGACAACGGGTCAACGAGCATGCCCTGCCCTGATAGCCGGCTATAAGCTTGTGCTTGAACGGCGGGGCGGTATGCTGGGCCGCAAACCGGATGAGGAATCAATTGTGAAAGCGTGGATCATGTTGATGCTGGCCCTGTCGTTGCCTGTGGCAGCGATGGCCGAAGAGGGCAAGGAAGCGAAGGAAGGTGAGGCGCCGAAGGTCAGCTACATCACCCTCAGCCCACCCTTTGTCGGCAACTATGGGCTCGACGGTTCGGCGAAGCTGAGGGTCTACAAGGCCGATGTGGCCCTGCGTGTGACGGGAGATGCTGCTGCGGCGGCGGTCAAGGCCAATGAACCGTTGATTCGCAACCAGTTGGTGGCGCTGTTCGCCCAGCAGACCACCGAGGCCATGAATAACCTGGAAGCCAAGGAAAAGCTGCGCCAGGAAGCGTTGAAGCAGACCCAGCAGGTGATGAACGACGAAACCGGCAAGCCGATGGTCGATGACCTGTTGTTCAACAACCTGATCATTCAGTAAACCGGCTCGATCGCAGCCTTTGGCAGTGCCCGGATCTCCTGGCGCTGCCCAAGGCTGCTTTTTTTCGTCAAGACGCCAGGCTTTTCCGAAACCGGGCCAGGGCGATTGCAAAGAACAAAAGCCCGATGGCCGCCAGCGCCAGCAGGTCCGGCCAGATCACGCCAGGGCCGGCATCACGGAACAGGATCGCCGCGCTGAGGCTGACGAAATGCGTCGAGGGCGAGCCTTGCATCACCCATTGCAACCATTGCGGCATGCTGTCCAGCGGTGTGCTGCCGCCCGACAACAGCAGCATCGGGATGATGACCGGGATCGCCAGCAAACCGAACTGCGGCGTCGAACGAGCGAGGGTGGCGAGGAAGATGCCCAGTGAGGTGCTGGCGAACAGGTAGAGTGCGGTCACCAGCAGGAAGAGCACCATGGAGCCGGCGAGTGGAACCCCCAAGGCGAACTTGACGATGATTTCCAGCGACGCCCATGTGCACAGTACCACCACCAGCAGGTTGCTCCAGATTTTCGCCAGCATGATTTCCAATGCCGTCAGCGGCAGCACCAGCAAGTGGTCGAGGGTGCCGTGCTCGCGCTCGCGCAGCAGCGCGGTCCCCGTCAGGATGATGGCCAGGATCGTGATGTTGTTGACGATCTGGATCACCGCCAGGAACCAGCCACCTTCCAGGTTGGTATTGAACAGCGAACGCGTGGTCAGCCTCACGGGTGTTGCTTCGCTCGTTTGTGCCTGGCCGGCGTAGGTCGTCAGTTCCTGTTGGAAAATCCGTCCTATATAGCCGGCGCCCATGAACGCCTGGCTCATGGCCGTGGCGTCGACGTTGAGTTGCAGCGTCGGTTCGCGTCCTGCGAGCAGGTCGGCCTGGAAGTTGGCGGGCACATTAATGACAAAGGTGTAGCGGCCACTGTCCATGACTTTGTCCAGTTCGGCATAGGGCAGGGCCACCGGGTTCTGGAACTCCGGCGGTTGCAGGACCTGGGCCAATTGGCGCGAGAGATGGCTCTGGTCTTCGTCCACTATTGCGACACTGGCGTTGTGGACGCCGATTACCGAACCGGCGGCCGGCATGTAGATCGCCACCGTGAAGGCGTAGCCCAAAAACAGCAGCAGGACGGAGTCGTACCGCAGGCTGGTCAGTTCCTTGAGCCCCAGACGCCAGATATGTGAAAGCGTGTGCATCAGGCCTCCTGCTTTTTCAGCATGATCAGGCTGAGCCCGGTGAAACCCAGGAAAAACCCGCCCAGCGCCAGGCATTGCGGCCATAGCTGGCGCAGATCCAGGGCCTTGGTGAAGGTGCCGACGGCTATATCGAGGAAATAACCGGCGGGAAACAACTGGCCCATCACCGAGGCCGCGCCGTCCAGGGACGAACGCGGCACGATCAGCCCCGAGAACTGGATGGTCGGCAGGCTGGTGATGATCATGGTGCCGAGGATCGCCGCGATCTGGGTGCGGGTGAACGCCGAGATCAGCAGCCCCATGCTGGTGGTCGCCAGTACATAGAGGAGGCCGCCCACCGCCAGCGTCAGGCCGCTGCCCTTGAACGGCACACCGAACAGCCAGCGGTTCATCGCTGTCAGCAGGGCCAGGTTGATCAGGCTGACCGCCAGGTAGGGCACTTGTTTGCCCAGCAGGAACTCCAGGCGGGTCAGCGGCGTGGCGTAGAAATTGGTGATCGAACCCAGCTCCTTCTCCCGCACGATGCCCAGCGCCGTCAACATGGCCGGAATGAACGCCAGGATCAGCGCCATGACCCCAGGGCCGATGGCGTTGACGCTGACCACGTCCTGGTTGTAGCGAAAGCGCGTCTCCAGCGTCGCGCCGGGTTGCCGGTTCGGTGCGCGGCTGCTGAGTTCGGCCAGTTGCTCAAGGTTGGCCTGGTGCACGGCCTGGACGTAGTTGCGACTGGTCTCGGCCCGAAACGGTATGCCGCCGTCCAGCCAGGCGCCCACTGTCGGCTGGCGGCCAGCGTAAAGGTCACGTCCAAACCCAGGGGGGATTTCCAGGGCCAGCTTGATCTCCGAGCGCTGCAAACGTCGATGCAGCTCCTTCGCGTCGCGGATGATCGGCTGCTCCTCGAAGTAGCGCGAGCTGCGGAACGCTTCCAGGTAGGCACGGCTTTGCGGGCTCTGATCCTGGTCATACACGGCGAAGGCCAGTTTCTCCACATCGAGGGAAATACCGAAGCCGAAGACCACCATCATGAACAAGGCGCCCAGCAAGGCGAATGCCATCCGCACCTTGTCGCGCAGCAGCTCCTTGCCCTCCCGGCTGGCAACGGCCCACAGGCGACCGAGGCTCAGGCCGCGCCGGTCCCGGGGGGCGTCGGCACTGTCGAGGGTCACGGGAGCGGCGTCTTGTTGCGTCTCGCCCTGGGCTTTCTCCAGGCAGGTGACGAACGCGGCTTCCAGCGTCTGGCCGTTGAACTGCGCCTGCAAGGCCGCCGGCGTGTCACAAGCCAGGACCTTGCCGGCGTGCATCAGCGAAATGCGATCGCAGCGCTGGGCCTCGTTCATGAAATGGGTGGAAAGGAAAATTGTCACGCCCTGTTCGCGAGACAACTCGATCAACAGCCGCCAGAAATCATCCCGCGCAGCCGGATCGACACCCGAGGTCGGCTCATCGAGGATCAGCACTTCCGGGCGATGCAACACTGCCACCGCCAGGGACAAACGTTGGCGCAGGCCCAGTGGCAGCGAGCCGGAAGGCTGGTCCGCCAGCGCCTGGAGATTGAAGCGCTGGATCAGTTCGTCGATGCGCTGGCGACTGTCCGTCGTGGGCAGGTCGAAGAGCTTGGCGTGCAGCTCCAGGTTTTGGCGCACGCTCAGTTCGCCGTACAGCGAAAAACTCTGGGACATGAAACCCACCCGCTTGCGGGTGGCGAGGTCCTTGGCGTTGACCGGGTTGCCCAGCAGCCGGGCACTGCCTTCGCTGGCAGGGATCAGCCCGGTCAGCACCTTCATGGTGGTGGTCTTGCCGCAACCGTTGGAACCCAGGAACCCAAAGATCTCGCCGCGACCAATCGCGAAGCTGACGTTGTCGACGGCGGTGAAATCACCGAAGCGCAAAGTGAGGTCGTGGGCTTCGATGGCAATGTCGATGGTGTTGGCGCTCCTGGGGGGGATCACCAGCGGCTCGGCATCGCGGCCGCTGTCGCCCTGGAAATGGGTGAAGGCCGAATCGAGCTTGCCGTCCGGGGTGACCTTGGCCAGCTCCGCACTCAGGCCCTTGGCGATCAAGCGACCGTTGTCGAGCATCAGGCAATGCTCGAACTGTTCGGCCTCTTCCATGTACGCGGTGGCGACCAGCAGGGTCAGTTGCGGGCGTTGTCGGCGCACGTCTTCTATCAGTTCCCAGAAGCGCCGCCGGGACAGCGGGTCCACGCCGGTGGTGGGTTCGTCGAGAATCAGCAGGTCCGGTTCATGGATCAGCGCGCAACACAGGCCGAGCTTCTGTTTCATGCCGCCGGACAGCTTGCCCGCCGGACGATCGGCAAAACGCTGCAGATCGGTGGCCAGCAGCAAAGTGCCCATGCGTTGTTCGCAGTCTGCCCGCGATAACCCGAACAGCGTGCCGAAGAAGCGAATGTTCTCGCGTATCGACAGGTCCGGGTAAAGGTTGCCCCCAAGCCCTTGGGGCATGAAGGCAATGCGTCGGTAGAGGGTGTTGCGATGGCGTCGGTCGTCGATCGAGGCGCCGAGCACGTCCAGTTGGCCGTGCTGGAGTTTCTTCACTCCGGCAATCAGCCCCAGCAGGCTCGACTTGCCGGCGCCGTCCGGGCCGATCAGGCCGCAGCGAGTGCCGACGGGCAGGCTGAAGGCGATATCGCTCAATGCCACCTGCTGGCCGTAGCGATGCTCGATGCCCGAGGCGTGCAATGCCTCGTCGAGGACGGTGCTCATTGCAGGTTGGCCGGCCAGTCGATGGGGGCGGTGCGTACATAGCCGGCACCGGGCATGCCGGGTTTGGCCTGGGGCACTTCGCCGGGTTGGGTCAGGTGTACTTTGACGCGGAACACCAGTTTCTGGCGTTCATCACGGGTCTCGACTTCTTTCGGGGTGAACTGGGATTTGGCCGCGACGAAGCTGACCTTGGCCGGCAGCGGTCGCTCGGGCAGGGCGTCGAGCAGCAGGCGCGCTTCATTGCCCACCGCCAGTTTTCCGGCCACCGAGGCCGGCAGGTAGAGGTTCATGTATTGATCGTTCGGATCGATCATCAGCAACACCCGGCCGCCGGCGCCCAGCACTTCACCCGGCTCGGCCAGGCGCAACTGGATCACGCCGTCGAGTGGCGCCCGCAACGTACTGTCATCTATTTCACTGGTGAGCTGGGCCACTTGGGCCAGGGTCGCGCCGATGGCCGCATTCGCCGCCGATACCTGGGCCCGAGCGGCGTTGACCGCAGCGTTGGCGGTGTCGACGCGGGCTTGTTGCTGGTCGATGACCTGGCCGCTGGCGTAACCGCGCTTGAACAGTTCCTGGGTCCGCTTGAGTTCCTGGTGAGCGAGCAATTGTTCGCTCTGGCGCAACTGTACGTTGGCTTCGGTGGCGGCAAGGTTCTGTCGGGCACGCACGACTTCGGCCTCGGCCTGATTGCGCTGGGCCTCCAGGGTGCGGGTGTCCATGCGCGCCAGCACTTGGCCCTTGATGACGTTGTCGCCTTCGTCGACATGAACTTCGGCCAGGCGTCCGGGCGTCTTGCTGGCGATCTGGACCTCGGTGGCCTCCAGGCGGCCGTTGCCCATGCTCAAGCCTTCCGGCAGGCGATCGTGGCGTGACTTCCAGTAGCCGAAACCGCCGGCGGCCAGCAACACGGTCATCAAGGCAAAGGCAAAAAAACGCGAGGTACGATGGTTCGTCGACATGTCCGGCATCCTGCGGCTATAGCATCGAAGTCTGCGGGATCAATGACCGATCCAGCTTGATATCCATCAACTCATCGGCGATCAGCGCAGGGCAATCACTGCGGCCCACTGTTCGGCCGTGACAGGCATCACCGACAGTCGCGAGCCTTTCTGCACCAGTGGCATTTCAGCCAGCGCGGTCTGTTGCTTGAGGTAGTCGAGCTTCAGCACGTGGGGAAACGTTTCGACGTGGGCTACGTCGATCGCGGTCCAGGGGTTTTTGTCCGGGCCGGCCTTGGGGTCGAAGTAATGGCTATCGGGTTCCAGCGCTGTCGGATCGGGGTAGGCCGCGCGGACGATCCGGCCGATCCCGGCAATGCCTGGCTCGGGGCAACTGGAGTGGTAGAAAAAGAACGCGTCGCCCACCGCCATGGTCCGCAGGAAATTACGCGCCTGGTAGTTGCGAACCCCGTCCCAGCGTGCCTGGCCGAGCTTTTCCAAGCCTTGGATGGATAATTCGTCGGGCTCGGACTTCATCAGCCAATAGGCCATGATTGCTACTCCTTGGCGGTGTTGAAAAAAATAGTTCAGCGATTTTATGACAAACCGACAGTCGGTTGACGCCAGAGTTTGCGTGTCGGGGCCGGTTGCCGCAAAATGCCGGCCTTCCAAGCTTGACGCTGCTGCACGGCCAATAAGAAAACCGCTGCTGTCATCGTGTGTGATATGCCTTGAGGGGGGCAATCGATGAAACGCAAACCGGATTTGTTGTGGATCTTGGTCATTCTGTTCGGTCTAGGTGTCGTGACCACGGGTTACGCTCAAAGCCTGTGGGCCAACAAGACCGACGCGCCGATGGAAATCACCCAGCCCGCGTCATCGTTCAAACGCTGAACCCGCTTTCCTGGCGCCGCTGATGACCGCGGCGTCTACCCCGCGATATACCATTGCCTGTCGCTGACCGTTCCCTGCAGCGGCACGTCCCAGCTTGCCTGCGCCAATCGTTCGACTTTCTGGCATTCATGGGCCAGCCCCAATAGCGTCGGCTTGCGCCACTGCTTGCGTCGCGCCAGATACGCCAGGCTGCGGTCATAAAAGCCGCCGCCCATGCCCAATCGACCTCCCGCATCGTCAAACCCCACCAGTGGCAACAGCACCAGGTCCAGCGTCCAGACCTTGCGTTGCCGGGCGAGGTTCTTGCGCGGTTCAGGAATACGAAACCGGTTGGGCTGCATTTTTTCGCCGGGGTGGATGCGCTGGAACACCATCTTGGTCTGCGGCCACGGGCTGAGCACCGGCAGGTAAGTAGCCTTGCCCCGGCGTTGGGCTGCGCGCAGCAGCAGGCGCGGATCGATCTCGCCGTCGTTGGGCAGGTACAGGGCGATGTGCCGCGCACGGCGAAACAGCGGATGCTGGGCCAGTTGCTTGTACAGCCCGCGGGCGGCTTGCCGTTGCTGGGCGGGTGTCAGGGCGCGACGGGCCTGGCGCAGCAGGCGTCGAAGTTGCGGGCGGGGCAGCAGCGCAGGTTCGGTCATATCAGTGCTTCACGCAGTGGCGATGCCACAGCGTAACCGCAAAACAGGCTGCCCAGAAATGCCGGCGCCAGAAACGACAATGCCAGTCCGCATGGACTGGCATTGTCTGGAATCAGGCTCCCCGGATGAACCGCTGTCGGCTTAGCCCTTGAACCCGAAAGTTCAAGGTGGAAGTTGCAGGGGGCGTTAAGGCTTTCCGTCAAGCGGACATGCACACCGGCCCCAACGTGCAACCCCCGTGGTTGTGCGTATCGGCTCAGGGACATCACCAACTGGCAAGCACCCCAGGGAGTGATGCGAGTATACCCCAGGCAGCCTCGCGAATCAGCCCTTGCTGACGTCTGGATCGGTGGCGAGCACCAGATCCACCCGATCGAGCAGGTCGCGCACCTGTTCACGGGTCGAGCCGCTGACCTGCAGGTCCGGTGTATCCTGGCGATGCAGCAGGTCGTGGGTGATGTTCAAGGCGGCCATCACGGCGATGCGGTCGGCACCGATGACTTTGCCGCTGCTGCGGATCTCGCGCATCTTGCCATCCAGGTAACGGGCGGCGCTCACCAGGTTGCTACGCTCTTCCTGGGGGCAGATGATCGAATATTCTTTGTCGAGGATCTGCACGGTAACGCTATTGCTTGAACTCATGAGTCTTGCTCCAGGGCCTTGAGGCGCGAAATCATCGATTCGACCTTACGCCGGGCGATTTCGTTTTTTTCAATGAGGTGCGCGCGTTCCTCGCGCCAGGTTTTTTCCTGAGCTAATAGGAGTCCGTTTTGGCTCTTAAGTTGCTCGACCCGGTCAATTAGCAGTTCGAGTCTGGCCATCAGCGCTTGCAGGTCGGTGTCTTCCATTGTGTCCACTGAAGATTGTGTCTGATGGAGGGTATGGGTCGCACAGCCTCTGATAGTCTTGGCGAGTCTGTCGATGTAGGATACAAGGCCTCCATTCTAGACATAGCGCCGTCTGGCGCCTAGCTGCCCATGCCCATTCAGAATTCCCCGTATCAAGCATTCGCCACCCTGCTGAGCACCAGCGGTCATCCTGTCTCGCCTGCCGAACTGCATGGCCTGCTGCTCGGTCGCAGCTGCGCCGGCGCCGGCTTCGATGCCGACGGCTGGTTGGCCGACGCCGCCGAACTGCTGGAAGGCGAGCCGGCGGACAACGTCCGCAACGCGCTCATCGGCCTGCAGGAAATGGTCAAGGGCGAGCTGACCAGCGACGACATGACCGTCGTCCTGCTGCTGCCCACTGACGACGCCCCCTTGGCCGACCGCGCCGCTGCGCTGGGCCAATGGTGCCAAGGCTTCCTCGCCGGCTTCGGCCTGACCCGTCGCGAATACGCCTTGAGCGAAGAGGCCAAGGAAGTGTTGCAGGACTTGGCCGCGATCTCCCAGGTCCAGGATGCCCTGGAAGAGTCCGATGACGGCGAAAGCGACTACATGGAAGTGATGGAGTACCTGCGGGTCGCGCCATTGCTGCTGTTCACCGAGACCAAGAAAACCGATGCAGCGGCCCCCAAGCCGTCCTTGCATTAATTTTTAGAGGGAACACCGTCTGCCCATGATTCATATCCCGAAATCGGAATACAGCCGTCGCCGCAAGGCCCTGATGGCGCAGATGGAACCCAACAGTATCGCAATCCTGCCCGCCGCCGCCGTTGCGATCCGCAACCGCGACGTCGAGCACGTCTATCGCCAGGACAGCGACTTCCAGTACCTCAGCGGCTTTCCCGAGCCGCAGGCGGTGCTGGTGCTGATGCCGGGCCGCGCCCATGGCGAATACATCCTCTTTTGCCGCGAACGCAACGCCGAACGTGAGTTGTGGGATGGCCTGCGCGCCGGCCAGGAAGGGGCGATCCGTCACTACGCCGCCGACGACGCGTTTCCCATCACCGACATCGACGACATCCTGCCGGGCCTGATCGAAGGCCGCGACCGGGTGTATTCGGCCATGGGCAGCAACCCGGAATTCGACCGGCACCTGATGGAGTGGATCAACGTGATTCGCTCCAAGGCCCACCTCGGCGCCCAGCCGCCGAACGAATTCGTTGCCCTGGATCATCTGCTGCATGACATGCGCCTGTATAAATCGGCGGCAGAAGTGAAAGTGATGCGCGAAGCGGCGCGGATTTCCGCCCAGGCGCACATTCGGGCGATGCAGGCGGCGCGTCCGGGGCTGCATGAGTTCAGCCTGGAAGCCGAGCTGGACTATGAGTTCCGCAAGGGCGGGGCGAAGATGCCGGCCTATGGTTCGATCGTCGCGGCGGGGCGCAACAGCTGCATCCTGCACTACCAGCAGAATGACGCGCTGCTCAAGGACGGCGACCTGGTACTGATCGACGCAGGCTGTGAAATCGACTGCTACGCCAGCGATATCACCCGTACCTGGCCGGTCAGTGGCAAGTTCTCACCCGAGCAGAAGGCGATCTACGAAGTGGTGCTGGCTGCCCAGGAAGCCGCGTTCGCCCAGATTGCGCCGGACAAACACTGGAACCAGGCTCACGAAGCGACGGTGCGGGTGATTACCGAAGGATTGGTGCGCCTTGGCCTGCTGGAGGGTGAGGTGGACGCGTTGATCGCCAGCGAGGCCTACCGGGCGTTCTACATGCACCGCGCTGGCCACTGGCTGGGCATGGACGTGCATGACGTGGGCGAATATCGGGTCGGCGGCGAGTGGCGGGTACTTGAGGTCGGCATGACGCTGACGGTGGAGCCGGGCATCTACATCGGCCCGAACAACCGCAGCGTAGCGAAAAAATGGCGCGGCATTGGCGTGCGCATCGAGGATGACGTGGTAGTGACCAAAACCGGTTGTGAAATCCTGAGCCACGGCGTACCGAAGACGGTCGCCGACATCGAGGCCCTGATGGCCGCTGCCCGGACGCAAGTGGCATGAGCCGGGTCAATCTGGCGATCGTCGGCGGCGGCCTGGTCGGCGCGAGCCTGGCGCTGGCCCTGCAGGCCGGTGCCAAGGCCCGTGGCTGGAAGATCATGCTGATCGAGCCCTTCGCCCCCGGCGATGCCTGGCAGCCAAGCTACGACGCTCGGTCTTCGGCATTGTCCTACGGTGCCCGGCAGATTTATCAACGCCTGGGTGTCTGGCAGGAGATTTCCCGCCGCGCCGAACCGATCAAACAGATCCATGTGTCCGACCGCGGGCGGTTTTCCACGGCGCGGCTGTCGGCCATGGAAGAGGGCGTGCCGGCGCTGGGCTACGTGGTGGAAAATGCCTGGCTCGGCCAGTGCCTGTGGCAAGGCCTGGACCCGGAGGTGGTCAGTTGGCGCTGCCCGGCGCAGGTCACCCGCATGGAGCCGCTGGTCGGCGGTTATCGCTTGACCCTGGACGACGAAACCACTCTGGAATGCGACCTTGCCGTACTGGCTGATGGCGGCCGCTCCAGCCTGCGCGAGCAGTTGGGTATCGGCGTGCGCAGTCGACCCTACGACCAGAGCGCCTTGATCGCCAACATCACCCCCAGCGAAGCCCACAACGGCATGGCCTTCGAGCGTTTCACCGATGACGGCCCGATGGCCTTGTTGCCACTGCCGGAGAATCGTTGCGCGCTGGTCTGGACCCGCCAGGGCATGGACGCACAACGGCTGGCGGCCCTCGACGAGCGCAGTTTCCTCAGTGAATTGCAGGGCGTGTTCGGCTATCGCCTGGGCACCCTGAAACAGGTGGGCATACGACATCTGTACCCGCTGGCGCTGGTGGAGGCCGAAGAACAGGTCCGTCCGCACCTGGCGATCCTGGGCAACGCCGCCCACAGCCTGCACCCGATTGCCGGGCAGGGGTTCAATCTGTCCCTGCGCGACGCCCAGGCCCTGGCCGATGCCCTGCTCGACAGCGAAAGCGAGCCTGGGGATTTTGCCGTGTTGCAAGCCTATCGCGAGCGCCAGCGAATGGATCAGGTCCTGACCGTGGGCTTCTCCGACCAGGTCACGCGCCTGTTCGCCAGCAACCTGCCATTGGTGTCCCTGGGCCGTAACCTCGGCCTGTTGGGCCTCGACTTGCTGCCGCCGGCCAAGCGCTGGTTCGCCCGTCAGGCCATGGGGCTGGGGACGCGTCCCGATGCTTGAGGCCGGGGCTGTCATTTCTTTTCATGGGCGACCGATGTCGCCAGCAAAACAGGCTTAGAGCATGGAATTGCGTGCAGATCTGCTGATTGTCGGCGCCGGTATGGTCGGCAGCGCCCTGGCGCTGGCGTTGCAGGGCAGTGGCCTGCAAGTGCTGTTGCTCGACGGCAGCCCGATGAGCGTCAAACCCTTCGATCCCCAGGCCGCGTTCGAGCCCCGAGTCAGTGCCTTGTCGACGGCCAGCCAGCGGATCCTCGATCGCCTGGGTGTCTGGGACGGCATCACCGCCCGGCGCGCCAGCCCCTATACCGACATGCACGTCTGGGACGGCAGCGGCACCGGGCAGATCCATTTCTCGGCCGCCAGCCTGCACGCCGAGGCGCTTGGGCACATCGTTGAAAACCGCGTTGTGCAGGACGCCTTGCTGGATCGACTGCATGACTGCGACCTGGGCCTGCTGGCCAATGCCCGGCTGGAACAGATGCGTCGTTCCGGTGATGACTGGCTGCTGACCCTGGCCGATGGCCGCACGTTGCGCGCGCCCCTGGTCATCGCGGCTGACGGCGCGAATTCCGCCGTGCGTCGCCTGACCGGCGTTGCCACGCGGGAATGGGATTACCTGCACCACGCCATCGTCACCAGCGTGCGCAGCGCCCGGTCGCATCGAATGACGGCCTGGCAACGGTTTACCGACAACGGTCCGCTGGCGTTCCTGCCACTTGAGCGTGACGGCCAGCACGACTGGTGCTCGATCGTCTGGTCCACCACCCCCGGTGAAGCGCAGCGCTTGATGGCGCTCGATGAAACTCAATTCTGCAGCGAACTGGAACGGGCCTTCGAAGGCCAGCTTGGCACGGTAATGAGTGCCGACCCGCGGTTGTGCGTGCCGCTGCGCCAACGACATGCCAAGCGCTATGTGGCCGAAGGGCTGGCGTTGATCGGCGACGCGGCCCATACCATTCATCCGTTGGCCGGGCAGGGCGTGAACCTGGGCTTCCTCGACGCCGCCGTGCTGGCCGAAGTGCTGTTGCAGGCGGCCGGGCGTGGCGAACGACTGGCAGACGTGAAGGTGCTGAGCCGCTACGAGCGGCGACGCATGCCCCATAACCTGGCATTGATGGCGGCGATGGAAGGTTTCGAGCGCTTGTTCCAGGCCGATCCATTGCCGGTGCGCTGGTTGCGTAATACCGGGTTGAAGCTGGTGGACCGCATGCCCGAGGCCAAGGCGTTGTTCGTGCGCGAGGCGCTGGGGTTGATTGGGGATTTGCCGGATCTGGCCAAGGCCTGAGTGTGGGTTGGGGCTTATGGCCTCATCGCGGGCAAGCCTTGCTCCCACAGGTGTGCAATGTGGGACGAGCTTTTGTGGGAGCAAGGCTTGCCCGCGATGGCGGACGCAAAAACACTGCGCATCTCAAAGTTGCAACATTTGGAAATGTGTCCAGCCATTGTTCGATTGAGATGCCAAATGTGAGTCCTTATCATTTGCGCTTCGTTCACAATCCAGAGACCGCTACCATGTCGGCACCCAAGCGCCTGCTGTCCGCCCTCGCCTTGACCCTGATCGGCACCACTGCCGCCCAGGCCGCCGATGAGGTGGTGGTCTACTCTTCGCGCATCGACGAACTGATCAAACCGGTCTTCGATGCCTACACCAGGAAGACCGGCGTGTCGGTGAAGTTCATCACCGACAAGGAAGCGCCGTTGATGCAGCGGATCAAGGCCGAGGGTGAGAACGCCACCGCCGACCTGCTGCTCACCGTCGACGCCGGCAACCTCTGGCAGGCCGAGCAGATGGACATCCTCCAACCGTTCACCTCGCCGGTGATCGACGCCAACATCCCGTCCCAATATCGCGCCTCTTCCCACGCCTGGACCGGCTTGAGCCTGCGGGCGCGGACCATCGTCTACTCCACTGATCGGGTCAAACCCAGTGAGCTGAGCACCTACGAGGCCTTGGCGGGTGACGAGTGGGAGGGCCGCCTGTGCCTGCGCACGTCGAAGAAGGTCTATAACCAGTCGCTGACCGCCACCCTGATCGAAACCCACGGTGCGGAAAAAACCGAGGAGATCCTCAAGGGTTGGGTCCGGAACCTGTCCACCGACGTCTTCTCCGATGACACCGCGCTGCTTGAGGCGATCAACGCCGGGCAGTGCGACGTCGGCATCGTCAATACCTACTACTACGGCCGCCTGCACCAGCAGAAGCCGGACCTGAAGGTGAAGCTGTTCTGGCCGAACCAGGCCGACCGTGGCGTGCACATCAACCTCTCGGGGATTGGCTTGACCAAGCATGCTCCGCATCCGGACGCTGCGAAGAAGCTGGTGGAGTGGATGACCACGCCAGAAGCGCAAAGCATCTTCGCCGACGTGAACCAGGAATTCCCGGCCAACCCGAAAGTCGAGCCGTCCAAGGAAGTGGCGGCCTGGGGCAAGTTCAAGGCCGATACCCTGCCGGTGGAAGTCGCGGGTAAACGCCAGGCCGAAGCCATACGCATGATGGATCGCGCTGGCTGGAATTAATCCAACTCAGGCACGGCTCCCTGTGGCGGTTGTAAGATAGGTGCCCGCGCGAATGCGCGGGCATCATCATTTAAACGAGAGCACCCCTTGGCCCACCCCGCCCAACGCCGTTGGTACCCCCTGGTCTTTGCCATTGCCGCGCTGGTCCTGTTGCCCTTGAGCGTCTTGCTGCTGTCCTGGCAGAGCATCGACCAACAGATCTGGTCCCACTTGTGGGACACGCAAATGCCGCGCTTGCTGGGCAACACCCTCACGTTGATCCTTGGCGTGGGTGTCGGGGTGACGTTGCTGGGTGTCAGTCTCGCCTGGCTCACCAGCCTGTGTGAATTCCCCGGGCGACGCTGGCTCGACTGGGCGTTGATGCTGCCGTTTGCGATTCCGGCCTACGTGTTGGCGTTTGTCTTCGTTGGCCTGCTGGACTTTGCAGGCCCCGTGCAGACACTCATGCGTGAATGGTTCGGCAGCGGCCTGCGCCTGCCCCGGGTCCGTTCCACCGGTGGGGTGATCCTGGTGCTGGTGCTGGTCTTTTACCCTTACGTCTATCTGCTGGCGCGCAGTGCATTCCTGGCCCAGGGCAAGGGCTTGATGGAAGCCGCACGGGTGCTCGGGCAGTCGCCGTGGCAGGCGTTCTGGCGCGTGGCGCTGCCGATGGCCCGGCCGGCCATCGGTGCGGGCGTGGCGTTGGCGCTGATGGAGACCCTGGCGGATTTCGGCGCGGTATCGGTGTTCAACTTCGACACCTTTACCACCGCGATCTACAAGACCTGGTACGGCTTCTTCAGCCTCTCCAGCGCAGCCCAACTGGCCAGCCTGCTGTTACTGGCGGTGATGCTGGTGCTCTATGGCGAACGCCGGGCCCGCGGTGCCCACCGAGCCAGCAACGAGCGTCCCCGAGCCAAGGCTTTGTATACGTTGCGCGGTCTCAAGGCCGTGGCAGCCAGCAGTTGGTGTTTCCTGGTGTTCGCCTGTGCCTTTGTCATTCCGGTGCTGCAGTTGGTGGTGTGGTTCTGGCAACGCGGTCGTTTCGACCTGGACGAACGTTATGCCGGGCTGATCGTCCACACCCTCTACCTGGGCGGCCTGGCCGCGCTGATCACCGTTTGCGTGGCCTTGCTGCTGGCGTTCGCCCGACGGCTGGCGCCAACCCGCCCGATTCGTGCCGGCGTCGGCCTGGCGAACCTGGGCTATGCCTTGCCCGGTTCGGTGCTCGCGGTATCGATCATGCTTGCATTCAGCTACCTGGACCGTGAGCTGGTCATCCCGCTGTCGACCTGGCTCGGTGGGGCAGGCAAACCGTTGTTGCTGGGTAGCCTGTCGGCGCTGTTGCTGGCGTATCTGGTGCGCTTCCTGGCCGTGGCCTACGGTCCGTTGGAGAGCAGCCTGGCGCGAATTCGTCCGTCCTTGCCCGAGGCTGCACGCAGCCTTGGGGTCAGTGGGCCACGACTGTTTTTCAAAGTGTATCTGCCCTTGCTGTTGCCCGGCACCTTGAGCGCGGCGTTGCTGGTGTTCGTCGACGTGCTCAAGGAAATGCCCGCGACCCTGCTGATGCGCCCGTTCGGCTGGGATACGCTGGCGGTGCGGATCTTCGAGATGACCAGCGAAGGGGAGTGGGCCCGGGCCGCGCTGCCGGCGCTGACGTTGGTACTGGTGGGGTTGTTGCCAGTCATCGGATTGATACGACGTTCGGCCCATCGAAACAGCTAGGTGTCAGTCCCACCTCATGCGGCTACAATGCGCGGCATTCGGTGCGGTCCGTCTGTCGGACCGGGCAACTGAGAACGTCAGAAAACTCCTTTTTTCAGACGTTCGCGTTATGCAGTGCCCGTCCGCACCTTCGCCAAGCCCGGAAGGAGAAACCCATGGGACAGCGTACGCCTCTGTATGACCTTCATCTCGCCCTTGGCGCGAAGATGGTCGATTTTGGCGGTTGGGATATGCCTTTGCACTACGGCTCGCAAGTCGAAGAACACCATCAGGTGCGTCGCGACTGCGGAGTGTTCGATGTATCCCACATGACCGTGATCGATGTCGCCGGCCCCCAGGCCAAGGTTTGGTTGCAGCGTTTGCTGGCCAATGACGTCGATCGTTTGCAGGACACAGGCAGTGCCTTGTACAGCGCGATGCTCAACGAGCGCGGCGGCATCGTCGACGACATGATCATCTATCGTGTCGAGGACGGTTATCGGTTGGTCTTCAACGCCTCGACCCGCGATCAGGATCTGGCCTGGATGCAGGCACAGCTCGGTGGCTACGACGTGCAGTTGCATGAGCGCCCCGAACTGGCGATGCTGGCGATCCAGGGCCCCCAGGCCCGGCAGAAGATTGCCGAACTGGTGACGCAACCGCGTGGGCAGATCATCCAGCAACTCAAGCCTTTCGAAGGTCGCGCCGACGGCGAATGGTTCATCGCCCGGACCGGCTACACCGGCGAAGATGGCCTGGAAATCGTCCTGCCCGCCCAGGAAGCCCCGAGTTTCTTCAACGACCTGGTAGGGGCCGGTATTTCGCCGATTGGCCTCGGCGCCCGCGATACCTTGCGCCTGGAGGCCGGCATGAACCTCTACGGCCAGGACATCAATCAGGATGTTTCGCCCCTGGCCTCGAACATGGCCTGGAGCATCGCCTGGGAACCGGCGAGCCGTCAGTTCATCGGGCGCAGTGCGCTGCAAGCCGAGCTTGCCAGCGGTGTGCAGCACAAATTGGTCGGGCTGGTGCTGGAAGAACGGGGTGTCTTGCGCGCCCATCAGGTGGTCCGCATCGCCAATGTTGGCGAAGGGGAGATCACCAGTGGTAGTTTTTCTCCTACGCTTAGCAAGTCGATCGCCCTGGCACGTGTTCCGATGGCTACCGCCGACCGTGCCGAGGTAGAAATTCGCGGCAAGTGGTATCCGGTACGGGTGGTCAAACCGACCTTCGTCCGCCATGGCAAAACCCTGATCTAACCTTTTGCGGCGGGCCGCTGGCCGCTGACACTTCTCTTGAGGACACAGAATATGAGTGATATCCCTGCCGAACTGCGTTTTGCCGAAAGCCATGAGTGGGCACGCCTGGAAGCTGACGGTACCGTCACCGTGGGCATCAGTGATCATGCGCAGGAAGCCTTGGGCGATGTGGTATTTGTCGAGCTGACAGAAGTCGGTACGGTTTTTTCCGCCAATGACCCGGCGGGTGTGGTCGAGTCGGTCAAAGCGGCTTCCGATATCTACTCGCCGGTTGCAGGTGAAGTGATTGCGGTCAATGAAGAGCTGAGCGGTTCGCCGGAGCTGCTGAATTCCGATCCGTATGGCGCCTGGATCTTCAAGCTCAAGCCAAGCGACAAGGCCGAGGTGGGCAAGTTGCTTGATGCGGCAGGCTACAAGGCTGCTATTGGCGAATAAGGACGACTGCACTTGTGGGAGCGAGCAAGCTCGCTCCCACAAGTGTTGGGACAGCCTTGGGGTGTTCACCGGCAAAAAAAATGCCGCTCGATCGAGCGGCATTTTTTATTGGCCGGGCATCAGTCCTGGGCGACGGCGTTTTTCGCCAGGATAGCGTTGGCCAGTTCCATGTCGGTGGCTTGCAGGCCTGGGTTGTCGGCGCGCACTTTCTGCATCGCCGCTTCCAGGTAAGGGCCACGAATACCGCCGTCACTGGCGACGAAGCTGCCGGCATCATCCTGGGCGGCGACGATCAGCTTGTGATCCTTGAAGGTCAGGTAGGTGGAACCGGTGGTCGCACCGGATGAGATGACGTTACGCCAAAACGTGTCGGCCATTGCCGAGCCAACAGGAAGAGACAGCAAGGCTAGGGTAGCGACAGCAAGTTTGAGACGCATGATAGGTGACTCCACTGGGTTAACTATGACGTTGGATTACCGGCGCCTCTATTCAGTTCCATGACCTCTCAGTCAGCCCGCTCCACCTGCAGCACCGCGCCTTCCTGCGCCACCACCCTGACCCGCGTGCCCACGGACGACTCGGGTCCCTTGGCCAGCCAGACGCTGTCAGCCACCTTGATCTTGCCGCGGCCATCGACAATCGCTTCATGAACCTGGAAGACCTTGCCGATCAGCTCTTGCCCGCGCAGGTTCAGGTGCGGTTGATCGCTTTGGCGCACCGCGCTGCGCTGGCGTCGCCACCAGTACAGTGCCGTCGCGATGGCGAACAGGCCGAACAACAGGAACTGCAGCTCCCACGGCATCTGCGGCAGGATGAACGTGAGCACGCCGACTGCCGCGGCGGCCATGCCGATCCACAGCAAGTAGCCGCCGGCGCCGAACACTTCGAGGATCAGCAGGATGACGCCCAGCGCCAGCCAGTCCCAGTACGACATGTGTTGCAGGAACATCCACATACGCGCGCCTCAGGCTTTCTTGCTGTCGAAGGTGGCCTTGACGATCTCGCCAATGCCGCCGACCGCACCGATGACCTGGCTGGCTTCCAGTGGCATCAGGATTACCTTGCTGTTGTTGGCCGAAGCCAGTTTGCCCAGCGCATCGATGTATTTCTGCGCGACGAAGTAGTTCACCGCCTGGACGTTACCGTCGGCAATCGCCTGGGACACCACCTGGGTGGCCAGCGCTTCGGCTTGTGCCTGGCGCTCGCGGGCCTCGGACTCCAGGAACGCGGCCTGGCGGCTGCCCTCGGCCTCGAGGATTTGCGCCTGCTTCTTGCCTTCGGCGGTGAGAATCGCCGACGCTCGCAGGCCTTCGGCTTCGAGGATCTGGGCGCGCTTGATGCGTTCGGCTTTCATCTGCCCCGACATGGCGGCCATCAGGTCGGCCGGCGGGCTGATGTCCTTGATCTCGATCCGGGTGATCTTGATGCCCCACGGCGCTGTGGCTTCATCGACGGTGCGCAGCAGTTTTTCGTTGATACCGTCGCGCTGGCTCAGCATCGCGTCCAGCTCCATGGACCCCAGCACGGTACGGATATTGGTTTGCAGCAGGTTGCGAATGGCGTGCTCGAGATTGTTGACCTCATAGGCAGCCTGGGCGGTGTTGACCACCTGGAAGAAGCACACGGCGTCGATCTGCACCGTGGCGTTGTCGGCGGTAATGACTTCCTGGGGCGGGATGTCCAGTACGCTTTCCATGACATTGATCTTGCGCCCGATGCGATCCATCACCGGGATGATGATATTCAGGCCGGGTTTGAGCGTGTTGGTGTAGCGGCCGAACCGCTCGACGGTCCATTGGTAGCCTTGGGGCACGACCTTGAACCCCATGAACAGGATGGCGACCACGAGGCCGATGAAAAGTAAAAGTACACTACCGATCTGCATGACGGTTCCCTGTGCGAATTGAGATGGACCTGCGAGCCCTGAGTGTAGGGCACGCGGCCAGTATCTTCGCTATGTGGGAGCAAAGCTTGCTCGCGATGCAGGCGCCTTGCTTCCCCGGGAGACCGCGTCATTTTCATCGCGGGCAAGCCTTGCTCCCAGAACCTCTCGCCACAGGTGCCGCCACAACTACTTCTGCTCGCTCTGCGGCGTCACCCGCAGCACTTCCTCGACCGTGGTCAAGCCCGCCGCCACCTTTTGCGCCCCCGACAAGCGCAGGCTGCGCATGCCTTCCTTGAATGCCTGGCGGCGTACTGCCAGCAGGTCGGTGTCGGGGTGGATCAAGGCCTTGACGCTGTCGGTCAGTTGCATGATTTCGTAGACGCCGGCGCGGCCGCGGTAACCGGTGTCGCGGCACTCCAGGCAACCGACGGCCTGTTGGGCATTGCTCGGCAGCGGCGCCTGCCAGGGCCGCGTCAGGGTTTGCCAGTCGTCTTCATCCAGGGTCAGGGGGGCCTTGCATTGAGGGCACAGCGTGCGGACCAGCCGCTGGGCCATGACCCCGAGCACGGTGGCCTTGATCAGGTAATGGGGCACACCCAGCTCCAGCAGGCGACTGATGGCGCTCGGTGCGTCGTTGGTGTGCAGCGTCGACAGCACAAGGTGCCCGGTGAGCGCCGCCTGGATCGCCATCTCGGCAGTCTCCAGGTCGCGGATCTCACCGATCATGATGATGTCCGGGTCTTGCCGCATCAGCGCCCGCACCCCGGCGGCGAAGGACAGGTCGATGTTGTGCTGGACCTGCATCTGGTTGAAGGAGGCCTCGACCATTTCAATCGGGTCCTCGATGGTGCAGAGGTTCACTTCCGGCGTCGCCAGTTTCTTGAGGGTGGTGTAGAGGGTGGTGGTCTTGCCGGAACCGGTGGGCCCGGTCACCAGGATGATGCCGTTGGGCTGGCGGGTCATGTCCTGCCAGCGACGCAGGTCGTCGGCGGAGAAGCCGAGTTGGTCGAAGTCCTTGAGCAACACTTCCGGGTCGAAGATCCGCATGACCATTTTTTCGCCGAACGCGGTGGGCAAGGTCGACAGGCGCAACTCCACTTCGCCACCGTCCGGGGTCTTGGTCTTGACCCGGCCGTCCTGGGGTTTGCGTTTTTCCGCGACGTTCATCCGCCCCAGGCTCTTGAGACGGCTGACGATCGCCATCGTGACCTGCGGTGGGAACTGATAGACGGTGTGCAGCACCCCGTCGATGCGAAACCGCACGGTGCCCTGCTCGCGGCGCGGTTCGATGTGGATATCACTGGCGCGCTGCTGGAAGGCGTACTGGAACAGCCAGTCGACAATGTTGACGATGTGGGCGTCGTTGGCGTCCGGCTCCTGGTCGCTGGCCCCCAGGTTGAGCAACTGTTCGAAATTGCTCAGGTTGCTCGGCTGCTGATCGACCGCGGTGGCGCCGCTGACCGATTTGGCCAGGCGATAGAACTCCACGCTCAAGCGCTGGATGTCCACCGGGTTGGCGATCACCCGCTTGATCGGCAGCTTGAGCACGTGGGTCAGGTCGGCTTCCCAGCTGTTGACGTAGGGCTGTGCGCTGGCGACGGTGACGGCGTCTCGATCGACCGCCACCGCAAGGATCTTGTGGCGCTGGGCAAAGGCATAGGACATCAAGGGCGTCACGGCCGCGACGTTGATTTTCAACGGGTCGATGCGCATGTAGGGCTGGTCGGCCTGCTGGGACAGCCACAGGGTCAGGTTCTCCAGGTCCAGGCGCTTGCCGGGCCGGCTGAGGTCGTCCAGATGCTGGTTGGCGATGAACTCCAGCGGATGCAACTGGCTATTGGCGCTGTGGCGTCGGCGGGCGTTCAGCGCGGTTTCGGCTGAATCCTGGCTGATGAGGCCCTGGGTGACCAGTTGGCGCAGCAGATCGTTGAGGTCCAGCCAGCGGTCCTGAGTGGCGTGTTTGGTGGACATGCGGGTTCCTATTGGACAATTGCAGCAAAGCCGCGATACAGACGCTTCGGCGTCCTCGCTCGGTCTGCAAAAGAATAGTCCCGACCCCGTAGACCGTTGGGCCACTACCCGACCAATGCGTTACCAGTTCTTGCCCATGGGCGTTCAACAGACGGCTTGGGCCGGCCCAACGTGCGCAATATCAGCGTCTTGCAGGTCCACCGAACAGACGCTGATCAGGTTACGTAATTTTTCAGCGATGACCTGGGCACGGTGCCAGCTCAGCCCATCCATGACGATGTCCAGCGCCAGCACATCGCCAAGGCGCTCGACATGAACCTGCTGCGGCGTCAGGCCCTGCAAGGCAAACAGGTTCAACGCCCGGCACAGCAAGTCCGGCTCGGCTTCGGCCAATATCTGGTACTGCACCCGGCAATGGGTATTGGCGGCGTGCCAGACGTCGGCGCGGGTCGGGGCTATGGCAACGGCTTCGAGTGGGGGCATGTTCGGTCTCCTTGGTGGCGGGAGAAATATTTACATGCGAGCTGCGGTATTTCTTATCTAAGATGAGTGATTATGGCGATGTTTTGAATCGCTTGATTCTCTAAATCAATCATTTCGGGTTTGATCATGCACAGCGAATTGGATAGCTACGACCGCAGGATACTGGCGCTGTTGCAGGAGGATGCCTCGCTGTCCAGTGCGCAGATCGCCGAACAGGTCGGCTTGTCTCAATCGCCATGCTGGCGGCGGATCCAGCGGATGAAGGAGGAGGGCATCATTCGCGGCCAGGTGACTCTGCTGGATCGCAAGAAAATCGGCCTTAACACGCAGATCTTCGCCGAAATCAAACTCAACGCCCACGGTCGTTCGAACTTCACCGAATTCACCGAGGCGATCCGCGGCTTCCCCGAAGTGCTGGAGTGTTACGTGCTGATGGGGGCGGTGGATTTTCTGCTGCGCATCGTCACCGCCGATATCGAGGCGTATGAGCGATTCTTTTTCGAAAAGCTGTCGATGGTGCCGGGGATCCAGGAAGTGAACTCGATCGTGGCGCTGTCGGAGATCAAGTCGACGACGAGTTTGCCTGTGGTGCGTTGAGCTTGTTTCTGCGGTGTTTTTGCTGGCCTCATCGCGAGCGAGCTCGCTCCCACAGTTGATCTTCAGTGGCCACAACATGTGTGTACAACACTGAACCTCTGTGGGAGCGAGCTTGCTCGCGATGGCGGCATCACAGACGCAGTAAAGTCTTCCAGGCCCGATTCTGGTAAACCGCAATCGCCTGCTGCTTGCGCGCATCCAGCGTTTCGTCGGTGATCGGTTGGTTGGCCAGTTGCGCCAGTTTGTTCAGTTCACCATAGAGGCGATCCATTTCCGGGATCTCCAGTACATGGCGGGCGTGGTGCAGCCAGGCCTGGATGCGTTCGATGCGCGGCAGTTGCTCGGCCAGGTCTTCCGGCTGTTGCTGATAGCGTTGCAATTGCAGGGACGAGGATTCTTCGCCCAGCAGGCGCGGCAGCCAGCTGCCCAGTTGCGCCGCGCCCTGGCGATTGCCACGGGTGTTGCGCTCGGCGGCCCAGCTGCGTGCCAGCAGCCAGCGGGAAGTGTTGAGGGAAAACAGGCCCCAGCGCGGGTCTTGCAGCTCTTCAAGGAACTGTTCCGGTGCCGCCTTGCGCACGTCTTCGTCATCCAGGCCGGCCTGGACCAGTGGGCGCCAGTCTTCCAGCAACGCGTCCAGGGCCAGGCGCAAGTCGTGGGTCGATTGGCGCGGCGCGGCCTGGCCGAGGCTGCTGAGCAGGGCGCGCAGTTCGGCGAGGTTTTCCACCCAGTCCTGCAGCAAGCGCCAGTGGCCGTTGAAACGGTATTGCTCGGCCAGGCGTTGGCTGCTGCCGAGCAGATGCCAGCTCAGCGCGGCGAAGGCGTCATCCAGCGGCGTTTCGGCGGTCAGTTGCGGGGCCGGCAGGCTCAGGGCGTAGCTGCCCGCGTCATACAGGCGATAGCCACGTTCGGCCTTGCTGATGTCGCAAGGCATCAAGGGCAGGGTTGCGGCCAGCTCGGCGGCCAGTTCCAGCAGGGCGGCGGGTTCGCCTTCGCGCAGTTCCAGCTCCAGTTCGCAGATTTCTTCCTTCTGCTTGCCGACCACCACATGGCCCAGGTCCAGGGCGGCTTCGATGACCACCTTGCTTTTGCCACGGCCCCAGGCGATTTCAGCGCGTTCGCGAACGAAATCGGTGGTGAAGATGGCCTTGAGGGTTTTCTTGTCCAGTTCGGCCAAGGCCTCGGGCCAGCATTCGCCGTCGAGCTTCTTCAGGTCGAGCTTGGCCTTGGGCAGGTGCCAATCGTACTCGTTGCGCTCGGACAGGCCGGCGACGCTCTGGCCGCGGGTCTTGAGGGTCTGGATCACCTCTTCGCCGTCACGACGCAGGCGCAGGGCGACCTTGGCCTGGGCCAGGTCACGCTCCGGCGTGTCGAAATACTGGTTCATCAGTTCGTGGCGTTCCCAGCCACTCTTGTTGCGTTTTTTCAGCAGCGGATGCTCGCGCAAGGCTGCCAGGGTCTCGCGGCTGACGCGGAGTTTGATTTCGGTTTCTTTCTGCATGGCCGGAAAATCCAGGGATCGGGTGTGCAGCCGGGGGAAGGTGTGGCTGCCAAGGCCGTGCAGTGTACAGGACTCACTCGCCCTAGGTTTATTCCTGGGTCCAGATGGTTCTATGATGAACGTCAATCTGTAAGCCCGGAGTCAGCGATGCCTTTGCCGTCCATGAAAGATCAATTCGCTGCCCTGATCGCCGCACCTTCGGTCAGTTGTACCCAGCCTGGGCTGGACCAGTCCAACAGTGCCGTGATCGAGCTGCTGGCAGGCTGGCTCACTGAGCTGGGGTTCTGCTGTGATATCCAGCAGGTCAACCCCGGCAAATTCAACCTGCTGGCCAGTTTTGGCAGCGGTCCCGGCGGCCTGGTGCTGGCTGGCCACAGCGACACGGTGCCGTTCGACGGCGCGTTGTGGCAGACCGATCCGCTGAAGCTCACCGAGGTCGATGGCCGCTGGGTGGGCCTGGGCAGTTGTGACATGAAGGGTTTTTTCGCCTTGGCCATCGAAGCGGTCACGCCGCTGCTGGACCAACCGTTCAAGCAACCGCTGCTGATCCTCGCGACCTGCGACGAAGAAAGCTCCATGTCCGGCGCCCGGGCCCTGGCCGATGCCGGGCGACCACTGGGGCGCGCGGCGGTGATCGGTGAGCCGACCGGCCTGCGGCCGATTCGCCTGCACAAAGGCGTGATGATGGAGCGCATCGACATTCTCGGGCGCAGCGGCCATTCCTCCGATCCGAGCCTGGGCCACAGCGCGCTGGAAGCCATGCACGATGCCATGGGCGAACTGCGCGGACTGCGCCTGCAATGGCAACGTGAGTTCCGTAACCCGCAGTTCACCGTGCCACAACCGACCCTGAACTTCGGCTGCATCCATGGCGGCGACAATCCCAACCGCATCTGCGGCCAATGCTCCATGGAATTCGACCTGCGCCCGTTGCCGGGCATGGACCCGCAAGTGCTGCGGGCGGCGATCCAACAGAAGCTGAACCCCATCGCCGAACGCCATCAAGTCAAGATCGACTACGCACCGCTGTTCCCCGAAGTGCCACCCTTCGAGCAGGCCGAAGACTGCGAGCTGGTACGGGTGGCCGAGCGACTTACCGGCCATCGTGCCGAAGCAGTGGCGTTTGGCACCGAAGCGCCTTATCTTCAGCGCCTTGGCTGCGAAACCCTGGTGCTCGGTCCTGGCGATATCGCCTGCGCCCACCAGCCGGGCGAGTACCTTGAAATGTCACGTTTGCAACCTACCGTACAGTTGTTGCGGCAGTTGATCGGCCATTACTGCCTGACGCCGGCCACGGTCGGTTAAATTGCCCCCTTGCGGGGCCGTATTCATCACATGAGGAGAGCGCGCGTGTCGCCAAGCCTGTTCCGACGATAACCACCAGCCCCGTTGTGCGTTCTGTTTCGTCTTTGTTTTGGCTGTTATTTATTACAGGTCCAGGTTCATGCCCGAATACGTCAATTGGCTTCGTCACGCTTCGCCCTACATCAACGCCCACCGCGATTGCACCTTCATCGTCATGCTGCCCGGCGACGGGGTGGAACACCCTAATTTCGGCAACATCGTCCACGACCTGGTGCTGTTGCACAGCCTCGGCGTGCGCCTGGTGCTGGTCCATGGTTCGCGCCCGCAAATCGAGACCCGCCTCGCTGCACGGGGCCTCACTCCCCATTACCACCACGGCATGCGCATCACCGATGCCGCGACCCTGGAGTGTGTGATCGATGCGGTCGGCCAGTTGCGCATCGCCATCGAGGCCCGCCTGTCCATGGACATGGCGTCCTCGCCCATGCAGGGCTCGCGGCTGCGGGTCGCCAGCGGCAATCTGGTCACCGCGCGTCCCATCGGTGTGCTCGAGGGCGTGGATTATCACCACACCGGTGAAGTGCGCCGGGTCGATCGCAAGGGTATCAATCGCCTGCTGGACGAACGCTCCATCGTGCTGCTGTCGCCGTTGGGTTATTCGCCCACCGGCGAGATCTTCAACCTCGCCTGTGAAGACGTTGCCACCCGGGCAGCCATCGACCTGGCAGCCGACAAGCTGCTGTTGTTCGGTGCCGAGCAGGGGCTTATCGGTGAGGACGGGCGGCTGGTTCGCGAATTGCGCCCGCAACAGGTTCCGGGCCATATGCAACGCCTGGGCAGCGACTATCAGGCCGAACTGCTGGACGCGGCGGCCCAGGCCTGTCGTGGCGGGGTGGCGCGCAGCCATATCGTCAGCTATGCCGAGAACGGTGCGCTGCTGACCGAACTGTTCACCCGCGATGGCAGCGGTACGTTGGTGGCCCAGGAGCAATTCGAGGTGGTACGCGAAGCGGCCATTGAGGATGTTGGCGGCCTGCTGGACCTGATCAGTCCGCTGGAAGAGCAGGGGATCCTGGTGCGTCGCTCCCGCGAAGTGCTGGAGCGCGAGATCGAGCAGTTCAGCGTGGTCGAGCGCGAGGGCATGATCATCGCCTGCGCGGCGTTGTACCAGATTGCCGATTCGGACGCCGGGGAGCTGGCCTGCCTGGCCGTGAACCCGGAGTACCGCCACGGTGGCCGTGGCGATGAACTGCTGGAGCGGATCGAAACCCGGGCCCGCGCCCAGGGGCTCAAGACGCTGTTCGTGCTGACGACCCGGACTGCCCACTGGTTCCGTGAACGTGGCTTTGAACCCAGCAGTGTCGAGCGCCTGCCGGCGGCGCGGGCTTCGCTCTACAACTACCAGCGCAATTCGAAGATCTTCGAAAAATCCTTGTAAGCGTCCGTCGGAAAACTTGCCCTGCCGCGATCTTCTTGATTTCAGACAATGAGCAGCTAGTCTGGAACGCGTCAAGATCGCGGCATGCGCGAGCGGTCGAGAACAGGAATCGAAGGCGCAGGAGGCGCGCAAACATAGCTCGTCGCCAAGAATTCGCGGGTCTCGTAAATCCCCGACGAATCATCGTTCAGTAATTTCCTGCGTCGCCGATAAGTCATGTCACGGCCTGATGGTGCTGTGATGGCACTCATATGTCGAAACGAGCTGAAAACTGTTGAAACAATTCTTTTTGGAATTATAAAGAATCCATTATCCTGCGGGCCGGTGCAGAGGGGTTAGACCATAGTCGTAGTCATAAATGGTTACGATTGACTTGTCAGTCACGGTCTGGCGCTAATCGCGCATCCGCGGGATCCGGGCGTTCGATCCGGAACCAAAGACACACAAGAATTAGAAAACGAGAGGAGCGAAGCATGAACAAATCCACCTTGGCCCTGGCCGTGGCTGTTGGGGTTCTGGCGCAGCAGGCAGGCGCCGCTGGTTTTATCGAGGACAGCAAGGCGTCTGTAAGTTCTCGTACGCTGTACTTTGATAACGATAACCGCGAAGGCGGCAATGACCAGCGTGAGACGGCCACTGGCCTGAAGTTCGACTACAAGTCCGGCTTCACTCAAGGCGTCGTTGGTTTCGGTATCGATGCCCAGGCACTGGTCGGTATCCACCTCGATGGCGGCAGAGGCCATCACCCGGATAACAACTCCTTCGTTCCAAGCGATACCGATGGCTCCGCCGTACACGATTGGAGCCGTCTGTCTGGTAACGTCAAGGCGCTGTTCTCCAAGACCGAGGCCCACCTGGGTGGCGCCCTGGCGCCTAACCTGCCGATCCTGGTCGCCAGCGACGGTCGTCTGCTGCCGCAAACCTTTGAAGGTGGCACCATCACCTCCAAGGAAATCGACAATGTGACGTTCAACGCCGGTCAGCTGGAACACGTTGTGGGTCGTGCCGGCACCAACAGCACTGGCATGTCGGTAAACGGCGGTACTGAAGACAGCAACCAGTTCCGTTACGGCGGCGCCGACTGGAAGGTCACTAAGGACCTGACGCTGCAGTACTACTACGCCAACCTGCAGGATTACTACAAGCAGCACTTCCTGGGCGCAGTACACGTTTTCCCGATCAGCGAAGGCCAGTCGTTCAAGACAGACCTGCGTTACTTCGACAGCAGTTCGGATGGCCGCAACGGTGATGCGGGCTATCGCTTCAACAACAACGGTGGCTATGCCAAGAACGCGGGCGAGGTCGACAACAAGACCTGGAGCGCCATGTTCACTTACACCTTGGGCGGCAGCGCATTCCTGTTGGGTCACCAGCAAGTCGGTGATGATGGCGGCTTTGTCTACCTTAACCAGGGCAGCCTGCTCAATGACGCCGGTCGTAACGAAGGCGCGGGTGGCTCGAGCTTCTATCTGTTCACCGACAGCATGATCAACCCGTTTGTCCGTGCCGGTGAAAACACCACCTTCGGCCAATACTCCTATGATTTCACGGCCTTGGGTGCTCCAGGCCTGAAGGCTGCGGTTGCCTACCTGCACGGTGACGACATCAAGTCGGCTACCGGCGGCAGCGACTCGTCCGAGTGGGAACGTGACATGCGCCTGGACTACGTTGTCCAGCAAGGTCCTCTGAAGGGCTTCGGCACCACCCTGCGTCACGGTACCTACCGTGGCAGCGGCACTGGTATCGCCAGCCAGGATCAGACCCGCCTGATCTTCAACTACACTTACAACTTCATGTAAGACGTAGCGAAGTAAAAAAAGCCCCGCCCGGCAGCACGCCGGGCGGGGCTTTTGCGTTTTGGGTCAGGTAGTGGGATCCGTCTTGTATTCCTCCCGTATCCGGGGGATGCAACGCTCAATACACGCCGCTTTATTGAATCAGTACATCATCGACCGTACACGATGCCTTTTTCGTGAATGTCCTTGAACAGGCCTGCCCGAGCTTCGTCGAGAGCGGTTTTTTCGCTGAGGATAAAACATTCGAACAACCCCGCCTGTACGTCTCTAGCCCAGAGCCTCTGACCACGGGTCAGGATCTGATACTGCATCACCGTCGTTGCCGCACGTAAATCAAGCAGATCCACTGGGCATCCGGCTATATCCGCCAAGTCCCCGGAAAGCTGCCATAACAACACGGGGTCGACCTGACCGGTCCAGAGCACAGCTATATCGACATCACTGCCAGGCCCGGCGGTTCCCTGTGCATGGCTACCGAACAGGTAAACCGCCAGCAGTCCAGGGAGGTGGTTTTGCAGATGAGTCAACAAGGCTTGAGTGTTCATGTTGCCTATCCTAGCCGCTCGTCCTGAAATCGCGTCAATAATTTCCGTAATGTGAACACAAAACAAAAAAAGCCCCACCCGGCTACACGCCGGGTGGGGCTTTTGCGTTTTCGAGTCAGGCCCACCCCTGTAGCCCTCCTCGAAACTTCTCCTCTTTTCAGCAACTCGAGGCCTTCTCGAACCTCGCTGGCGATCTTGTGCCGGTATGCGGGATGGCGCCAGTGAACAGTTTTTTATATTCACTATCGATCTAGATAAATGGATATTTATTCTTTTTAAAGCAAACGAAACCGGTGCAAAGTTGGGCTCACAACAACCTCATCCAGGAGCCGCACCATGAGCCTCAGACTCGGCGACATCGCCCCCGACTTCGAACAGGATTCCAGCGCCGGCAAGATTCGCTTCCACGAATGGCTCGGCGACAGCTGGGGCGTGCTGTTTTCCCACCCGGCGGACTTCACCCCGGTGTGCACCACCGAGTTGGGCCTGACCGCCAAGCTCAAGGACGAATTCGCCCAGCGCGGGGTCAAGGCCATTGCCCTTTCGGTCGACCCGGTGGACTCGCACCACAAGTGGATCGAGGACATCAACGAGACCCAGAACGCCGTGGTCAATTTTCCGATCCTGGCCGATGCCGACCGCAAGGTCTCGGACCTGTACGACCTGATCCATCCCAACGCCAGCGACACTTTGACTGTGCGTTCCTTGTTCGTGATCGACCCGAACAAGAAGATCCGCCTGACCATTACCTACCCGGCCAGTACCGGGCGCAATTTCAATGAGATCCTGCGGGTGATCGACTCGCTCCAATTGACCGACAACTACAAAGTCGCCACCCCGGCCAACTGGCAGGACGGCGATGAAGTGGT
Organism: Pseudomonas sp. A-RE-22; assembly: GCF_019956035.1. Classification (NCBI taxonomy): domain Bacteria; kingdom Pseudomonadati; phylum Pseudomonadota; class Gammaproteobacteria; order Pseudomonadales; family Pseudomonadaceae; genus Pseudomonas; species Pseudomonas sp. A-RE-22. The sequence goes on from NZ_JAHBCZ010000033.1 coordinate 104,205, forward strand.
GATCGTGCCGTCGCTCAAGGATGAAGAGGAACTCAAGCAGCGTTTTCCCAAGGGTTACCGCGCCGTGAAGCCTTACCTGCGCCTGACCCCGCAGCCCAACCGCTGACGCAACCCCTGAACCTGACTCTGAAGCTGTGGGAGCGAGCTTGCTCGCGATGGCGTCGGATCTGCCAACGTCGATGTCGACTGATACACCGCTATCGCGAGCAAGCTCGCTCCCACAGGGGATTTCTGTGCACCAAGGGTTTTGGCCGTTTCGACGGCCTTTTTTTATTGCTTAAGGAAAGCGAATTACATATATCTTAATTGCATAACCAAATGAATAAATATGATTTAAAGATATATTGATCCCCTGTTATGGTTTGACCCATACAGCGAGATCGCCCACCGCGAATCGCACGTGACAGTTAAGGAATAGCAGGCATGTTGGTCGTCTCACTCGGTGGCAGTCCCAGCCAACGCTCCCGCTCCGGGGTGCTGCTGGAGCGGTCGCAACGCTGGTTGCAGCAGCAAGGTGTGGAAGTGGTGAGCTATCAGGTGCGCGATTTTCCGGCCGAAGATCTGCTCCATGCCCGTTTCGACAGCCCGAAGGTGATCGACCTGCTCCAGCAGATCGAAAATGCCGACGGCCTGTTGATTGCCACGCCGGTGTACAAGGCGTCTTTTTCCGGTGCGCTGAAGACCGTGCTGGACCTGCTGCCTGAACGGGCCCTGGCTCATAAAGTGGTGTTGCCGATGGCAACCGGCGGCAGCATCGCCCACATGCTGGCAGTGGACTACGCCCTCAAGCCGGTGTTGTCTGCGCTCAAGGCCCAGGAAATGCTCCATGGGATCTTTGCTGAAGATAGCCAGATCGCTTATGGCGAAGGCAGCGCCCAGGCGCAATTGGTACCGGCCCTGCAACAGCGCCTGGACGAGGCGCTGGAACAGTTTTTCAGCGCCATGGCCCGTCGGCCCAGGCCGTTGGACCCAAATGTATTGAACGAACGTTTGTTGAGTGCTCGCTGGAGCATTTGAACCCCGAACACCCTGATTCAACTCACCTTACTCAGCCGTCAACGGCCCAGCAGGTGCAGCCAAAACCCCACAGCAAAAAGGAGAGGCGCCATGCGCACTGTCATTTTGCGTCGCGGGCTGGTCGCTCTGTTTGCTGCGGCTGTGTCCCTCGGCGTCATTACTCAAGCTCAAGCCGAGACCTTGCGGATCGGTTACCAGAAATACGGCACCCTGGTGCTGCTCAAAGCCAAGGGAACATTGGAAAAACGTCTCGCCGCCCAAGGCGTGGACGTGCAATGGACCGAGTTCCCCGGTGGCCCGCAGCTGCTTGAGGGCTTGAACGTCGGTTCCATCGACTTTGGCGTGACCGGTGAAACCCCGCCGGTGTTTGCCCAGGCCGCAGGCGCCGATCTGCTCTACGTCGCTTACGAGCCACCGGCGCCCACCAGCGAGGCGATCCTGGTGCCCAAAGGCTCGGCCATCCAATCGGTGCAAGACCTCAAGGGCAAGAAAGTCGCGCTGAACAAAGGCTCCAACGTTCACTACCTGCTGGTGCGAGCGCTGGAAGATGCCGGCCTGAAGTATTCCGACATCCAGACCGTTTTCCTGCCACCGGCCGACGCCCGCGCCGCGTTCGAGCGTGGCAGCGTCGACGCCTGGGTGATCTGGGATCCGTACCAGGCTGCCGCCGAACAGCAGTTGCAGGCACGCACCCTGCGTGACGGCAAAGGCATCGTCGACAACCACCAGTTCTACCTGGCCACCAAACCCTATGCGCAAAAAAATCCCCAGGTCATCACGACGCTGGTGGAAGAGGTGCGCGCAGTGGGGGAGTGGTCCAGGGCCAATCCTGACGACGTGACCAAGCAGGTATCGCCGCTGCTCGGCCTGCCGGCGGACATCACCCTGACGTCGGTGAAACGCCAAGGCTATGGGGCGTTGTTCCTCACGCCGGAGGTGGTGGCGGCGCAGCAGAAAATCGCCGACAGCTTCTATCAGCTCAAATTGATTCCCAAACCCTTGAGCATCAAGGACGTGATCTGGACGCCGCCGGCGGCCGTTGCGAAAGCGCAGTAATTCGATTCCTTAGGAGACCACTCCATGAGCCTCAATATTTTCTGGTTCCTGCCTACCCACGGCGACGGCCATTACCTTGGCACTGCCGAAGGCGCCCGCGCCGTCGATCACGGTTACCTGCAACAAGTCGCCCAGGCGGCGGATCGACTGGGTTTCGGCGGTGTGCTTATCCCCACCGGGCGTTCCTGCGAAGACTCCTGGCTGGTGGCCGCTTCGTTGATTCCGGTGACCCAGCGCCTGAAATTCCTCGTTGCCCTGCGCCCCGGGATCATTTCTCCGACGGTGGCGGCGCGCCAGGCTGCGACCCTCGACCGGTTGTCCGGCGGACGTGCGTTGTTCAACCTGGTGACCGGTGGCGACCCGGATGAGTTGGCCGGCGATGGCCTGTTCCTCGACCACGAGCAACGCTACCAGGCGTCGGTGGAATTCACCCGCATCTGGCGCCGGGTGCTGGAAGGCGAAACCGTGGATTACGATGGTGAGCACATCAGTGTGAAGGGCGCCAAGCTGCTCTATCCACCGATCCAGCAACCGCGTCCGCCGCTGTATTTCGGTGGCTCGTCGCAAGCCGCCCAGGACTTGGCAGCCGAGCAGGTGGAAATGGTGCTGACCTGGGGCGAGCCGCCCGCAGCCGTGGCGGAAAAGATCGAACAAGTACGGGCCAAGGCTGCGAAATTGGGGCGCACGGTACGTTTCGGCATCCGCCTGCATGTGATCGTGCGGGAAACCAACGCCGAAGCCTGGCAAGCGGCCGACCGGCTAATTTCCCACCTGGACGACGACACCATTGCCCGTGCCCAGGCGTCCCTGGCGCGCTTCGACTCGGTGGGTCAGCAACGCATGGCCGCCCTGCACGGTGGCCGTCGCGACAAGCTGGAAGTCAGCCCCAACCTCTGGGCCGGCGTCGGCCTGGTTCGCGGCGGTGCCGGTACGGCGCTGGTGGGCGATGGCCCGACCGTGGCGGCGCGGGTCAAGGAGTACGCCGATCTTGGCATCGACACCTTTATCTTCTCCGGTTATCCACACCTGGAAGAGTCCTATCGCGTGGCGGAACTGTTGTTCCCCCACCTGGACGTGGAGCGTCCGGAGTTGCCCAGGAGCCAGGGCTATGTGAGCCCGTTCGGTGAAATGGTCGCCAACGATATTCTTCCCAAAGCCGCGTCCCAGAGTTGAGGCGGCCATGAAGAAAATCATCCACAACCTCACGCCCTGGGCGGTGCCGCTGCTGTTGCTGGCGGTATGGCAACTGTCGGTATCGGCCGGTTGGTTATCCACGCGGATCCTGCCGGCACCCGTGGCCGTGATCGAGGCCGGGGTCAATCTGGTGCGCAGCGGCGAGATCTGGACGCACCTGGCGATCAGCGGTTGGCGCGCAGCGGTGGGCTTTCTGATCGGCGGTGGCATCGGCCTGGCCCTGGGCTTCATCACCGGCTTGTCGAAGTGGGGCGAACGCCTGTTGGACAGTTCCGTGCAAATGCTCCGGAACATCCCGCACCTGGCGCTGATTCCGTTGGTGATCCTGTGGTTTGGCATCGATGAGTCGGCGAAGATTTTCCTGGTGGCGCTGGGCACGTTGTTCCCGATCTACCTCAACACCTACCACGGCATTCGCAACGTCGATCCGGCGCTGGTGGAAATGTCCCGCAGCTACGGTTTGTCTGGCTTGCGCCTGTTTCGCCAGGTGATCCTGCCGGGCGCCTTGCCTTCGATCCTGGTGGGCGTGCGCTTTGCCCTGGGGTTCATGTGGCTGACGCTGATCGTGGCGGAAACTATCTCGGCCAGCTCCGGCATCGGTTATCTGGCAATGAATGCCCGGGAGTTCCTGCAGACCGATGTGGTGGTGCTGGCGATTCTCCTGTACGCCGTGCTGGGCAAATTGGCCGACCTTGCCGCCCGTGGGCTTGAGCGGGTCTGGCTGCGCTGGCACCCGGCCTACCAAGTGAACAAGGGAGGTGCCGCATGACCGCCCAACAACCTCCGCGCCTGCTGCGTGGCATCCCGCTGGCAGTGCGCAAGCTGCAAAAAACCTTCGGCACGCGCCAGGTGTTGCGCGACATCGACCTGCATATCCCGGCCGGGCAGTTCGTAGCCGTGGTCGGTCGCAGTGGCTGTGGAAAAAGTACGTTGCTGCGGTTGCTGGCCGGTCTCGATCAGCCTACCGATGGGCAACTGTTGGCGGGCTCGGCAGCGTTGAGTGCCGCGCAACAGGACACGCGGTTGATGTTCCAGGAAGCGCGTTTGCTGCCCTGGAAAAAAGTCATCGACAACGTCGGCCTTGGACTAAAAGGCAACTGGCGCTCGCAGGCGTTGCAGGCACTGGAAGCCGTCGGCTTGGCCGACCGCGCCCAGGAGTGGCCGGCGGCGTTGTCCGGCGGGCAGAAACAACGAGTGGCCCTGGCCCGCGCGCTGATTCATCAGCCACGCCTGCTGCTGCTCGACGAACCCTTGGGGGCGCTGGACGCACTGACCCGCATCGAGATGCAGCAACTGATCGAAAACCTCTGGCAGCAGCACGGCTTCACGGTGTTGCTGGTGACCCACGACGTCAGCGAGGCGGTAGCGATTGCCGATCGGGTGATCCTGATCGAGGACGGCCAGATCGGCCTTGACCTGTCCATCGACCTGCCACGCCCACGGGCTCGCGGCTCTCATCGCCTGGCGAGCCTGGAAACCGAAGTCCTCAACCGTGTGCTGTCCTTGCCCGGCCAACCGCCGGAACCGGAACCCGTTTCACCCTTGCCCACGCAATTGCGTTGGGCGCAATAACCTCATCCAGACAGGAATCGACACCATGACTATCAAAGCCATCAACGTACGCAACCAGTTCAAAGGCACCATCAAGGAAATCGTCGAAGGCGACGTGTTGTCGGAAATCGACGTGCAGACCGCGTCGGGCATCGTCACTTCGGTCATCACCACCCGCTCGGTCAAGGAGCTGGAACTGGCGATCGGCAGCGAAGTGATCGCCTTCGTCAAATCCACCGAGGTGTCTATCGCCAAGTTGTGAGCGATGCTTGACCCACAGCCCCGGACGGCGTGAGCCCTTCGGGGCTTATCGTTCCCACGCTCTGCGTGGGAATGCCTCTACGGACACACCGCGTTCGGCTCTTGGGGACGCGGAGCGTCCCTGGCTGCATGCCCACGCAGAGCGTGGGAACGATCAACACTAGGCGTGGGAACGATCAAGCGGAGCGCTTGGGCAGATACGGTGGCAGATACAGCCCCAGGTACGCATCGAACACCCGCATGCCTTCCTCGGCCATGCGCGGGGTGATCTGGCCGTGTTGTTGTACCGAGCGGGCGTAGACGCGGTCGCCCAGTTCCATGGCCAGGGCGAACACGTCGACGTCGCTGGGCAAGGTCGGCAGTTCGAAATGGTGGTTGAACACCTTATGCATCAGGTCGCCCAGCTCGAGGTCGTGCTGGCGGTCGGCCTGGGTGACTTCGGTCAGGCCGTGCTGGGCCAGGATCAGTTGGCGGGCGGCGGCGTCCTGGCTATAGATGGTGAGCATGCGCTGTTCCACCAGCCGTGACAGATCGTGCCAGTGGTTCAACGCCGCATGATCGATCGGTGCTTGCAGGCAGGCGCGAAAGGCGGCGTGGACGTCGGCGGTCAGGGCTTCGAGCAGGGCCGGGACACTGGCGAAGAAGTGGTACACGGAAGAAGGCGGGATCCCGGCACGTTCGGCGACGCTGTAGATCGACAGGCTGGCCACGCCTTCGGCGGCAAGCAGTGTACGGGCGGCATCAAGAATGGTGTCGATCCGGGCCTGGCTGCGTGCGCGGGGTTTGCGGGGGGTGGCGATGCGCGTCATGGACGTCTCCTGCGGGGCTGCCGGGCATTGTACGAGTCGGGTCCTGTGTTGTCTGCCAGGTCGTCATCGCGGGCAAGCCTTGCTCCCACAGGGAACTGTGATGAACCTGGCTCAGGTGGTTACCACAGATCCAATGTGGGAGCTGAGCTTGCTCGCGATCCGCCGAAGGCGGCCATCCAACCAGCATCCATAAAAAACGCCGCACCCCTTTAAGGGCCGCGGCGTTATTTTTTTACTGCAACCCGCTTACACGGTATGCAGGTACCAGTTGTACTCGAGGTCGGAGATGGAGTGTTCGAACTCTTCCAGCTCGCTCTCCTTGCAGGCTACGAAGATATCGATGTATTTCGGGTCGATGTACTTGGCCATGACTTCGCTGTCGTCCAGCTCGCGCAGGGCATCGCGCAAGTTGTTCGGCAGGCTTTGCTCGTTCTGCTCGTAGCTGTTGCCTTCCACCGGCGCACCGGGCTCGATCTTGTTGGTCAGGCCATGGTGTACGCCCGCCAGCACGGCGGCCATCAGCAGATAGGGGTTGGCATCGGCGCCGGCGACGCGGTGTTCCAGGCGCACGGCATCGGCCGAACCGGTAGGGACGCGCAAAGCCACTGTGCGGTTGTCCAGGCCCCAGGTCGGCGAGTTCGGCACGTAGAACTGTGCGCCGAAACGACGGTAGGAGTTGACGTTCGGGCAGAGGAAAGCCATCTGCGCGGGCAGGGTCTCGAGCACACCGCCGATCGCGTGACGCAGTGCGGCGTTCTGCTCGGGATCCTCGCTGGCAAAAATATTCTTGCCATCTTTATCAAGAATCGAGATGTGGACGTGCAGACCATTACCCGCCTGGCCCGGATAAGGCTTGGCCATGAAGGTGGTGTCCATTTCATGGTCGTAGGCGATGTTCTTGATCAGACGCTTGAGCAGGACCGCATAGTCGCAGGCCTTGATCGGGTCGGCCACGTGGTGCAGGTTCACTTCGAACTGCGCCGGGGCACTTTCCTTGACGATGGCGTCGGCGGGAATGCCTTGCTCCTTGGCCCCTTCCAGAATGTCCTGGAGGCAATCGACGTATTCGTCGAGGTCATCGATCAGGTAGACCTGGGTCGAGTGCGGGCGTTTGCCGGAGATCGGCGAGCGGGGCGGTTGTGGGCGTCCATTCACGTTCTCCTGGTCGATCAGGTAGAACTCCAGCTCGAATGCGGCGCAGATGGTCAGGCCCAGTTCATCGAACTTGGTCACGACTTGGCGCAGGACTTCACGCGGGTCGGCGAAGAAAGGCTCGCCTTCGAGTTCGTGCATGGTCATCAACAGTTGCGCAGTGGGGCGCTTCTGCCAAGGTTCGTTGCACAGGGTGTCAGGGATTGGATAGCAGATCCGGTCGGCATCGCCGATGTCCAGACCCAGGCCGGTGCTTTCCACCGTAGAGCCGTTGATATCCAGGGCAAATAAAGAGGCCGGCAGGTTGATGCCTTTCTCGTAAACCTTGTGGAGGCTGGTGCGTTCTATGCGCTTGCCGCGCACCACACCATTCATATCCGCAATCAGAAGGTCAACGTACAGAACCTCAGGATGTTCCTTAAGGAACGCGTTCGCTTCGTTAAGCTGAACGGCACGCGGGGGTACCGACATGATGCAACACCTTTGTTGTTAAAAATATCAATCATTGATCTCTTCGAAAGCCAGTCAACCCGAACGGCATGCCGAAGTCAAGCAGGGCCTTTTTTGCCCTAAAAAAGCACCTTCAGGGCTTTTTTGAGGCAATTTAGGGCGTTTTTTTCCCTTTAAGGGTCTTGGCGCCCGCGGGCTTGAGCGGGCCGTGTTGTATTTTTTACGGGGGTGTTGTGTAAAAAAATGAACAAGGCTAAGCTCGATTCAAACCCATAACAGCAATAATACCGGGGTGCTTCATGTCTCGCCTGCCGTTAATCGGCGTCACCACCTGCTCCAGGCAGATTGGTCTGCATGCTTATCACATCAGTGGCGATAAATATTCCCGGGCTGTCGCGACAGCCGCCAAGGGCCTGCCCGTGCTGCTCCCGTCCCTGGCGGATCTGCTCCCACCGTCCGATATTCTGGACGCTCTGGACGGCATTCTCTTTACCGGCTCTCCTTCCAATGTAGAACCTTTTCATTACCAGGGCCCGCCCAGTGCGCCAGGCACTGCTCATGATCCTGCACGGGACGCCACCACCTTGCCGCTGATCCGCGCCGCTGTCGAGGCGGGCATCCCGGTGCTGGGCATTTGCCGTGGTTTCCAGGAGATGAACGTAGCCTTTGGCGGCAGCCTGCATCAGAAAGTTCATGAAGTCGGAACGTTCATTGATCATCGTGAAGACGATACTCAAGCGGTGGATGTTCAATACGGCCCTGCCCACGCCGTGCATATCCAGCCTGGCGGTGTACTGGCAGGGCTGGGGCTGCCCCAGCTAATAGAGGTCAACTCGATCCACAGCCAGGGCATCGAGCGCCTGGCACCTGGGTTGCGGGCCGAAGCGGTGGCCCCCGATGGCCTGATCGAGGCTATTTCGGTGCCAGAAGGCAAGGCTTTTGCTTTAGGTGTGCAATGGCACCCCGAATGGGAGGTAAGCTCTAACCCGCACTACCTTGCGATTTTCCAGGCATTTGGCGATGCCTGCCGAGCAAGGGCAATACAACGCGACGCCGATGCGTCAAACAACGCCTGACGACTAATAGCAGTCAGGAAACTCACGCCTAGAGGCATTTATGAGTAACAACCTCGACCAGCTCACCGATTGGTTGAAAGACCACAAGATCACAGAAGTCGAATGCATGATTGGCGACCTCACCGGTATCACCCGGGGCAAGATCTCGCCGACCAACAAGTTCATTGCCGAGAAAGGCATGCGCCTGCCCGAGAGCGTTCTGCTCCAGACCGTTACGGGCGACTATGTCGAAGACGACATCTATTACGAACTGCTCGACCCCGCCGACATCGACATGATCTGTCGCCCGGACGAGAACGCAGTCTTCCTTGTGCCCTGGGCCATCGAGCCCACTGCCCAGGTCATCCACGACGCCTACGACAAGCAGGGCAACCCCATCGAGCTGTCGCCGCGCAACGTGCTCAAGAAAGTACTCAAGCTCTACGCCGACAAGGGTTGGCAGCCGATCGTCGCGCCGGAAATGGAGTTCTACCTGACCAAGCGCAGCGACGACCCGGACTTTCCGCTGCAACCGCCTATTGGCCGCTCCGGACGCCCGGAAACCGGCCGCCAGTCATTCTCGATCGAAGCGGCCAACGAATTCGATCCGCTGTTCGAAGACGTCTACGACTGGTGCGAACTGCAGGAACTGGACCTCGATACCCTGATCCACGAGGACGGCACGGCGCAGATGGAAATCAATTTCCGTCATGGCGATGCCCTGTCCCTGGCCGACCAGATCCTGGTATTCAAGCGCACCATGCGCGAAGCGGCACTCAAGCACGACGTGGCTGCCACCTTCATGGCCAAGCCCATGACCGGCGAGCCGGGCAGTGCGATGCACCTGCACCAGAGCATCATCGACAAGGAAACTGGCAAGAACGTCTTCTCCAATGAAGACGGGACCATGAGCGATCTGTTCCTGCATCACATCGGTGGCCTGCAGAAATTCATCCCCGAGCTGTTGCCGCTGTTCGCCCCCAACGTCAACTCGTTCCGTCGCTTCCTGCCGGACACGTCGGCGCCGGTGAACGTGGAGTGGGGCGAAGAGAACCGCACCGTGGGCCTGCGCGTGCCGGATGCCGGGCCGCAGAACCGGCGGGTGGAAAACCGCTTGCCGGGCGCCGATGCCAACCCGTACCTGGCGATTGCCGCCAGCCTGCTGTGTGGCTTCATCGGCATGGTCGAAGGCATCAACCCGAGCGCGCCGGTGGTGGGCCGAGGCTACGAACGCCGCAACCTGCGTTTGCCGCTGACCATCGAAGACGCCCTGGAACGCATGGAAAACAGCACCACCATCGAGAAATACCTGGGCAAGAAATTCATCACAGGCTACGTCGCGGTCAAGCGGGCCGAGCATGAAAACTTCAAGCGCGTCATCAGTTCGTGGGAGCGGGAATTCCTGCTCTTTGCCGTCTGAAGCGCCGGGCGAGGCTGCTTCAGGCAGCTTCGCCCTCACCGATAAAAGGAGAATTGGCATGACCCGCAACAACCCGCAAACCCGTGAATGGCAGGCCCTGAGCAACGATCACCACCTGGCGCCGTTCAGTGACTTCAAGCAGCTCAAAGAGAAAGGCCCGCGCATCATCACCCACGCCAAGGGTGTCTACCTCTGGGACAGTGAAGGCAACAAGATCCTCGACGGCATGGCCGGCCTCTGGTGTGTGGCCGTCGGTTATGGCCGCGAGGAACTGGCCGATGCCGCCAGCCAACAGATGCGCGAGCTGCCGTACTACAACCTGTTCTTCCAGACCGCCCACCCGCCGGTGCTGGAATTGTCCAAAGCCATCGCCGACATCGCCCCTGAAGGCATGAACCACGTGTTCTTCACCGGTTCCGGCTCCGAGGGCAACGACACCATGCTGCGGATGGTCCGCCACTATTGGGCGATCAAGGGCCAGCCGAACAAGAAAGTCATCATCAGCCGCAAGAACGGTTATCACGGTTCGACCGTGGCCGGCGCGAGCCTGGGCGGCATGACCTATATGCACGAGCAAGGCGACCTGCCGATCCCGGGCATTGTCCACATCGCCCAACCTTATTGGTTCGGTGAAGGCGGCGACATGAGCCCCGAAGAGTTCGGTGTGTGGGCGGCCAACCAGTTGGAAGAAAAGATCCTGGAGCTCGGCGTGGACAACGTCGGCGCCTTCATCGCCGAGCCGATCCAGGGCGCCGGTGGTGTGATCGTGCCGCCGGACAGCTACTGGCCGCGCATGAAGGAAATCCTCGCCAAGTACGACATCCTGTTCGTGGCCGACGAAGTGATCTGTGGCTTCGGTCGTACCGGTGAGTGGTTCGGTACCGACTATTACGGGTTGAAACCGCACATGATGACCATCGCCAAGGGCCTGACCTCCGGCTACATCCCCATGGGCGGGCTGATCGTGCGTGACGACGTGGTCGCGGTGCTCAACGAAGGCGGCGACTTCAACCACGGGTTTACCTATTCCGGTCATCCGGTAGCCGCGGCAGTGGCCCTGGAAAACATCCGCATCCTGCGCGACGAAAAGATCATCGAGCGCGTCCATGCTGAAACGGCACCCTATTTGCAGAAACGTTTGCGGGAACTGAACGATCATCCGCTGGTGGGTGAAGTGCGCGGTGTCGGTTTGCTGGGGGCGATCGAGCTGGTTCAGGACAAGGCCACGCGCAAGCGCTACGAAGGCAAGGGTGTGGGCATGATCTGCCGGCAGTTCTGCTTCGATAACGGGCTGATCATGCGCGCGGTGGGCGACACAATGATCATTGCGCCGCCGCTGGTGATCAGCAAGGCCGAGATCGATGAATTGGTGACCAAGGCGCGGCAGTGCCTGGACCTGACGCTCAGTGCGTTGCAAGGCTAAGTGCTAGGCTCTGAGCGAGGTGCCTGCAAGGGCCTCGCCCAGCGAGAATAAAAGGCTGGGCTTGTGTTGAAAGCCTGGCCTGTAACTTGCCAGACTACCGGCTGTTCAAGTTGCCCGCGAGCCGGCTACTGAACTGTGGCTAAGAAGAATAACTGGAGCATTTTTTCATGAAGGCATTAGGTATGAAGATAGCTGGCAAGACCCTCCTCGCCATGTCCCTGATGGGCGTGATGGCGGGCGCTGTTCAGGCGGACGACAAAGTGCTGCACGTCTATAACTGGTCCGACTACATTGCGCCGGATACCGTCGCCAAGTTCGAGAAAGAATCGGGGATCAAAGTCGTCTACGACGTGTTCGACAGCAACGAAACCCTGGAAGCCAAGTTGCTGGCCGGCAAGTCCGGTTATGACATCGTGGTGCCGTCGAACAACTTCCTGGCCAAGCAGATCAAGGCCGGGGTCTACCAGAAACTCGACAAGTCCAAGTTGCCCAACTGGAAAAACCTGAACACCGACCTGCTCAAGGCCGTTTCCGTGAGCGACCCGGGCAACGAGCACGCCTTCCCGTACATGTGGGGTTCGATCGGCATTGGTTTCAACGCCGAGAAGGTCAAGGCGGCCCTGGGTGCCGACGCGCCGACCAACTCGTGGGACCTGCTGTTCAAGCCGGAAAACGCGGCCAAGCTGAAATCCTGCGGTATCAGCTTCCTCGACTCGCCGACCGAGATGATCCCGGTGGCACTGCACTACCTGGGCTACCCGACCGACAGCCAGGACAAGAAACAACTGGCTGAAGCCGAGGCGCTGTTCCTCAAGATCCGTCCTTCGATCGGCTACTTCCACTCCTCCAAGTACATCTCCGACCTGGCCAACGGCAACATCTGCGTAGCGGTCGGCTACTCGGGCGACATCTACCAGGCCAAGTCCCGTGCGGCCGAAGCCGGCGGCAAGGTTAAAGTCAGCTACAACATTCCGAAGGAAGGTGCTGGCAGCTTCTTCGACATGGTCGCCATCCCCAAGGATGCCGAGAACGTCGAGGGTGCCTACAAGTTCATGACCTTCCTGCAGAAACCGGAAATCATGGCTGAAATCACCGATACCGTGAGCTTCCCGAACGGCAACGCGGCCTCTACGCCGCTGGTCAACAAGGAAATCACCAGCGACCCGGGCATCTACCCGCCGGCAGACGTGCAAGCCAAGCTTTACGCGATTGCCGACCTGCCAGCCGCGACCCAGCGGATCATGACCCGCAGCTGGACCAAGATCAAATCCGGTAAATAAGCCGGCCTGAAGCGTCTTCCTGTTGTCGCTGCCATCGCGGCGGCGGCAACAGGAGCAATTAAATAACTAAAAGTTTTGCTGGATCGGTTTATCGAGGGTAAGTTGCGCGCCGGTTTTGTTGCAGGGCCTCTCTTGGCCAAGTAACGGGGGCAACTTGGGCCCAACTATTTAAGAGGACCTCCACGTGCCAGTCTTTTCTTTGTTACGTAACGCCTTGCTGGTCGGCGCCGGCCTGACGCTCGCCGTCAGCGTCCAGGCCGCCTCCACCGTGCATATTTATAATTGGTCGGACTACATCGGCGAGACCACCCTGGCGGATTTCGAAAAAGCCACTGGCATCAAGCCGGTGTATGACGTGTTCGATTCCAACGAAACCCTGGAAGGCAAGTTGCTGGCCGGGCGTACCGGTTACGACGTGGTGGTGCCGTCCAACCACTTCCTGGGCAAGCAGATCAAGGCCGGGGCGTTCCAGAAGCTCGACAAGGCGCAGTTGCCCAACTACGCCAACCTCGACCCTGCGCTGCTCAAACGCCTGGAAAAGAACGACCCAGGCAACCAGTACGCCGTGCCTTACCTGTGGGGCACCAACGGCATCGGCTACAACGTCGAGAAGATCAAGGCGGTCCTGGGTGTCGAGAAGATCGATTCGTGGGCCATGCTGTTCGAGCCGGAAAACATCAAGAAGCTGTCCAGTTGCGGTGTTTCGTTCCTCGACTCGGGCGACGAGATGATCCCGGCGATGCTCAATTACCTGGGCCTGAACCCCAACAGCGAAGACCCTGAAGACTACAAGAAGGCCGAGGCTCAGCTCCTCAAGATCCGGCCTTACGTGACCTACTTCAACTCCTCCAAGTACATCTCCGATCTGGCCAACGGCGAGATCTGCGTGGCCGCCGGTTTCTCCGGCGACATCTTCCAGGCCCGCGCCCGTGCCAGTGAAGCCGGCAAGGGCGTCAATATCGCCTACGTGATTCCCAAGGAAGGCGGCAACCTCTGGTTCGACATGCTGGCGATCCCGCGCGACGCCACCAACATCAAACAAGCGCATGCTTTTATCAACTATGTGCTCAAGCCTGAAGTCATCGCACAGGTCAGCGACACCGTCGGTTATGCCAACCCGAACCCCAAGGCTGGCGAGCTGATGGATCAGAAAGTACGCACCGACGAAGCGGTTTACCCACCGCAAGCGGTCGTCGACAAGCTCTACGTCAACTCCGAGTTGCCGCCCAAGATCCAACGACTCATGACCCGCAGCTGGACCAAGGTCAAGTCGGGTAAATAACGTCAACACTCTTAGGTTCGTCCGCGTGGGGCGAACTGCAAATTCTGTGGGAGTTTCGTAAATGGCAGTTGCCTCCGGCGCCTATAAGAAAGCCCTCGAGGGCGACCAGACACCCAAGCAGGTGTTGGTCAAAATCGACCGGGTCACGAAGAAGTTCGACGAGACGATTGCCGTGGACGATGTGTCCCTGGAAATCAAGAAAGGCGAGATCTTCGCCTTGCTCGGCGGTTCGGGATCGGGCAAATCCACCTTGCTGCGCATGCTGGCCGGTTTCGAGCGGCCCACCGAGGGACGGATTTTCCTCGATGGCGTGGACATCACCGACATGCCGCCCTACGAGCGGCCGATCAACATGATGTTCCAGTCCTACGCCTTGTTCCCCCACATGACCGTGGCGCAGAACATTGCCTTCGGCTTGCAGCAGGACAAGATCCCGAAAGCCGAGGTCGATGCCCGCGTGGCTGAAATGCTCAAGCTGGTGCAGATGAGCCAGTACGCCAAGCGCAAGCCACACCAGCTCTCCGGCGGCCAGCGCCAGCGCGTGGCCCTGGCCCGTTCCCTGGCCAAGCGGCCGAAGCTGTTGTTGCTCGACGAGCCGATGGGGGCCCTGGACAAGAAGCTGCGCTCGCAAATGCAACTTGAGCTGGTGGAGATCATCGAGCGGGTTGGCGTGACTTGCGTCATGGTGACCCACGATCAGGAAGAGGCCATGACCATGGCCGAGCGCATCGCGATCATGCACCTGGGCTGGATCGCCCAGATCGGCAGCCCGATCGACATCTACGAAACCCCGACCAGCCGGCTGGTCTGCGAGTTCATCGGCAACGTCAACATCTTCGAGACTGAAGTGGTGGACGACGCCGAAGGCCACGCGGTGCTGACCTGCAAGGACCTGGACCGCAACATCTACGTGGGCCACGGCATCAGCACCTCGGTGCAGGACAAGTCGGTGACCTACGCCATCCGCCCGGAAAAACTGCTGGTCACCGCCGAACAACCGACCTGCGAGAACAACTGGTCCAGCGGCAAGGTCCATGACATCGCGTACCTGGGTGGCCACTCGGTGTTCTACGTCGAGTTGCCGAGCGGCAAGCTGGTGCAGTCCTTCGTCGCCAACGCCGAACGCCGCGGCCAGCGTCCGACTTGGGGCGACCAGGTATTCGTCTGGTGGGAAGACGACAGCGGCGTGGTGCTTCGCTCATGAACCTGCGCAAACTCAAACGCCGACTCGATCGAATAACGCCCGGTGGCCGCCAACTGGTCATCGGGGTGCCCTTCATCTGGCTGTTCCTGTTCTTCATGTTGCCGTTCTTCATTGTCCTGAAGATCAGCTTCGCCGAAGCCGACGTGGCCATCCCGCCGTACACCGAGATCTACAGCTACGTCGACCAGAAGCTGCAGGTGCTGCTCAACCTCGCCAACTACGCGATGCTGAGCGAGGACGAGCTGTACATTGCCGCCTACCTTGGCTCGCTGAAGATGGCGCTGATCAGCACCGTCTTGTGCCTGCTGATCGGTTATCCGATGGCCTATGGCATCGCCAATGCCCGCAAAGAGATGCAGACAGTGCTGGTGCTGCTGATCATGATGCCGACCTGGACCGCGATCCTGATCCGCGTCTACGCGTGGATGGGCATCCTCAGCAACAACGGCTTGCTCAACGGCTTTTTGCTGAGCATGGGTTGGATCAACGAGCCGCTGCAAATCCTCAACACCAACCTGGCGGTGTATATCGGGGTCGTCTACTCCTATCTGCCGTTCATGATCCTGCCGTTGTACGCCAACCTGGTGAAGCATGACCCCAGCCTGTTGGAAGCCGCGTCGGACCTGGGTTCGAGCACCTTCAACAGTTTCTGGAAAATCACCGTGCCGCTGTCCAAGAACGGCATCGTCGCCGGTTGCATGCTGGTGTTCATCCCCGTGGTGGGCGAGTTCGTGATCCCGGAACTGCTGGGTGGCCCGGAAACCCTGATGATCGGCAAAGTGCTGTGGCAGGAATTCTTCAACAACCGTGACTGGCCGGTGGCATCCGCCCTGGCGGTGGTGATGCTGGCGATCCTGATCGTGCCCATCATCCTGTTCAACCGCAGTCAGGCCAAAGAAATGGAGGGCAAGGAATGAAGCGCTTCAGTTTTTCAAGCCTGATGCTGGTGCTGGGTTTGCTGTTCATCTACGCACCGATGCTGATCCTGGTGATCTACTCGTTCAACGCCTCGAAACTGGTGACGGTGTGGGGCGGTTGGTCGATCAAGTGGTACGTCGGCCTGCTGGACAACAGCCAGTTGATGGGCTCGGTGATGCGCTCGCTGGAAATCGCCTGCTACACGGCGATTGCCGCGGTGGCCCTGGGTACGCTGGCGGCTTTCGTGCTGACCCGCATCACCCACTTCAAGGGGCGCACGCTGTTCGGCGGCCTGGTCACCGCGCCGTTGGTGATGCCGGAAGTCATCACTGGCCTGTCGCTGTTGCTGCTGTTCGTGGCCATGGCCCAGATGATTGGCTGGCCTCAGGAGCGTGGCATCGTCACGATCTGGATCGCCCACACCACGTTCTGCGCGGCCTATGTGGCGGTGGTGGTCTCGGCGCGCTTGCGTGAGCTGGACCTGTCCATCGAAGAAGCGGCGATGGACCTCGGTGCGCGGCCGTGGAAGGTGTTCTTTTTGATCACCATCCCAATGATCGCGCCGTCACTGGCAGCGGGGGGCATGATGTCGTTCGCGCTGTCCCTGGATGACCTGGTGCTGGCGAGCTTCGTCTCCGGCCCCGGCTCGACGACCTTGCCGATGGAAGTGTTCTCGGCGGTGCGCCTGGGGGTAAAACCGGAAATCAACGCCGTGGCGAGCCTGATTCTGCTGGCGGTGTCGCTGGTGACTTTCCTGGTCTGGTTCTTCAGCCGCCGCGCCGAAGAAAGCCGTAAGCGGGCGATCCAGCAAGCCATCGAAGAAAGCGCCGCCGACTCCTGGAAACAACCGGAAGTACGCCGGGCAGAGACCGCGCCGGTCTAAATCTGTGGGAGCGAGCTTGCTCGCGAAAGCGGTGTGGCAATCGACGAAGAGGTTGAATGCCAGGCCGCCATCGCGAGCAGGCTCAGCTCCCACAGTTTTTTTGGGGCGCCTATAAATCCGCGGCCAAACGCCGATCCCATTGTGGGAGCGAGCTTGCTCGCGATAGCGGTGTGGCAGTCGACGAAGAGGTTGAATGCCCGTGCGCCATCGCGAGCAAGCTCGGCTCCCACAGTTTTTTGGGGCGCCTATAAATCTGCGGCCAACCGCAGATCCCATTGTGGGAGCGAGCCTGCTCGCGATAGCGGTGTGGCAGTCAATGAAGAGGTTGAATGCCAGTCCGTCATCGCGAGCAAGCTCGGCTCCCACAGTTTTTTTGGGGCGCCTATAAATCCGCGGCCAAACGCCGATCCCATTGTGGGAGCGAGCTTGCTCGCGATAGCGGTGTGGCAGTCAATGAAGAGGTTGAATGCCCGTCCGCCATCGCGAGCAAGCTCGGCTCCCACAGTTTTTTGGGGCGCCTATAAATCCGCGGCCAAACGCCGATCCCATTGTGGGAGCGAGCTTGCTCGCGATAGCGGTGTGGCAGTCGACGAAGAGGTTGAATGCCCGTGCGCCATCGCGAGCAAGCTCGGCTCCCACAGTTTTTTGGGGCGCCTATAAATCTGCGGCCAACCGCAGATCCCATTGTGGGAGCGAGCCTGCTCGCGATAGCGGTGTGGCAGTCAATGAAGAGGTTGAATGCCAGGCCGCCATCGCGAGCAAGCTCAGCTCCCACAGTTTTTTGGGGCGCCTATAAATCCGCGGCCAAACGCAGATCCCATTGTGGGAGCGAGCTTGCTCGCGATAGCGGCCGGCAGGTTATTGGCCTCTCACTTCTTCAACGCGTCATGGGCCTCCAGCGCGCGCAGGGAGTAGATGTAGGCCGCGCCCGCGTTCAGGGACACCGCGGTGGCGAGGGTGGCGGCGATTTCTTCGCGGGTGGCGCCGGCCTTGATGGCGGCGTCGGTGTGTACGCCGATGCAACCGTCACAGCGCGTGGTGATGGCGACGGCGATGGAGATCAGCTCACGGGTCTTGGCATCGAGCACGTCGTTTTCAGCCGCGGCTTCGTCCAGGGCCATGTAGGCCTTGACCATCTTCGGATTGCTTTTGCCCAGGGCGCCAAAGGCGCTCTTGATGGTAGGCAGCAGCTCGGACCAGTTATTGAACATAGCGTTGACTCCTAGTGGGAAAGGCGGGATTGCGCCCTTGTAGTCTTGACCATCAATGACGATCAAGCCCGTGTGGCGATGAAAAAAGACTTGCGCCCGCTTCAGGGCGCCCGGGCCGGCAACAGTTTCAAGGTGCCATGGGTATTGGCCGTCACTTCTTCCTCGGCCAGGTGCGCCTGGTGATACAGCCCCTCTATGTACGCCTCGGCCTGGTCCTCGTAATGCTTGTCGAACGGCACGCCGCTCTGGCCGACGGGGTTGATGGTGACGCTGTGGGTCGGGTCGGCGAAGTCGATGATGCGCCGCGTCGAAGGCCCGTAGGTCACCGGCCAGGGCGCCGGACCGATTTTGGCGGAGAGGTTGTTGGGCACCTCGTGGGTACCCGGTGCGGCGAACGGGCCGACGTTGAAGATCCGGTCCAGCGGCTTTTGCAGGCCCAGCGGGTGGCCGTGGGTCAGGGTGTGGGCCTTGCCCCATTGCCATTGCGTGGCATCGTCGCCGAAGGTGACCTTCAGGTGCGCCAGGCTCTTGTCCCAGGCCTTTTTCACGGTATCGGCACGGGTCTCCGGGCCAAGGGTTGTGCGGTCATCCCACCACGGTGAATCCTTTGAAGCCGCCAGGCGTGGAAGGGCTGCGTCGATCACCCGGGTCGACAGCGCGGTTTCGAAGAGGCCATCGCCCAGTTCATCGTGCAGGGCCGTGTCGGCCAGATTGAACAGGAACTGGTTGAACAGCGTGGCACTGGTGGATTCCAGGGGGTAATCGCCCGGCCATTGAGCCAGTTGTTCCACCCATTTTTGTTCCTGTGGGTCGCTGACCACTTCACGCAGCACCGGCAGCAAAGGCGCGAGCAGGCGAGGGCCGTAGGCGGTGGTGGTGCCCAGTTGCAGTTTCTGGGTGGTTTCGATGTCCCACTTCGCCTGCTTGTCGCTGAGTTGGTGGTTGAGTTGCTGGCCGCGGTCGGCGAGGTTGTAGTAACCCGGGATCTCGATGCCGCTGGCCGGCACCGGCTGGAAATTGGCCGAGACGATGTAGCCCCGCGCCGGGTTCTCTTCCTGCGGGTTGCTGGTGAACGGATAGAAGCCTTCCTTTTCCGCCTCCGGGCTGCTGCCATCGAGAATAAAGCCGGGCTTCACGCCGGCCGGCCGCTTGGGCAGTTGCGCGGCGGCCCACCAGCCGATGTCCCCCTTGGCGTTGGCCCACACTACGTTCAGCCCCGGTGCGTGGATCTTGGCCGAAGCGCCACGGGCCTTGGCGAGGGTGTCCGCGCGGTTGAGTTGGTAAAAAGCCTCGAGGATCGGGTTGCGGCTTTCCAGGAACCCCCACCACATGGCGACCGGGGTCTTGCCGGCATTCGCGCCGAGGGCGTCGTTGACGATCGGACCGTGGGGCGACTGGCGCAGCACCAGCGTCACTGGCGCCTGGCCCTTGACCGCGATCTGCTGTTCGCTGCGGGTCATGTCCACCCATTTGTCGCGATACCAGACCTGTTCGGGATTGTCCGGGTTGACCTTCTCGGCGATCAGGTCCAGGTCGTCGTTCTGGAACATGGTGATGCTCCAGCCAAAATCCCGGTTCATGCCCAGCGTCGCGAAGGGCAGCAGCGCCTGGTACTGCCCGTAGAGTTCGAACCCCGGGGCAGACAAGTGCGCCTCGTACCACACCGAAGGTGTGGAAAAACGGATGTGCGGGTCACCCGCCAGCAACGGCTTGCCGCTGTGGGTGCGGCTGCCGGAAACCGCCCAGGCATTGCTGCCCTCGAACTGCGGCAGGCCGTTATCAGCCAGGGCCTGCTCGCTCAGGCGGGCCAGGGCATTGAGGTCTTTCCAGTCGGCGGCCGCCAGCGGCAGGCCGCCCTTGCGACCTTCGGCCAGCACGCCCTGAGGCTGCCAGTCGAGGTCGAAAATGTTCAGGTAGTTGGCACCCAGCACATCGCGCACGTAGGTCAGCAGGGGTTCGGTGCGAAAGGCCGCGGCGAAGCTGTAGGCCATGTAGCCGGTAATGCTCACGGTGTCTTCGGCGGTGAAGGGGCGCTTGGGAATGCCCAGCACATCGAATTCCACGGGGCGGGTGTGGCTGTCCTGATAGGCGTTGATGCCGTCCAGATAGGCTTGCATGGCGATCCAGGCCGGGGATTGCGGGTCTTGCTCGGTCACGTAGGCCGCGGCACGCTCGCGGATCCGCAGGCTGCGCATCAGCTTGTCGGTGTCGAGCAGTTTCGGCCCCAGCACCTCGGCCAGTTCACCACGGGCGAGGCGGCGCATGATCTCCATCTGGAACAGCCGATCCTGGGCATGGACGTAACCGAGGGCGCGGTACAGGTCGGTTTCGTTCTCGGCACGGATATGCGGCACACCGCGCTCGTCGTAGCGCACCGTCACCGAGCCATGCAGCCCTTGCAGCTGCACCGTGCCCTGGCGGGTGGGCTGCTTGCTGTAGAGGTAGCCGCCCGCGACGATGATCGCGGTGACGATCAATGACAGGAAGGCGATGAGGGTGCGTTTCATGGTGATTCCTTATTCTGGTGACAGCGGCTCCATGGTCCCGCTGTTGATTCCCTGTTTAGCATATGGCTGCTTCCCGGTGCATCGTCCGTCGGAGGGATTTTCTCCAAGTCGCTTCGCGGGCGGGAGTATAGGCGGTGGACGATCTCGGGCAGTGGCTGGGCTTTGGAGGCCGGCGCCTTGAATCGGAAGGCTATCGTCGATCGGCACGGCAATCACGTCGGCCGTCGTCGAAGCGCAAAGGGATATGAGTCGGCGTGTGTCGCGAGGGCCGGCCACAGGAGGTTCCTGCGACCGGCGTAGGAGGGCGTTTCAACCGGTGATCGTCAAGCCATCGAACGATGGCCCGGCGGTTTCGTCAGCTTGGCCGGGTAGTGGGTGCAGGTTCGTTGGACGGTCCGCCCTGGGGCCGCGCTTCGCCGCGTTCCGCCAGCTCCATATTGTCGCCAGCGCCAGGGTCTTTAGGCCTCGTGGCCAAGCTCTGAATCCACTCGGCTCCTACGTTGAGCCCCGCGACAGTGGCTTGCGTAGCCAGCTGGCTAGCGCCGCGAGCGGCGGTATAGAGGTTCTCGCCAGCGCGTCTCACACCTGGGGGTTGGGTATGGGGCAGGCTGTCCCGGTTTGGATTGGTGATGTTCTGCCACGGTACGTTTGCGCGTGCGGTCAGGTCGTCCTTGCCGTCGTTCAGCGCTTTGTTTTCCAGCGGTGCCGCCACGCTGTTGGCGAAGAACGGAAGCAGCGTCAGGCCCGAGGAGAAGAAGGTCGTGATGATCTGCTGCATTTTTTCCAGCGTCTCGGCATCTTCCCCTACCGCGGCGGCGTCTCCCACTGCGGTACGCATGGTAATACCTGCGCTTACGCCAACGATCCGGTTGGCATAGTCACTGATATTGGTCATGTTGGTCGGTAGCACTTTGCTTGATTCGGCCAGCGCCTTGGGCAGCAGCTCCTTCCATTCGCGTGTTTCGTTTTTGACCCGATAGGTTGGAATCTTCTCGTCACCGTGGGTTTGAGAGTATTTGGCCACTGCCTGGCCGCCGGCCATGAAGGCGCCACCGACGGCGGAGGCGAGGCTGCGAGCGCCGATGCCCGAGGCACTCACGCTCGTGAACTGATTCAGGGTCTCTCGTACCGCGTGAGCCGCGCCGAAAGCCAGGTAACCGGTGAAGTCGCCGCTGATGGTGCCAAAGTTATTGGCATTCTGTTTAAGCAGGAAACCGGTGCGCTTGTCTTCCTGCGTCTTGTCGATGGCCGCGCGTTGAGGATTAGCGACCCGACGTCCACCCACCGTAATGTCCTGCAGGGCCTTGGGGTATACCGACAGCGGATCAACCTTCTCCAGGCCACTGCCGATGGTTTTGTCGACGATGGTCTGGATTATGGGACGGGCGCTGTCGCTGACCACCTTATGGGCTGCACCCAGGACCGCCGATGTTCCTGCAGCATGTCCGGCGAGGTGCGTACCCGCCAGCTTCTCGTCGATCGCCGCGGTGGCGGCACCGAAGTGAGCCGAGGAAGCGAGGCCCTGCGGGATGCCTGCGTCGGCAAATACCGCCAGGCCCGTCAGGAATCCACTGTGGGTCTTGAGGTCAGCGACATAGTCCTGGCGTCCGACGTTCTTCAGCGCGGTGTCCAAAGTGTCGTTTTTCTTCGTCGCCTTTGCCAGTTCGCTAGGGCTGTTGTCTTCCTGTTCCTGGAAATCGTCAAACTCCTCCTGAACCGTGATCAGTTGGTTCAGTTCAGCAGTCGCCTGGTCTCGTTCGGGCTGGGAAAGGCTCTGATTGGTCATTGCACTGCGCGCATGCTCGATTCGGCTTTCCATGAAGGTATTCAAGCGCGTGGGCATGTCTTGCGTCATAGCTTGCATGATGCCTTTGGCATAACCGCGGAAGGCTTCATGGCTGTTTTGCAGAGGCGCAAGGTCCTTCTCTTCCGTGGTGCTATCGATGACTTCCTGGCACAACGAATGATAGGCGCCAAGGGTATTACCCATGCGCTCGCAGTGTTTGTCCCAGACGGCTTTGAAACCGCCGTCCTCTTTCCTGGCGTCCTCGTTCTTGCCCAGGTACTCGTTGAAGTCCTTGACGAATGCTTCGGTTTCTTCGTGGCCCGACAGCATCGGGTGAGGCGTGCCGCCGAGTTCGGTCAGGTGCTTCTGTACGTCTTGATAGCTTGTGCCTGGCGCGAAGTCCAAGACTGTACCTTCCAGGCTCATATGCGCTCGTGCGTAGCCAATGGGGTCGCTGTTGGGGTTTATGTCACTGAGGTTTCTGAGCTGTCCCGTCAGGCGATGTTGCCTGGTCTTGAGCGTTTGCTGGGTCTGCTCGGTCGGTTTTCCTTCGAAGTGATAAGGCACCAGGGGATTCGTGGAGGGCCGAACCTGCCCCGAGAGGCTGGTTCCCACCGGCGTGATCTGATCGTCCTGTTGCTGACGCAACGCCGCCGCGCTGGTGCTTCGTCCTACCGATAAATCTTGCATGTCGTGCTCTCCTAGATTGACAGGGCACTGTTGAGCCCGGTGCTGCGGGGGGTGGGTTTGTGCTGGGTGGTCTTGGCGGTGCCGTTTGGGCTGGCGCCGTCGAAGAAGTAGCCCTCTCGCCAAATCAACGCCATGTCGGCGGCACCGCCCATCAGCCCGAGCAGGCGCTCGGCCGTGAGGGTTTCCAGGGGGACGTGGCCGATCAGGATCACCTGTTCGCTGTCGCGGTTGTAGGACAGGGAAGGGCAGAACGCGCCGCTCAGCAGGTACAGGTTGGTTTCCAGCAGCCGTTGCAGGACCGCTTCCCGATTCGCCACCGGCAATGGCCCGAAGCTGCAGTAGATAAAGACGTCTCCCTCACCCACGCCAGGGGTGTGCTTCAGGGAAAAGTCCACATCCTTGACCGACAGGTTCGCCTGCTCGTAGAACGCTGACGGGGTAGGAATCATTGTGAGTTCGCAGAGCTGATCGATCAGCTTGCAATAGGTGGGTGACGCCATGAGTGACCTCGCATTGTCATCCAGGCGCCGACGAGCGCCTGCTGCCCATGGTGAGTGACACCTGCGGCATTTCGGTTCCAACTGCACGCCGCTGCCGTCCGATGGCGATGATCGAGGTGATCGGCGTGGAACCGCTGTCCGGTGATCTGCCACCCAATGGCGCCACCTCATTCAAGGTTGACCGCCCATGCCCCGATCACTTGCACCTTTGCCGGCCCTTCGATTCGTCCCTAAAGGGTTGTCCATGCTGGCCATGGGGACCTTGCTGTATGGCTGCCAGCACCTCGAACCGCAGTTGACCATCGGCGATCCGTTCGCCAACGAGCCTTACCGCTCGCAACTGCGCTGGCTTGAACCGGCGCCTACGGACACGATCATCCAGATCAGCGAGTCATCCCCGCAAAACGGTGGCGGCAGCCTGTGGACGCGCATGCGCCAGGGTTTTTCCTTGCAGGCCAAGACCCAGGGTGTGGCGCGCATCGATGAGCAGCGCCGCTGGCTGATGGATCGCCCGGCTTTTCTCACCCAGACCGGGCGCGCCGGCAGCCGTTACTTGCACTTCATCGTGGGTGAACTGAACAAGCGCAACATGCCGCTGGAACTGGCGCTGTTGCCAGCCATCGAGAGCGGGTTCAATCCGAACGCCCAATCGCCTGCCCAGGCCCTGGGCCTCTGGCAATTCATTCCCGCCACGGGGCGCCGTTATCAATTGCAGCAGCGGGGGGACTATGACGAGCGCCGGGACATTCCGTCATCGACGCGGGCCGCCCTGGATTATTTGTCCTACCTGCACGATTACTTCGACGGCGACTGGCTGCTGGCGCTGGCCGCCTACAACGCCGGGGAGGGGCGCGTACGCGACGCGATCACGCGCAATCGCGCCCGCGGCCTGGCGACCAACTATTGGAACCTGTCGTTGCCCGGCGAGACCCAGAACTATGTGCCGCGGCTGCTGGCGCTGTCGCAGTTGGTGAATACGCCCGCCGACTATGGCGTGAGCCTGGCGCCCATCGCCGACCAGCCGTATTTCCAGATGGTCGCCTTGGCGCAGCCCGTGGACCTGGCGCACCTGGCACAGTTGTCCGGTGTTCATGAGCGAGAGTTGCGCATGCTCAACCCTGCTGTGCGTGGCCGGGCCAGGGGACGCTTGCTGATGCCCCTGGATGCGTCGCACAGGTTGCTGGCCCAGCCGGACATGATCGCCAAGGCCGCGCTGCCCCGCGTGGCCGGTAGCGAAGAACAAGTGGTTGCCTCACCCGATACCGATACCGATACGGTCGAGCCGCAGGTGGCGGAGGTGGTAGTGCCGCCAGGGGTGTGAGCCGGTTGCTTCCAGAAGCGGAACGCGGAGCGTCCCTGGCGGCACTCCCACGCGGAGCGTGAGGAACGATCTTCCACAACTCCCTACAACCTGATCTTTCGCTTAAGTGAATAGCATTGAGCTGATCATCCAGGGCCTACAGGCAGCCCATCGCGACATTGGCCAGGCTGCGTGCGCGTGGGTCCATCAAGACGTAGGAACCAATGGTGTTGCAGGCGAAGCCGAACGCCACGCCGCGTTCAGGGTCGGCGAAGCCGATGGTGCCACCGGCGCCCATGTGGCCGAACGCCTCGTTACCCATGCCATAACTGCCGTTCGCCACGTCCGGCTGGTTGAGCATGATGCCCAGGCCGAAACGTGTTGGGGTCTGGATGGTCGGGTCGTATTCGGCGCTGTGCTCGCGCAGCATTTCGTTGAGCAGCGGCGACTCCAGCAGTTGCCCGTCGAGCAGACCGGCGTAGAACGCCGCCAGGCTGCGGGCATTGCCGTGTCCGTTGGCCGCCGGTTGGGTCATGCGTTTCCAGCCCGCCTCGTTACTGCGCCCCAGCACCATGGGTGGGTTGGCGAAGGCCAGTGTGCTCATGGCGGTCGGCTCGTTGAGCACGTCCGTCAGTACCCGGCCAAACGCTTCGTCGTCGATCTCGTCTTTGGTCCGTGCCATGTAGGCGCAGCGCGCGATAGTCGCGTCGTCCAGGCCGAGGTGGAAGTCCAGCCCGAGCGGCACCGCCACTCGCTGGTGAATGCTTTGCGCCGGCGTCAGGCCATCCACCCGGCGAAGCAGTTCGCCGAGAATCCAGCCGAACAGCAAGGGTGAATAGGTCTGCTGTTCTCCGGCCGCGGCCCAGGGGGTTTCCTCGGCGATCAGGTCGGTCATGGTGTGCCAGTCGTAGAGGGTTTCCGGTGCCAGGGGCGTGCGCAGCGCCGGCAGTCCGGCGCGGTGGCAAAGCACCTGGCGCACCGTGATGGATGCTTTGCCGGCGTTGGCGAATTCGGGCCAGTAGTGGCAGACCGGCGCATCCAGGTCCAGGCGTCCTTCGCCGACCAGTTGCATGATCGCCACCGCCGTGAAGGGCTTGGTGCAGGAAAACAGATTGAGCAGCGTGTCGCGCTGCCAATGGCTGTCCGGCTCCGGCCCGGCAATGCCGGCCCACAGGTCGATAACGATTTCGCCGTCAATCTGGATGCAAAGGGCGGCGCCGCGTTCGAAGGGGCTTTGCATCAGCTGGATAAACGCCGCTTTGACCGGTTCGAAACGGGTGTCGCATTGGCCATGGATAGCAAGTGCACGCGTCATGTCAGCTCCACATACGGGTTGGTGTTTCCTTTGAGTGACCGTGGCCGTGCAAACGGTTCACCGACAGGTAGACCCCATGTGGGAGCGAGCTTGCTCGCGATAGCGGTACGTCAGCCAACATTGAAGTGACTGATACCCCGCCATCGCGGGCAAGCTCGCTCCCACGGGATCTTTTTTGGCGAGCCCTGCCACTCAGGAGCAATGATTGATGCCCCTGGAGAGTGTTCATGGCTTACGAACGTACCCTTGATTTGAATAGCGACGCGTTTCGCGGCGAGGCTTACCGGCATTATGCGGCGCTGCGCCAGGCGTCTCCGGTGTTCTTCAGCCAGGCCGAAGGGCAGCTACCGATGTGGTACGTCACCGGCGCTCGGGAAGTCGAGGAGGTGCTGCTGGACAACGAGCGCTTCGCCCGTGACCCGTCGCGGATCGATGCGCAGTTCGCTGCGATGCTCGGCGGCGAGCAATCCATCGCGTTTCTTAACGACCACATGCTCAACCGCGATGGCGACAGTCATCGCCGCTTGCGTCGCCTGGTCAACAAGGCGTTCACCTTGAAGGCGGTGAACGCCCTGCGGCCGCGTATCGAACAGATCGCCGAGACCTTGCTGGAGCCCGTGCGGTCGAGCGGGCAAATGGACGTGGTGGGCCAATATGCATTCCCCTTATCGATCACCGTCATCGCTGAGCTGCTCGGCGTCCCCGCACAAGATCGTGACGATTTCCGCCGTTGGTCCCACATGATCGTCCAGCAGGTGGGGCACGACCTGAGCGAGTTGCAGCGTTGCTACAACGAATTCGCGGGCTACATGCTCGCGCTGATCGACCAGCGTCGAGCACAGCCGGGCGATGACCTGGTTTCGGCGCTGGCGCAGGTCGAGGAAGAGGGCAGCATGCTCAGCCAAAGTGAGCTGTGCAGCATGATCGCGCTGCTGATCATCGCCGGGCACGAAACGTCGGCATCGATGATCGGCAATGCGGTGCACATGCTCGTGCAGCATCCGAAGGCGCTGGCGCGATTGCGTGACGAACCGGCATTGATGCCTGGCGCGGTCGAGGAGTTTCTGCGCTATGACTCCTCGGTGGAGCGGGCCATGGTTCGCTTCGTTACCCGGGACACCGAACTGGCGGGACAACGTTTGCTGCGTGGGCAACTGCTGATGGCGGTGGTGGGTTCGGCCAATCGTGACGAAGCGCTGTGTGCTAATCCTGACACGCTCGACATCACCCGCCCGGCCTGCCCGCACATGTCGTTCGGCAAAGGCACGCACTATTGCCTGGGCGCCTCGTTGGCCCGGCAGGAATTGGAAATTGCATTGAACACACTTCTTCGGTGCTGCCCTGGGCTGCAATTGGCGGTCGATCCCGGCGCGATACGCTGGCGCTATGTGCCCAACTTCAGGGGGCCGGAGGCGTTGCCGGTGTGTTGGTCGGTGGGCTGAGGTGTTCATGAAAAAGGGGCTGCTGCGCAGCCCTGCGGGAGCAAGCTCCCTCGCCACGGGTTTATCGATTGAACAGCAGGGGCTGTGAGGGCTGTGCAAAAAATGGCATCGGCTCGAATGAGCGCAGGCCCATGCCGAAAAAAAAGGCGGCTCGCCCGACTGTCCAGCCGGACGAGCCGTGGAGTTACGCCAGGCTGGCCTCCTCGTTTTGCGCCGGCGCTGAAAGGGTGGAGGATGCCGTGTCGCCTGGCGTCAGGTGCAGCCCATAGAGCACGACATCCGCCCGGTTATCAGCGAACCGGGCAATCCCTGGGAAGCGTCCCCATTGGGTCGCACCAAGCCCTTGTACGCCGCGTTTGCTGGCCTCGTTGTGCTCGATGATCCAGGCCACCAGCGTCTCGAAACCATACTGCCTGGCCAACACCACCGCGGCTTGGCCAAGGCGGATGCCGACGCCACTGCCAATGTGGTCGCCGCGTACGTAGATCGATACTTCACCGGTCAATCGGCAGGCCTGGGCGCCCCAACAGAAGCGGTTGACGATCAACCAGGCAACGACTTCGCCAGCGCGTTCGAGCACGTAGATCGGATCACCCTCCTTGACGAAACAGTCGACGAAAAACGTCATTTCCTTCAGGGAAAACGCTCTGAGCACGGGGGAGCTGGTACCTCCCAGAGCGCTTTCGTTGAAGATATCTGTCATCACCGGCAAGTCGTCGGGGGTGTAGCGGCGCACGCCACGTGGCAGGTCGGGCCGGCTGTTCAAGCGATTATTGGTCATGGCCGGGCTTCTCCATAGACGCTTCGTTTGAGTTGTTCACGCGCGCGAAACAACCTTGAGCGCACGGTGCCAATGGGGACGCCCAGACGTTCGGCGGCATCGCGGTAGCTGCTCTCGGTATCCACGGCGGTCCACAGGGTATCGCGCATGTCCTTGGACAGCGCGTCCATGGCTAACAGCGTACGGTCCAACAGCCGACGGTTGTCGCACAGTTCACTCAGGTCAATGTCGTCACTGGACTCGCTGAACTCGCTTTCATCGAACGTGCTCAGCGGCGGCTGTGCATAGAAGCGGCGGAAGTGGTTGCGGATCAGGTTCAGGGCGATGCCACACAACCAGGTGTCCTGCTTTGCCAGCCCTTTGAACTTCTGCTGGTTGCGCCAGGCTTCCAGGTACGTGAGCTGGATGATGTCATCGGCGTCGTCTTGATTGAGTACACGTTTTTGCACAAACAGACGCAGCTTGCGTTCCTCGCCGAAGCAGATGCCTGGCGCACCGGTGGGTGCCGGGGAGGTTTGCGGTGGGGCCATGAGATTCAGGCTGTTCATCAATAAATCCCTCTGGGTAGGTTCCATAGCGTCGATCCACATGTCGACGTTCCTCCCATCAGCAGGACCTGTGCCAAGCCCGTTTAACGAGTTATCTTGTTGATAAACAAGCATTTTTATCTAGTGCTTTTGCTCTATTTGTGCAAGGTCATGCACAGGCGTCCCAAGTCCCACTGCATGAAATTGCACCGAGCAAACGCTCGGGAAGAGGCCTGTGGCCAACCCACTGGAATCGGCCAGAAAAGGTCATCACCGTGATGGAACTGAATGCTGAATCGCCACCACCCACTGAGCGTCCGAAACCACGCTCACGGCCATCATGAAAGTAGAAGCCCCGACAAATGCGCATATTGCCGCCAACCTTGCCCAGGCCGTTTCGGCCGTCGTGGGCATAGGCACGCCTGTCGAGTCGTTCCAGGCCGTGCAGTCCAATTCGATGGAGGAGGTCGGCATGACCTTCAGCCATCACGTGGAGCGCAATACCAAGGCGCTGAGCCAGCGGCGCATCCGCAATGCTCGTAGCGAAGTGGGTCAGACGCGGGTCGAGACGCGTGAGCAATTGGAGGAGTGGTACGACCAACTTGGCCACCCAGGCAAGCAGAGCCTGGGGGCAATGGCCGCCCAGGCTGGTTTGTTGCTGTGTGGCGAGCCAGTGCTTGAAGAGGTGGTGCAGTCCACCGGTGGTGACCCGGCCCGTACCGACCTGATCCTGCAGCAAGCGTTGCGCGAGGCCGAAGTGCAAGGTCGTCTTGTCGAGGCCAAGCGTGCTCGCGACTACCTGCAGCTGTTGCGCGAGCGTTATGGCGCGCAGATCCAGGCGGGCATGAACATCGCCGAGGCCTTGCGCGCTGCGGGGGGCGATCCCGAACTGCGCCAGGCGGTACGGCGACTCTATTACGACACCGTGGTGCTCAAGCAGTCGTTGCCCACCATGATGCAGGCGTTGCTTGGCCTGTTCGGCGAGGCGGCGTTCGTGCCGGGGCTGGACATGATGCGCCGGGCACTGGCTGACGACATCGCTGCGCACACACCATCACGTCCTACCGCCTTGTTGCGCACGTTGTTGATCGGCCTGGCCGCCTCGACGCAACTGGGCAGTGTCCTGCACAGCTGCCGCGGTTTGCTCGAGCAACTGGCCTACAGTTGCCCGGCCAGCCAGCTCACGGCGGTGCTGTTGCTCCAGCGCATGCTGGGGTTTGTCAGCAGTGGCCTGTCGGCGGCGGAAGTACGGCGTATCGGGCGTGAATTGGGTGGAGAAGAGGAGCGGGACCAACTGGTCTCCCTGAATGGCCTGTACCCCTTGCTCAAGCGTTTGCCGCTGCCCCTCTGGCGCGATAGCAAAAGTCGCCAGACCGCGCTGAAGAACCTGTTGGTGCTGCTCGATGAGCGCTCCCGTGGCGAGCCCCGAAGCCAGACCGCTGCCCCGGTGATTGGAGCGCGCTCATGATCGCCCTGTTGAACAAAGTCGCCAACGAAGCGGTGCGGCGCATCGAGGTGGTCGGGGCGTTCGTGGTGCTCGGCATCGTGTTCATGCTGATCCTGCCCTTGCCGACCTCGGTGGTCGATGCGCTGATCGCGATCAACATCTGCATCTCCTGCCTGCTGATCGTGATCTCGCTGTACCTGCCGCGGCCGCTGGCATTTTCCTCATTTCCGGCGGTGCTGCTGCTGACCACGCTGTTCCGGTTGGCATTGTCGGTGGCGACCACCCGATTGATCCTGCTCCAGGGCGACGCCGGTCATATCGTCCAGGCGTTCGGTAATTTTGTGGTGGGAGGCAACCTGGCGGTTGGGTTGGTCATCTTCCTCATTCTGACGGTGGTCAACTTCCTGGTGATCACCAAGGGCTCGGAGCGGGTCGCCGAAGTGGCGGCGCGATTCACGCTGGACGCACTGCCGGGCAAGCAGATGTCCATCGACAGCGACCTGCGCGCCAACCTGATCGATGTCACTGAAGCTCGGCGGCGCCGCGAGGAGTTGAACAAGGAAAGCCAGCTGTTCGGTGCGATGGACGGGGCGATGAAATTCGTCAAGGGCGATGCCATCGCGGGCTTGGTGATCGTGGTGATCAACCTCATCGGCGGTTTTACGGTCGGCATGATGCAGCACGATATGGGCGCGTCCGAATCGATGCACTTGTATGCCGTATTGACCATCGGTGACGGTCTGATCGCGCAGATTCCGGCACTGCTGATTTCCCTCACTGCGGGCATGATCATCACCCGGGTGTCGCCGGAAGGGCAGCCAGCGGGCAGTAGCGTTGGCAAGGAAATCGCTCAGCAGTTGACCGCCGAACCCAAGGCCTGGGTGATCGCTTCGGTGGGGATGCTCGGTTTCGCGGCCTTGCCCGGCATGCCCACGCTGGTATTCATCGTCATCGCGTTGATCACCGGCACCGCCGGCATCGTTCAGCTGTACTCGCTCGCCCGGCAGGCACGCCAGGGCGACCAGCCAGCGGAGGTCGTGGCCCCGGCACAGAACGGCGCTGAAGACCTGCGCAGCTTCGACCCGACCCGCGCCTATCTTTTGCAGTTTTCCAAAGCCATGGAAGGCAACACGGCCGCCGAGGAAGTCATCCAGGCGATCCGCAAGAAGCGTAACGCGCTGGTGGCCGGCTTTGGCCTGACCTTGCCGCCCTTCGAGATCGAATACAGCGTGCTGCTGGAAGACGACGAGTTCCGCTTCTGTGTGCACGAGGTGCCGATGTTGCGGGCCACTTTCGGCGAACGTGTGGCCGTGGCGCGCGGACCGCTGCCGTTCGAACCGCGCGACGGGCTGGTCGGCGACGAGGTGCGTGACGAGCAGCAGTGGCTATGGCTGACGCCTGACGATCCGCTGCTGGCGGACGAACGCGTGGAGGCGGTGCCGGCTGCCGAGTTGCTGGTGGAGCGGATGAGCCGCGCCATGTTCGCCACGGGCCCGCAATTCTTGGGGCTTCAGGAAAGCAAGTCGATTCTCAGTTGGCTCGAAGCAGGTCAGCCAGAGCTGGTGCAGGAGCTGCAGCGGACCATGCCACTGGCGCGGTTTGCCGCCGTGCTCCAGCGCCTGGCCGGCGAAGGCGTCCCGCTGCGTGCAGTGCGCCTGATCGCCGAGTCGTTGATCGAGCATGGGCAGCATGAGCGTGACGTCGGTGCGCTGACCGACTACGCGCGCATCGCCCTGAAGTCGCAGATCTATCACCAGTACCGCGACGAAAACGGCCTGCACGTGTGGTTGTTGACGCCGGAAACCGAAGGCCTGCTGCGCGACGCGTTGCGCCAGACCCAGACGGAAACCTTCTTTGCCCTGGAAAGCCTGCATACCCGCGCCCTGGTGATGCAGTTGCGCGAAGGTTTCCCGTTGCGCGCCAAGCGCGTGGCCGTGCTGTTGGTGGCGCAAGACTTGCGGGCGCCGCTGCGCGATCTGTTGCGCGACGAGTTCAATCACGTGCCTGTACTCGCCTTCAGCGAGTTGCACAGCAACGCCCAGGTCACCGTGCTGGGGCGCTTTGACCTCGAGCAGGAAAAACTACGGATGGAGGATGCCGCGTGAGGGGCTTGTCTTGGCACGCCAGCAGCGGTGTCTCCACGTAACGATGCAAATCCAGGTGCGTTCGATGGCCTGGCTGTGACAGAGGACGGGGGCCGCCGGTGCCCCGTCGTACAACCGGACCGTGGGCGAGCATCTGTCGCCCCTTGAGGAATTGACCATGTTCGAACTGCGAGTCTTGAGTGGTCTGCACCGAGGTGCGGCGTTGCCGCTGGTTGGCGAGCAATGGGTGGTCGGGGCGGCCGAGGATGCCGACCTGGCGCTTTACGATCCGGGCATCTGTGGGCGTCACGTGGGCCTGCGGCAGGTGCAGGGCCAGTGGCTGCTGGAACTGCTGGAGGGCACGGTTTGCGATGGACAAGGCCAGCCCTGGGCTGCGGCCGAGCCCTTGCAGAGCAATGCCCCATTTGCCGTGGCAGGCGTCTGGCTGTGCCTGGCCCCGGCCGATCAGCCTTGGCCCGAAGAGGCGGCGCTGGATGACGCCGCGCACTTGGCGGCGGAACGGGAAACCCTGAAGCCCGCGACACGGCCGTCGTGGCCCAAGCGCCTGGCCATTGCCGCAGCGGTGATCACCGTTGCCTCCAGCGCCTGGGCCTTTACCAGCCAGCCGGCGCAAACCGTGGCGCGCAGCCCGGCCCAGCAGCTCAAGCAGAGCAAGGTGGCCTTGGACAATGTCGAGGCGGTCCGCCTGGAGCTTGATCGCATGCTCCAGGAACGTGATTTGGGCGCCGGTGTGCGGGTCGAGAGCCAGGGCGACCGGCTGGTCCTGGTGGGCGAGTTGCCGCGTCAACGCCTGGCGATGGTCGAACGGCTGATCGAGCGCTTCCACGACCGCTACGAAACGCCGGTCGGGATCACGGCCAACGTCAAGGAACGGCTGACGAAGCTGCCGTTTCAGATCGCCCAGATCGTGGGCGGCAAGCATGGTCATGTGGTCACGGCCGATGGACGTCGGTTGTTCCTGGGTGACCAGATCGATGGCCTGCGCTTGACTGCCATCGACAGCGGCAAAGTCACCTTCGAGGGCGACCAACGCTACGAGGTCACTTGGTGATGACGCAGGCGGCCATCGCGCGACTGGAGGCCTGGGAGGCCGGGCAATTGGCGCACTTGCGTCGCTTCGCGCCGGTCATGGTGCGCGGGCGGGTGCAGCGGGTCAGCGGCATCTTGCTGCAGTGCCGACTGCCGGGGGCGCAGATCGGCGACCTCTGCCGGGTCGAGCGCGACACACGCGAGCCGCTGCTCGCCGAGATTGTCGGCTTCGACCAGCACGATGCCCTGCTCAGCGCCCTGGGCGGCCTGGAGGGGATCCGGGTCGGTGCGGCGGTGGAGCCGCTGGGCATGCCGCATCGGGTGTGCGTGGGACCGGAGCTGCTGGGTCAGGTGCTGGATGGCTTCGGCCGGCCCCTGTTGGACGGCGGGACGGGGGCGTTCGCCGGCCCGCATGTACTGCATGCCTCGGAAGTGATTGGCGAGGCGCCTGCACCCACCGCACGACCGCGTATCCAACGGCCCTTGATGACCGGCGTACGGGCCATCGACGGCCCGCTGACGCTCGGTGAAGGCCAGCGTGTGGGGCTGTTCGCCGGCGCCGGTTGTGGCAAGACCACGCTGTTGGCGGAGATTGCCCGGAACGTTGACTGCGATGTCATCGTGTTCGGCCTGATCGGCGAGCGTGGGCGCGAACTGCGCGAATTTCTCGATCATGAGCTGGATGATGAACTGCGGGCCCGCGCGGTGCTGGTGTGCGCCACCTCTGACCGCTCCAGCATGGAACGCGCCCGCGCGGCATTCACCGCCACGGCATTGGCCGAGGGTTTCCGGGCCCGGGGCCAACGCGTGCTGCTGCTCATCGATTCGCTGACCCGATTCGCCCGGGCCCAGCGTGAGATCGGCCTGGCCGCTGGCGAGCCGTTGGGGCGCGGTGGCTTGCCGCCGTCGGTCTACGGCTTGCTGCCGCGTCTGGTCGAGCGGGCCGGCCTGACCAACGAGGGCGCTATCACCGCTTTTTATACGGTGCTCATCGAGCAGGACTCCATGAACGATCCCGTGGCGGATGAAGTGCGTTCGCTGCTCGACGGTCACATCGTGCTGTCACGCAAGCTCGCGGAACGCGGCCACTACCCGGCAATCGATGTGCTGGCCAGCCTGTCGCGAACCCTGGCCAACGTGGCCGAGGCGGAGCACCTGCGGGCGGGCATCAATCTGCGTCGATTGCTGTCGGCCTATGAGCAAATCGAATTGATGTTGCGCCTGGGCGAATACCAGGCCGGCGCCGACCCCTTGACCGACCTGGCGGTGGAGTCGCGAGGGGCCCTGGACGCCTTTCTGCGCCAGGACCTGCGTGAGCCGGAGCCGTTTGCGTCCACGCTCGCCCACCTGCAGCAGTTGACCGCTTATGTCCCGGGCTGATCTGGACGCCCTGGCGCCGATACGCCGCCACCGCGAAGCGCAAGCCGAGCGGGCGTGGCGCCAGCAGCGTGAGCTTTTGCGTGAGCGTGAAGCCGCGGTTGCCGCCGCGCGCGCGCAGATGCAGGCGACTCGTGAGCAGCAGGTGGTGCAGCGCGAGGCGTTGTACGGCGAGCACCGTGGCCGGGCGTTGAGCGTGTGCGAACTGAACGCCTGGAGTACCCAGGAACGTCGTTTGATCGGCGAGCTGGCCGAGCAAGCGCGGGCAGTGCAGGCACTGGACGATGAACAGGCGCAACAGGCACAGCACACGGCCGCTGCCCAGCAGCAGCTACAAGGGCGTCGGCGAGATCTGGAAAAGCTCAACGCAATGATGGAGTGCCTGGTGGAGACCCCCAGCGATGAATGAACGCAGCGTGCGCGGTGCGCCGACACCGCACGGCAATCCCTCGGCGACCCCCGTCCGGCATCCGCCGCGGGCGTATGAGCAACCGCCTGCCCAGGTGAGCCGGGCAAGCCGTCCGGCGGCACGCGAGTCCGCCCCTGCCACCGGGCGTGACCCCGACATGACGGCAGGAAGCAGTGACGGTTACTGGTTCCGCCAATGGGTCGATGCGCCACGGGGCGGCACGCAGGATGACAGCGCCGGCACCGGTTCGCTGTCGGGCCTGGTGAATCTTCCGGGCGGTGAAGAGGAGGCGTTTGTCGACCAGCTCACGCCACGCTTGCGTGCCACGCTCGACCAGCAATTGGACCTGTTGCTGCATCTTCCCAACCTGGGCCGCATAAAGGTATCCGCCCGGCGGCTAGGCGAGGCGTGCGGGTGGGACATCGGCCTGAGCAGCGAAAGTGCCGACGTACAGGCGCGGCTGTCGAGTCGATCCGGGCGTCTCGAAGAGGCACTGACCCAAAGCCTGGGCCAGCCGGTGAGCGTGCGTGTGGCGCGGGAAGAAGAGGTTAGCGCGACATGACAGTCCATGCATTGGCGCTGCCGACTGTAGGCAGCGAGGACGCCACCGCCCGGCGACTATTGGGAATTGGCGTCCGGTTGCCCTTCGAGGTGGCGGGCGAGGCGGGCCTGCTGGAACTGACCCCGGGTGGCACCGCTGGGGGGACGCCGTGTGTGCTGGCGTGTGCCCATGGTGTCTTTACCCTGGACGAGCCCGGCGCGGTGCTCAGTCTGTTCGGTGAATGCCCGGTGGTCCTGCCTGCCGAACCCGGACCGGATGACGCGTGGTTCTGGTCGCTGTTCCAGCAAACCCTGGGCGAGCCCCTGCGCCAGGCATTCGGTTTTATCAAACCAGCGGCCGGGCCCGCGGTGCAGGGCATTGCCTGCCGGCTCGACGTGAGGGTGGGCGCGGCCCGCGTCACGAGCCATCTGGAAATGACCGGTGCGACCCTGCTGGGGCTGCTTCGCGCTACGCCTTGGCAGCGGCCGGCAGCGCCAGGGATCGCGGGCTTCGTGCTGCATGTTCCGTTGGAACTGGGACACCTGGCGCTGGCCGCCGGGCAGTTGGCGACGTTGCGCCCCGGTGATGTGTTGGTGCCGCAAACCGCTCTGTTCGATTCATCCGGCCAAGGGCTGATTCGCCTGGGCCGGCATTGTTTGCAGGTGCGGGTTCACAGCCGTGCCGCGCCGTTGCGCCTGACCTTGCTCGCTCTGGAGGAGACCGTTATGAGCACCACCGCCGACACCGACATCCTGACGCCGGACTGGGACGATAGCACCGGCTACGAACCTGACGCCCAAGCCGCCGAGGCGGCCGAGCACCCGGAGTCGGCCTATGCTGCCGCTGACACCGAGGAAGCGCCGATGACGGAGCCGGTCGCGGCCGAAGTCCCCGAGCGCTTCGACGACCTGCCGCTGGCGCTGACGATACGCTGCGGTCATTTGCAGCTGACCTTGGGCGAGCTGCGCAATCTGGCACCCGGCGCGGTGCTGCAAGTGCAAGGCGTGGCACCGGGGACAGCGGCGCTGTTCTATGGCGAACGTGCCCTGGCCCATGGCGAGCTGGTCGAGGTCGATGGCCGGTTGGGCCTGCAAATCGCTCACGTGGATGTGGCTGGATGAGCTTCCAGGGGGTCGACCCCTTTCTGCTGGCGCTGTTCATTGGTGGGATTTCGTTGGTCCCCTTGCTGCTGATCATCTGCAGCGCCTTTCTCAAGATAGCCATCGTGTTGACCATCACCCGTAACGCCATCGGCGTGCAGCAGGTGCCACCCAATATGGCCTTGTATGCCATTGCCCTGGCCGCGACGCTGTTCATCATGGCGCCGGTGGGCCACAACATCGCCGAACAGCTGAAAGAACGGCCGTTGGATTTCAGCAATACCGAGGCGTTGCAAGGTTCTGCCTTGAACGCGATAAAACCGTTGCAGGCCTTCATGTCGCGCAATACCAACCCGGACATCCTCGCCCACTTGCTGGAGAACACCCAGCGGATGTGGCCCAAGGAACGCGCCGAGCAGGCCAGCCGCGATGACCTGATGCTGCTCATCCCGGCCTTCATGCTGTCGGAGCTCGAGGCCGGCTTCCAGATGGGATTCCTGATCTATATCCCGTTCATTGTCATCGACCTGATCGTGTCCAACCTGCTGCTGGCGCTCGGCATGCAGATGGTCGCGCCCATGACCATTTCGTTGCCGCTCAAGCTGCTGATTTTTGTCCTCGTGCAGGGCTGGACGCAATTGCTCGACAGCCTCTTCTATTCCTATCTTTGAGGATGTGCGATGGACGCGCTGACGTTGTTTAAGGAAGGCATGTTGCTGGTGGTCCTGCTCTCCGCGCCGCCCTTGATCGTGGCGGTGATCGTCGGTGTACTGACCTCCCTGGTGCAGGCCTTGATGCAGATCCAGGACCAGACCTTGCCCTTCGGCATCAAGCTGGTGGCGGTCGGGCTGACCTTGCTGGTCACGGGGCGCTGGATCGGCGTGGAGTTGCTGGGACTGCTGCGCCGGGCATTCGAAATGATGGCCAACACCTGATGACGGCCCAGGCTTTCGGCCCGTATTTCGACTTGCTGCTGTCGATCGCGCTTGGCATGGCGCGCATTTACCCGGTCGCATACCTGGTCCCGGTATTTTGCTTCCAGCACCTGCGAGGCTTGCCGCGCCATGCTGTCGTGTTTGCCCTGGGCATGTTGCCGGCGCCGGGTATTCGCCAGGCGCTGATCGACGCCCAGGTCAATTGGCTGTCGCTGGCCGGGTTGATGTTCAAGGAGCTGGTGCTGGGCTTCTTGCTCGGGGTGCTGCTGGCGATGCCGTTCTGGTTGTACGAGTCGGTGGGTGCCTTGCTGGACAACCAGCGCGGTGCGCTCATTGGTGGCCAGTTGAACCCGGCGCTCGGCAGCGACACCACGCCCCTGGGCCTGCTGTTCAAGGAGATGACGATCTTGCTGCTGGTCACCACCCTGGGCATTGGCACTTTGACCCAGGTGATCTGGGACAGCTACCTGGTGTGGTCGCCCACCGTTTGGTTTCCATTGCCTGGCGCGGACGGCTTCGGCGTGTTTCTTGGGCTGCTCGGCGAAATGTTCATGCACATGATGCTCTACGCGGCGCCCTTTATCGGCTTGCTGTTGCTGGTGGAGTTCAGCCTGGCGTTGCTCAGCCTGTACAGCCCGCAATTGCAGGTGTTCGTCCTCGCCATGCCGGCCAAGAGTCTGATCGGCCTGGGCTTCCTGCTGTTCTACCTGCCCACGCTGTGGGATGCGATGACCGGCCGTCTTGGTCGCTATGGCGAAATCCGGCATCTGCTGCACCTGTTGTTGCCGTCACCCTGAAGGAGGGCTTCGGGCATGAGCGAAGACAGTGGAGAAAAGACCAAGCGGGCGACGCCGAAGAAGATTCGCGACGCGCGCAACAAGGGCCAGGTCGGCCAAAGCCAGGACTTGAGCAGCCTGCTGGTGCTTGCGGCGATCACCGAAGTGGCGTTGACCCAGGCCGACGACAGCATGCAGGCCTTGGGAGACATGGTGACATTCCCGCTGCATCGGCTGGATGTCGATTTCGTGCGTGCCTTCGAGGAGACCTTGGCTCATGCCGGTGGCGTGTTGCTCAATTTCACCTTGATGACCGTGGGGTTGGCGATCGTCACGCGCCTGGTGGCCGGTTGGATACAGTTCGGTTTCCTGTTTGCCCCCGAGGCCCTTCAGCCCGACCCGAACCGCTTGAACCCGATGAACCAGGCCAAGCAGATGTTCTCCGGCCAGGCGCTGATCAACCTGTTCATGGGGCTGGTCAAGGCCGTGTTTATCGGCACCGTGATTTATCTGGTGACCCTGCCTGCACTCGGGTCGTTGATCAATCTGGTCAACGGCGACCTGAACAGCTATTGGCGCGGGCTGGCCAGCCTGTTTCGGCACATCATGCACATCTGCCTGGGCGTGTTGCTGGTGCTGGCGCTTCTCGACTTCGGCCTGCAGAAATATTTCTTTGCCAAGCGCCTGCGCATGAGCGAGGAAGAGGTGCGCAAGGAGTTCAAGGAAATGGAAGGCGACCCCCACGTAAAAATGCATCGCCGCAGCTTGGCCCGGCAATTGGTCGACCAGCCCGTCAACAAAGAGACCAAACCGGTGGAAGACGCCGACATGCTGGTGGTCAACCCCACCCACTTTGCCGTCGCGCTGTTGTATCGCCCCGAGGAAACGCCGCTGCCGCAGTTGATCGTCAAAGGTGTCGATGCCGAGGCCCGGGCGCTGATCGAGCGGGCCAAGGCGGCGCGGGTTCCGGTCATCCAGTGCATCTGGCTGGCGCGCACGATCTACCGTGAAGACGTCGGCGCTTATATCCCTCGGGAAACGCTCCAGGCGGTTGCCCACATTTATCGGGTGTTGCGCGAACTGGATGACGAGGCCAAGGGCGAGGTCATCGAGATTCCGGAGTTGAACCAGCGTTGAGGTCGATGGAACCGATGCACATGCGCTTGCCACTCAGGGAATGAGCCAGGCTCGTCCGGAGGATACCGGCCTGCCGACAGTGCCCACCACACAGACATCGACTCGTGGAGGATTCCCATGCCCGAACCCAGACCCCTGACGAGCCCCTTAGGGGGCACAGGTGCCCTGCGGGGTACCGACAGCTTATCGCCATCGCGCTCACCCTCGCTGAGCCAACGACCCCGTGAGGCGCAGCAGCGCCAAGGCACCCAGAGCCTGCATGATCGGGGACGTTCTTCCTCGACACCACCGGCGGTGCATCAGCGCGGCCGCACCCGAACGCGAGACACCAACCACACGGCGGCACCGAATGACACGCAACCGCTGGATGACGCGCAAACGCCCAGCCGCACACCGGACTCTTTCATGAGCGAGATGGAAACCCGTCAGAAGCAGTTGATGGAAAAGCAGTTCCAGCTGCAAATGGGCATGGAGGAACGCCAGAGCGCCATGTTGCTCGTTAAAAGCTCCGCCGACATGGCCAAGCTGATGAGCGATACGGTGACGGAGGTCACCAAGGGCTTCATGGACAGCGCAAGGAAAGTCATGCAGGAGGGTGGCGAGGCGATGAAGCTTCGATAAAGCGATGAGCCTGCATAACCCTGTGTAGGAGCTGTCGAGTGCAACGAGGCTGCGATCTTTTCAAAGACACTTGAATCTCAAGCGAAAGATCAAAAGATCGCAGGCTTCGCCAGCTCCTACAGAGTCCCGCGGTAGTAATTCCAGGCCACGAGTGCCTATCCCAATCGGGTGCGGCTCATGTTGAGCGACGCCGGACGCGGACCGCCCGGCGTTGCAGGCACCGCCAAGCGCGCCCGAACGTCGCCGACCTGGGCGATGAAGCCGACGACCCAATGGCAGAACCGCGCCTCGTCAAGCATCGCCAGCGGACAGTGGGCACACAGGCGAACGCTGCCCTTATCGTCCAGGGCCAGCCAGCTGCCGCCGAGCAGATCCAAGCGAAAGTTGAGTTCCAGCAAGCGCTTGTGCAAACCGGGCGCGTGGGCAGGTACATCGATCGAGCTATGGAGGATGGCGACATCGCCGTGATCGGGCAGCTCGATGACCACGGCTTCGCGGTTGCTCGCGTCATACAGCGCGCACACGCCACCTTCCAACTGCAAGTCCGCATGCAAATGTTCCGCGAGGGCCGAGATCAAGCGCTGGGCAAGCGGTGCGACGGTCATGGAAAACCTCCCTGAATAAAGCCTGTATGAATCACTGTGTTTTCCTCAATACGTGGCTGAGTAGTCGTCGAGGTCTTCCAGGCCCAGCAGTGACAATTGCCGGGATTGGATTTCATCGAGCAGTTCAATGGATATCGACGAGTCCGGCAGCGCCTGCCAGACCACGAGTGCTCGCTGCGGATCAAGAAATACGAACAACTGCGCGTAGTCGGTCGGGTGGGCGAAACGCCGTTCGAGGGCATGCTGGATCTGGTTTGCACGCAGCGCCTGGCTTTGTATTTGTAAGGCGAGCCCCACGCTGTGAGGCTCGCGTCGCAGACAGAACTCAATGCCTGGGGCTATTTCCCAATACGTTGCGATGCCGGCGATGATGTTCTTCTGGAAGGCCTGGCGAGTGCTTACGCTGTGTACCGAAAAAGACATAGCGTTTCAGTTCTCCAATGGGACGACCGAATGGTCCAGTGGGTGTTCGGGGGAGCCAAGGCCGCCGCGCATACCGGGTGACCACCAGATCACCAGCCGACCGTTGTCCGGTTCGGCGCGGCTGCAGGCATCGCCCTGGCAACCCGAGCGGTTCGCGCAGCCGGCGAACACCGGCAGGCTCAGCAATAAAACGAGCAGCAGTGGCGTGCGACTCATGGCAGGGTCCTCGCGCTGGTTTGCAGAAGAGAAGGGCGCTCGCCGCCTGGCGTGCGCGTGGGTTGTTTCATGACCACGAACACTTCCGTTTCCTCGCCGGGCTCAAGCCACACCTTCGGCCAGGCGGAGGTGGCCAGGGTCCAGCGACTGCCGCAGCTTGCCTCGTCGAAACGCAAGCGCCGCTGATCGTCGTTGCGTATCACGCCCACGGCGATGCCGTAATCGGGGCCGGCGAACCATTGGGCCCGGGCGGCGTCCAGCGATAGCCCGGGTTGCAACGCGCACAATGTGTCGGGCGAATAGGGAATCGATGGGGCTTGCTTGAACGTGGCCGGAATGTTGCCGTCGGCGAGTTGGGCGAGCACGTCGCTGACCTCGATACGACCGACGGGGCGGGTGCCGTTGCGACGCTCTTCCAGGCGGGCCATGGCGCTGTCGACCTGTTCGCGGTCAAGGGCGGAGATGTAGCGGGCCGGGTCGACCTGGTCACCGATCAGGCGCGGCGTCAGGATGAACACCCGCTCGCGGCGACTGGTTTCGCGGGTGGTCGAGGAAAACAGCAGCGGCCCGATCAGCGGGATGCGACCCAGCCATGGCACCCGTTCGAGGTTGTCGCCGGTCTCTTCGGTATGAAAACCGCCTACCACCAATGACCGGCTTTCCCCCATGACAGCCTGAGTGCTGACTACGCCCCGGCGCACGCTGGGCGTCTGCTGGCCGACCTCCGAGGGTTCGATACGGCCGTCCTCGATGTCCAGGGACATCTGGATCTGGTTGCGGCCCCCGGTCTCGATGGCATGGGGCACGACCTGCAAGCTGGTGCCTGCCGTGATGGGTTCGACAGTGGCTACACGCTCGCCGATGGCCGAGATGTACTCGGTCCGGCTGAAGTCGATGACCGCCGGCTGGTTCTCCAGGGTCAGTACCGACGGGTTCGCCACCACCGAGGCCAGGCCACGGCCCTCCAGGGCCCGCAGTTGCGCGGAAAAATCGCCGTAGTCCTGAATGAACACCGTCGAGCTGGCGCCAGGTCGAATCATCGAGGCGCCGCCGATCAGGTCGCCGCTCTCGACGTTCCAGTTCGAGGCCAGCTCGGCCAGTTGGGTGCGGTCGATGTCGAGGATGATCGCATCGATCTCCACCAGCTTGCGCGGCACGTCCACATCGCGAATCAGCGGCGTGTAGATTTCCCGTCGCTTGGGCGCGTCGTAGATGAGCACCGCGTTGTTGCGCACGTCGGCTTCGACGCGGATCTTGCCCCGACCGCCGCCACCGCTGTTCGCGCCGGACGGTACGCGGCTGGTGTTTGGACGACCCATGCCGTTCATTGCCAACTGTTCGATATTGCCCATGGTCATGGACTGCTGGTTCTGCATGTTCTGGAACGACGCCTGGGGCGAGGCTGTCTGCATGCCCCCCGACACGGCGCTGCGACTTTCCAGCAAACCTTTCAGGATGCTGGCGACCCCGGGAATGACCAGCGTTTCTCCGCGGTACTTGACGTTGCGGTCGGCGGCGGTGGCATAGCGCAGCGGGAAGCTGATCACTTCCTGCTTCTCTTCGGGTGTCTTGCGCACTTCGGCAAACTGCGCCACCAGGCGCACGTAGCGCTCCGGGCCAGAGACCAGGACCACGCCTTCGTCGGGCAATTCACCCCAGCCGAAACGCGGGTCCAGCAGGCCGATGTCGGTCAAGGCCTGCTTCATGTCCGGCACGGCATCGGCGGATACTTCCAGGCGCGTGGAGTCCTGGTTCTGCAAGGGGCTGACGTACAAGGTGTTGCCGTACATGAACCACTGGAAGCGATTTTCCAGGCCGAGCCTGTCGAGGAACGCCTGGGGACTTTCGGCGCGCATCCGGCCGTCGACGGTGCCCTTCACGGCGCCATCGATCACCAGTTGCACCGCGAAGGTATTGGCGAAGTCGCCGAGTACCTTGGCCAGCGGCGTGTTTTGGGCGTCATAGGCGTAAGGCGTATTCTTCCAGTCGGTCGGGACTGCCGCCTGTGCCGGCAGGCTCGCACCCAGGGCACCGGTCAGCGCCAGTGCGATCAGCGAAGGTCCCGTCCAGCGGTGTGCGATCAACTGGCGAAGGTGTACTTTGCCTGCGGTCATCAAGCGGTACGGTGCAAGCCACCTGTTAGGCATGACGGATTCCTGTTCCGAGCAAGTGAGAGTGCGAGAGGCGTCGCGCCACTGGCGCGGCAACGGCTCGTTGGTCTTTATTGAGAATCGATTGCCAGGTGTCACGCTGGTTGAGCAGTGCTTCGAGCACCTCGATCAAGTCGTCGATGTGCCTGTCCGGCGGCAGTTGCGCCAGTAGCCACAACCGGCCGTCTTGTGGCGAACGGGCCAGCGCGCCGGGAAATCGCGAGAGGCTTGGGTGCGCCAGCCGAAGCAGGTCTTCCAGAGCCACCTCGCGTGTCGCCGGGACGCTCAGCTCGACCGATACCAGCAGGCCCTCTTCGAGCTTGCTGAACGTTGCGTCGCCATCGTCGATGACAACGGTGAAGTGCTCCGGGCCATCGACGATGGCGCTCCAGCGGGTGAGCTGTGTGCGCAGCTCATGGCATTGCATCGATGATCGCCTTGGCGAGGTTGTGATGGGCCGTGGTCTGTTGAGTGGCGGCGTTCACTGCGACGGACATGCCGTTCATGCTGGTCACGAATGAGTGCATGTCGTCGAGTGACTGACTTTCTGCTGCGTTCATCGCAGCGTTGTTGACGTTGTCGGTCGCGCGTTGGAAGTAGGTGTCGAGGCGGCGCTGGACGGCATCGGCGGAAGACATGGGCGGTTCCTCTGGGCTAGGCATGTTCACGGTGTGAGTGGTGGGTATGCCGTTGGCGGTTCCGCGCGGATGAGGAAAAAAACTGACGGGGTGATGGTGGCCTTAGTATCCGGACAGGATTTCTTTGACCGGGTACATATCCGTTGCTGCGGTAACGGCTGCTTAGGGTTCCGCCCTTACGGCGGGTCACTTTTTTCAGACGCCAAA
Organism: Pseudomonas sp. A-RE-22; assembly: GCF_019956035.1. NCBI lineage: Bacteria > Pseudomonadati > Pseudomonadota > Gammaproteobacteria > Pseudomonadales > Pseudomonadaceae > Pseudomonas > Pseudomonas sp. A-RE-22. The sequence continues at coordinate 148,935 of NZ_JAHBCZ010000033.1, forward strand.
AAAGTAACCAAAAAGGCTTTGCCCCACCACTCGGTGCCTCGCCTAGGCTCGGCATGCCCGAACGAAGGCATTGCTCCGTGGGCCCGCCGCGAAGGGCCATCCATGGCCCGCGGCTACCTCGGCATCCATGCCGAGGTGCCCACTACGCAATGCCTGCGTTCGGCCATCGTGGTTAACGGGGCGCCGAGATCAACGTCCGCCGCGAGGCGGCCTAGTAGCCGACCTGGCTCTCCCGGTCGTACACCCATCAGATTTGTGGGAGTAAAGCTTGCTCGCGAGGCGGCCTGACAGCCGACCTGGTTCTCCCGGTCGTACTTCGATCCATTTGTGGGAGCGAGCTTGCTCGCTCCCACAGTTTTTTCCGGGTTGTTCACAGGCATCGCAGTCACCCCAAATCCCCTGTGGGAGCGAGCTTGCTCGCGATGGCGGAGGGTCAGCTTGCGGTGATGTTTTGTGGTTCGGGCAGGCGCAGGGCCTCGACGGCGGTGGGCCAGTCGAGCTGGTATGTACCGCCTGGTGTTTCCAGCTTCAGTTGATGTCGTTCCATGTCGGCATCGGCCACTGGCGTCCAGGGGCGTCGGCTGTCGGTGCCCAGGCTCCGGGTCAGGCTTGCCAGGTCTTCAGGATGACAGCGAAGGGTGGCGCTGATCGGGTCGTCCTGACGCGACGCCAGTTGGCGGACGAGCGCATCGATGCGTGCCTGCTGCGGGACCTCGTTCAACAGCGTCCCCAGGGCCTCGTTGACCAAATGTGCAGCACTGCTCTCGATCCGCTCCCACATGGCTTGACGCTGGGTGTCCCATGCGGCGAGCAAGGTTTCGGCCTTTTCCCAGAATTGCGCTTGAGCCTCGAGCACGGTCGCGTCCGCCTCTGCGTTGGCGCGTTCAAGCAATTGCCCCGCCTGCGCCTGGGCCTGTTCGAGGACGACCTGTGCGCGGGCACAATCAACCAGGGTTTCGCGCGCGATGTAGGGCTGCGACAGGCCCTGGCCATCGGGGCGCAGTTCAAGCGAACGCCGAGCGAGCATCGTGTCTCTCCGTTTGGATAGGGGCCGAGGGTGCCAGGCTTTGCTCAGCTTTCCAGCAGGCGGACTGCCAAAGCGTGTTCAGCTTGGCGGCTGGCGGTTGAGGGGCTGGCGCCGATTCGATGGCGATGATTCTGTCGCGTGGGAACGCCAGGCGCGCGCGTTCCCAGGCCCGTTCGTCCAGCCATGCGCGCAGCAGGGCGAGTGGATCCTGGTCTTGTTCGAGCCAGTGCCCCGGGCGCAGGGCTTTGGCGGTGCGCTCGCACCAGGCCCGGTCCTGCACCGAAAGTGCCTGTGTTGCCGTTAACGGTGCGCAAGTGCTCGCCACCAATTCGCAGGCAAGGGCCAAGGTCCGGGGCGTGCCGCAGAACAGCGATTGCAGCGCCGGGCTGGGTGGTGGTGGCGTGCATGGCGTCATACCGAAGCTGTGGGCAAGCGCGGCATGTTGCCCTCGGGCGAGGACTTCGATCTGTGGCGCGGTCAGCAGGCCAAGCGCCGGCGAATACCAGCCCCGGTCTGCTTCGCGCCACGCGAGGTTCCACCAGCGAACCCATGCAATTTCCGCCGTCATGCGGCGGTCCCGTTACTGTCGGGTTTGGTCCCCGGGTTTTTCACGGCGAACAGCCCAGGTGTCGCGCTGCTTTGGGGGGCGGCGGGCGTCCTGGCTGGTTTGCTGAACTTGCGATCGAGAAGTCGTGGCAGCACTAACACGCCTTGGCGCCATAGCCGGTAGAGGCCATACAAGACGCCCATCAGGATGGCAAGCAAGGTGATGCTTGCCGTCACGGTCACCGCCCGCCAATAGCCGATGTCGTCGGCTTGCATGAGGAACGGGCCGAAATACGCCATCTTGCGCCGCTCCTGATACGGTGCGGCGGGAACGAAGACCACCGATAATTTGGTCGGGTTCTGGGTAGCATCGGCCATGCCGGGGATCCCGCTGGCGACCAGGTTGCGCACGCGTGGGGTAATGCTGTCGGGGTCCAGGGCATTGGTGTGCTTGATAAACACCGAGGCCGATGCGGGTTGGACCGGCTCACCCGGGGCCACCCGCTCCGGCAGGACCACATGGACCCGGGCGAGCACCACGCCATCGATCTGTGAAAGCGTCGACTCGAGTTCCTGGGACAGCGCATAGATGTAGCGGGCACGCTCTTCCATCGGCGTGGAAATGACCCCTTCCTTGCGGAAGATCTCCCCCAGGCTGGAGCGTGAGCGACGCGGCAGGCCGGCGGCTTCAAGTACCTGGACGGCGCTGTTCATGTCGGCAGGCTCGACCAGTACGGTCAGCCCGTCTTTATCGACCTGCTTGCTCGCTTCCACGTTCTTGTTCGCCAATTCGGCGATCACTTCGTTGGCATCCTGCTCGGAAAGATGGCTGTGCAGCGCCGTCCGTTCATCGCAACCGGTGAGCAGCAGACACAGCAACAGTGTTGAGAATGCGCGCATGGACATGACCGGCTTTCCCTTTACTGAAGATTGGTGAGCTTCTCGATTGCCTGGGAGCCCTTGCTGACGATTTTCGCGGTCATCAGGCTTTCCAGGTGAAAGGATGACAACGAGCGGTTCGACTGCAGCATGTCTTTCGGGTCGGCGGTGCGGATGGCCTTGAGCATGTCCCGGTTGGCGCGATCATCCAGTCGCTGCAATTCGCCGGAGCGGCTCGACAACGAATCGATGATTCTTGCGGCGACATTGTTTTCACTGTCCGGGGCGGGGGCTTTGTCGCGCATTTGCGCGTTGAACCAACTGACATCGCTGGTCTCGGCGCTCGCGTGTGGCTTGGCGCTGGTTTTGGCAGCGGTGGAGGCGAGGTTGCTGGGGTCGATGGCTTGTACGTCCATGGCGTTTCTCCTGTTTCAAAGGCTTGCTTCAAAGTGTCAGTTTCAAAGGGCGGGTGCCTTCAGGCGCACATCAGCCTCAAGACGTTGCGAGCGCTACCGGTGACGCTCAGGTGAAACTCGATTTCCTCCCGGTTGCGCCGGGCACGCTGGCGCAGCGGGGGCTGCTGGCCGGCCAGGCGGGCAAGGGCGAAGTCCAGCTCTTCCAGGGCAAGCTGGAACAACCGGGTTTCGCGAGCATCCAGCGCTGTGCCGCGGGCAATGCGTTCGGTCCATGTCCAGCGTTCTGCGTCGGGGGGCGTCGGTGGGGGATAGCGCGCCGGGTGCTGGTCCATGAACGCGGCGATCTCGAACAACAGGTCCTGGTCGTCTGGTTCATACCGCGCCTGGCCGTCACCTTCCTCGATGTCCAGCAGCGTCAGCAGTTTCCTGCGGCCCAGGACCGCGATTATCTTGAGCAGCAGCGACAGGCTCGCGTCATGACGACTGCGCCGCGTGGCGTGATCGCCCTCCATCTCCCAGGCGCCGAACAGCGCGCCACAGAAGGGGTTGTTGGCATTGCCGAAATCACTTTGGCTGTCGACATCGTTGTCACCGATGGGCTGTCGGCGATGGGCGAACATCTGCGCCAGATCGTTGAACAGGTCTTCATTGGAATAGGCATCATCGATGTCGACGTCGAGATTGGAACCGGTGCCACCGTTGATCTCCTCCAGGATGTCTTCCAGGACCAGTCGCAAAGGGTCGTCGGTCTCTGCGGCCAATCTGTCCTGGGGGCTGGGCCAGCCGAACCGCGACTGTCCGCCCGTCGAACCGTGTTCGGCGCCCCACTGGACGAGCGACTCCCTCAATCGGTCGCCGGTCCCGTGCAGTGCCAGATGCTCGGCGACCACGTTCGCCAGGCCCGGCGGGGTCGGGGCGGGGCGCCGCGTGGACTCGTCATGGGGCAGGTCTCTCTGGGCACGAAGGCTGTCTGGCAAGTCGATGTGCATAGGGGCCTCCTCGCATCGCGCTTGAAGTTACCCCGCCGGAGCGGGGCTGAAGCGAGAGGGTCAGAATCGTATGTTTTTCGAGGCCTCCCCCATGGCGGTGATGGCTTTGGTTGCGGTGTCCATCGACCCTGCCGCGATTGCGTTCATGGTGTCGGCGACCAGTTTTTTCTGGTCGAATTGGGATTTCATGGTTGTCATCGCAGCCGAGGTCGCATCCATCTGCTGCATGGCAGCCGTGGAAGCGGCGAGAGAAGCTCCACCAAAACTCATAGTCGTATCTCCGGGTTGTGGAATGGCAAGACGATCGTGAACGTCTCGATGGTTAAGTGGCGACCGTTGTGTAAACGGTTCCACCGATCCCACTCAACTCGTCGATATTTGCAGGCACTTCATCCGGTAATACAGCGTGCGCCGGGCGATACCCAGTTCGGCGATGACCTTGTCGATGCAATGATGGTGGCGGCGCATGCAGTCCTCTATGAGGATTTTTTCGAACTGCTGCAGGTGCTCTTTCAACTTGAGCGTCGAGCTGTTGTGTTCCAGTTGCTCGGCGCGGGGCAGTGCCGGCAAGCCGAGCACGTATCGTTTGGCGGCGGATTGCAGCTCGCGGATGTTGCCAGGCCAGGCGTAGCCGAGCAGTTGGCGCAACAGCGCTGGCGACGGTGCGACGTAGGGCCGGTCAAGTACCTGGGCCTCCCGGCGCACCAGCGACTGGAACAGCGGCACGATGCGCTCCTTGCGGCTGCGCAGTGGAGGCAGCTTGAGGCTGATGATGTTCAGGCGAAAATAAAGGTCCCTGCGAAACTCACCACGTTCGACCATTTCCCCCAGAGGGCATTGGGCGGAGGCGATCACTCGCATGTTCACCGGGATGCTCTGGGTCGAGCCCAGGCGCTGGACCGTCCTGGATTCCAGGACTCGCAGCAGCTTGGCTTGCAGGCCCAACGGCATGCTGTCGATTTCGTCCAGGTACAGCGTGCCGTTATGCGCGGCTTCGACGAACCCCGCGCGATTTTGGTTGGCCCCGGTAAACGCGCCGGTGTTGGCCCCGAAAAGCTGGCTCTCGGCGAGGGTTTCGGGAATGGCGGCGCAGTTGATGGCAACGAACTTGCCGGAGCAGCCGGACATGCGATGGATCTTTTCTGCCAGCGTGTCTTTACCGGTACCCGTCTCGCCGCGCAGCAACACGTCGATCATGAGCGGAGCGACGCTTTGGACGAACGCCTCAAGATTGAGGGCATCTTCTTTATAGGGATTGGAAAGTGCAGCGCATAGCAGCTTTTGCATCACTGACGATTCCATTTCTTGTTTGGTTAGGAGGGTCGACAAGTTGAACGATGAAAAGGCGTGTGAAACTTCCTCTAGTTAGCGCCGCCGCGCGACTGCACTGGTAATGAACATTTTGCTGGTCACGAGGTTTAGAGAAGAGATTAAAAAAAAGTTCATGCTGGCACGGCCGCTGTTAATCGATTCAGCTAAACGGTCAACGGAGCTCAATTGCCCTGCACAACCCGTCTGGCATGGGGCACAGGCCGAAAAGGATCGGTAATGGCGCCGTTTGGAAAAATTGGATCCGACAAACGGTTCAGCCCAAGCCCTTACTTTGAGCAAGAGCTCTAAAAACAAACACTAGGCATAACTTAGTGGCGTCAGCCTAGAGGCGGCTGACAATACGTGTTGTAGTTAATTCGTCAGTTTGAAACCGACCATGGGCAATAACAGCCGACCGCCAACGTGTGAGTCGCACTAACTTCCCTGCCGACACTCAACGCCTCGAGAATCGGCTCGATGAAGCTGTTGCTCGAGTTGCAGGTCAGGCCTTCGCTGTAGGGGCCGAAGTACGCCAGTTTGCCGCTGCGATCCCAGATCGCCACGGCTGGGCTTGCAGGAATCTGGCTTGAACCGGGGAGCGCCGGGAGGCTTTTCAAGTGGCTCAATGTGGCCGGCAGTTGACCTTGGCTGCCGGCTTTTTGTACCGCATAAAACTCGACGCCTTGCGGTACATATTTATCGACCAGCTCGGCAAGGTGTTGCTGGTTGCCGACATTGCACGGGCACGCCGGGTCCCAGAAATGCACCAGGCGTATTGCGCCGGGTCCGGCCAGATCGGCAGGCAGGCGCAGAGGGTCGCCGGAAAACACCGCGGTGTGTTGGCTGAAAGCCCGCAGGAAACGGCCCTGGAACCAGTCGTAGGCCATCCACAATACGACGGCGCATCCGAGGGCGAGCAGGCTGGCGAGCAAGGTCGTGCGGTGGGACGGGCGCATGGAGTCGATCCTCTGAAGCCGCGTAGCTTGCCATGCCTGCCGCGACAGATGAATATCGCAGGCTTACAAAGTCTGTTTCGCGCGATGCGCCTATGCCTGGAAATCTTGATGCCTGCCACTTTCGACCCCGATCTCCTGCGTGCCAGCCTGCAACCGCTGGCCCAGTGGCAAGCCCTGTCCGAGCAAGCCCAGGCCTACCAGCGGTTCTATGGCCTGGACTTTCCCCAGCGCAGCGTGCGCAAGGGGTTGGGGCGTTTCGAGGTGGCTGGGTATGAGCTGGTCAGCCAGGTCTGGTGGCCGGAAAAGGCCGTGGCGACCTTGTTTGTGTTCCACGGTTACTACGATCACATGGGGCTGTATCGCCATTTGATCGAGTGGGCCCTGGAGCAGAAGTTCGCGGTGATCGCCTGCGACCTGCCGGGCCACGGGCTATCCAGTGGCGAGCGCGCCAGCATCGGGGATTTTGCCGAGTACCAGGCCACCTTGCAGGGCCTGTTGGCCGAGGCCGGTACGTTGGACCTGCCGCAACCCTGGCATCTGTGCGGGCAAAGCACCGGCGGGGCGATCGTCGTGGATCACGTGCTCAACCAGGGCGCACAGAGCCCGGCGCAGGGCCGGGTCATCCTGCTGTCGCCCCTGGTGCGGCCGCGTGCCTGGGGCTGGTCGCGCCTGAGTTATTACCTGCTCAAGCCCTTCGTGAGCGGTATTGCCCGACGTTTCAGCGAGAACTCCACCGACCCGGACTTCCTGCCCTTCCTGCAAGCCGACCCGCTGCAACCCCTGCGCCTGCCCACCGCCTGGGTGGGTGCATTGGGGCAATGGATCAAGCGTATCGAAGCCGCCCCGAGCAGCCCGCGCCAGCCATTGATCGTGCAGGGGCAGGCGGACATGACGGTGGATTGGGTGCACAACCTGCAAGTGCTGCGCAGCAAGTTCGATCGGCCGCAGGTGTTGATGTTGCCCGAGGGACACCATCATTTGGCGAATGAGGCGCTGGCGTTGCGGCAGGAGATGTTTGGTTTTCTGACGAAGCGGATGAGCCGGGTTCGGCGGTGACTGGGTTATTGCTATCGCGAGCAAGCTCGCTCCCACAGGGTATTGAGCTGCTAGATCCAATGTGGGAGCGAGCTTGCTCGCGATGGCGGCGCTGAACTACTGTCCGAGATTCTGCCCCACCGCCAACCCCGCCCGAATCGCCGCCAGGGCTGCTTGATAATAAGCTTGGCCCTCGGTCGATTCGGCGAAAGTGGCGAACTCTTCCAGCTCGGTATCCGTCAGGTCACGGTAGACGTACAGCAGCGTGTTGTTCAGGTCCGCGCCGATCTGTTCCATTAACCGCTGGCGCTGGCCGTTGAGCATGCCCTGGGCCTGGCCACCGCCCAAGAGTCCCGGGATCATCGAACTCAGGCTGTCGGCCGCCACGCCGGCGATCGCCAGGCTGACTTCGGCGCCGGCCTCGCGGGCGGGCAGGGCCTGGGCCAGGTGGCCGATGATCAACAGGCGGTTGTCGCTGGCTGGCATCTTCGGCAGGCCCTTGGCGTTTTTCGCCAATTGATCACGCCGGGTCGCCAGCAACTCGGCCGCGACGACCTTGCGACCCAGGGGTGATTGGAAAAAGCTCAGGGCCGGGCTGGGGTCACGCAGATTCTTGCGCATCTGCGTCTCGGCCCGCTGGTCCATGGCCTGGGGGGCGAAACGTTGATTGCTGTTGTTCACCAGGGCCTGGAACACCGCCGGCGGCAGGCTGCTCTGGTAGCGCTGCTGGGCGGCGCTCAAGGCGTCATTGAAATGCGCCCGCTGTTCCGGCCAGCCGGCGACCTTGTACAACTGGTCGTAGCTGTCTGCCCAGGCGGGCAAAACGCAGAACATCAACAGTGAGAAAAGCAAACGGCGCATAGGGACTCCTGTCAGCAGCCGACTATTCTCCGTGGGGTGTGGGGTCTTGTCGAGAATTCGTATCAAGTTCGTACGGCGGTGCTATTTGACGCAGCGAACCCGCTGCGTGGCGCTGTCGGTTTTGTAGGCACAGGCATACTATGCGCGCCATGCAAATACCTTCTGATCACTCGCTGCTGTTACGTATCGTCGACGACCTGGCCGAGCACGGCTGGTCGCAGCAGAACCTCTTCCTGCCGGATGCGCTGACCCGCGCCCTGGCGGCCGAATGCCGCCAGCGGGCCGCCGAGGGCGAACTGGCCCCGGCAGCGGTCGGGCGCGGGCCGTTCTCGGAGATCCGCGAAGGGATCCGGGGAGATCACATCCAATGGATCGAACCCGGCCAGGCGCAAGCCTGCGACCATTACCTGGCGCTGATGGACAGCCTGCGCGAGGCGATGAATCGCGGGTTGTTCCTGGGCCTGGAAGACTTCGAAAGTCACTTTGCCCTCTACCCACCCGGCGCGTTCTACCTCAGGCACGTCGACCGCTTCCGCGATGACGACCGGCGCATGGTGTCGGCGGTGCTCTACCTCAATGACGAATGGTTGCCGGAATACGGCGGCCAGTTGCGCATGTACCTGGACGAAAGCCTCGAACAGGACGTGGTGCCCATTGGCGGTTGCCTGGTGGTGTTCCTGTCGGGGGACATTCCCCATGAAGTACTGCCGGCCACGCGCGATCGCCTGTCCTTGACCGGTTGGTTCCGCCGTCGCGGCAACGAGTTGTTCTGAGATGGAAAAGATCCTGGTCAGTCGCTGCCTGCTCGGGCATCGCGTGCGTTACGACGGCAGTGCCAGCGGGCCGTTCAATCAACTTCAGCAGTGGCTCGACGAAGGTCGGATCGTGCCGCTGTGCCCGGAAGTCGCCGGCGGCTTGCCCACGCCTCGGGCGGCGGCGGAGATTCCTGGCGGGCAGGGCGGGCAAGTGCTCGACGGTCAGGCGGCGGTAATCACCACCGACGGCGAGGATGTGAGTGCGCAGTTCCTGTCGGGCGCGTATCAAGCGCTGGAACGGGTGCGTGAACACGGCATCCGCATCGCCGTGCTCAAGGCCAACAGCCCGTCGTGCGGCAACCTGTTGACCTATGACGGAACGTTCAGGGGTGTGAAGGTCAGCGGCGAAGGCGTGACGGCGGCGTTGCTCAAGCGGCATGGCGTGAAGGTGTTCAGTGAGTTGGAGTTGCCTGAAGCGGCGGCGGCCCTCAAGGCCCTGAGCAACGAGTAACCTTGAGCCGCGCAGTTCTCAGCGGCAAGGAACTCTCTGTGGGAGCAAGGCTTGCCCGCGATACAGACGCCTCGGTCTCTGAAGGACCGCATCGATTTCATCGCGGGCAAGCCTTGCTCCCACAAAATCGCTTGCTACTGGGTTATAGCTGCTCAGCCAACTGCTCAATCAGCTCCTGGCGTTCTGCCTGGCTCAATCGCGGTTGAGTATTCAGGGATGACCATTGCGGATGCGCCCGCGCCTTGTTCAAGGCTTCGGGTAGCTTGCCCTCGCGCCAGGTCTTGTCCTGGGGCGTGGCGATGCGGATGCTGTCCATTGCCGCATGGCCGCGCTGGTTGAGGGCTTGCAGCAGTTGGCGTTGGCGCAGAGCCAACAGGCGCAGCACGCTGTCGTCCACCGTCAATTCCCGTTGCCCCTTGAGCTTGCCCATCAGCCGGTTGCCATAGCTGCGGGCCGTTTGCAGGGTGCCGCCGACAATGGCCCCGGCCAGGGCAGCGGCGCCAAGGGTCAGGCCGCCCACCAGCAAATCGACGCCGGCCCCGGCTGCTGCGCCCGCCGCGATCCCGCCACCGACGCGTACGCCCAGTTGCTTGAGGGTCTCGGGGTTGAACAGGTCATCGCCCCAGCGCCCGTCGAGCAGCGGCAGATCGCTGGCGGCGGCGTCCTGGGGACGAAAAGCGTAAAGCTTGAGCAGGGCCTCGACGCAGCGCTGCTCGCGCTGACGCACCGCGTTGCGCAGTTCACTGATGGCCTCGCGTTCCAGTTCGGCGTCGCTGGCGACGCTGCGTCGGCAGGCGGCGCAGTCGATCAGCAGTTCGGCGATCAAGCGCGCCGCGCTCTGCTGGCGGGCCAGGCGTTGGGCCTGTTGATCGGCGACCAGGCGTTCCAGTTGCCCACGGGCGCTTTCCAGCAACAGCGCGAGGCTCTCATACAGACGTCGCTCGCCGTCCTCGGGCGGGGCGACGCTGTCAAAACGTACCAGGGCGTGCAGCCCCAGTCGTGCCAAGGCTTCGCGCCAGTCGAGCTCGCGATGGTGGGCGCTGCTGACGAAATTCAACACCGGCAGCAGCGGCTTGCCACAACTGGCAAGGACTTCCAATTCATCGCGGTACTTGGCCAGCACCGGCTCCCGGGCGTCGATCACATAAAGCCCGGCGTCGCTGGCGAGCAGTTGCCGCAGCACTTTGGCTTCCTGTTCGAAGCGTTGCCGCGCCTCGCTGCCCTCGAGGAAGCGGGCCAGGCGCGCCGGACCGTCGAGGCGTTCGCCAGGTCGCTCAAGGCGCTCGAGGTAATCAAGCAGGGCGATGGCGTCCTCCAGGCCCGGCGTGTCGTACAGCTCCAGCAGCGCTTCGCCGTCCACCGACAGGCGCGCACCTTCGACATGCCGGGTGGTGCTCGGGCGATGGGACACTTCGCCGAAGCCGACGTCGCGGGTCAAGGTACGCAGCAGCGAGGTCTTGCCTACATTGGTGTGGCCGACCACGGCCAGCTTCAGCGGCTTAATGGGCTCAGTCATGGCCGGTCTCCAGCCAGTTCAAGGGCATGCAGTCGGCGAAGGGCAACTGCAACTGTTGCAGTGCGGTGTGCCAGTCGCCCAGGCGCTCGGCGTCCAGCGCTTCGCCGGGCGGCGCCTGCAACAGCCAGACGCGGGTGGCGCTGGCGCTGCGGGCCAGCTCGGCGATCAGCGCCAGGCTGCCGCGGTCCGGTGAACGGCGTGGGTCGCAGGCAATTGCCAGGCGTGCCGGCGGAAAGCGTGACAGTTGTTCGAGGAGTTTGTGGCGCGATTCGCGGCTGTCGAGAATGCCGGCGCTTTTCACGGTTTCGGGCAGCTTGGGCGGCCAGGGCCGATCGTCCAACTCGATTGCCACCAGCAGCGCGCCGTCGCTGTTCATGGCACTGACAGCACTTTCAATGGGATTCAATTGCGCGGGGGCAGCGTCGTTGACGCCCAGTCGCTCGCTGCTGGGCATCAGCCGTTCACGCAATTGGGCGTAGCCCGGCAGGTTCAGGTCCAGGCGCAGGGTGGCGCGGCCGCGACGCCAGCGCCACAGGCACAGCAGTGCCAGGCCCAGGCGCGGCAACAGGCCATAGACCAGCAGCACACCGATCAGCCAGCCAGCCCAGGCCTGGCGCGCGCTCTCGATGTTCAGGGCGGCATCGCCACTGGCGCGGATCATTTCCACCGTCGGCACGCTGAAGCCCAGCAGGGCGGGCAGCGCGCCGAGGGCCTGGGTCATGGCGACGAAGGTCTCGCCGCCGAGGATGGTGGTTTCCCAGACGAAGCCATAGCGCCGGGTCGCCATCAGCAGCAGAACGATGACCAGCGCGCTGAGCATCGCCAGCAGCCACAGGCCATTGACCAGCACGCCGAGGGCCCAGCGATTGAGTTTGTGCCGTTGCAGCAACAGCAGCAGGGCCGGCGCCAGTTGGGCGGCCTTGGCGTCGCGGGCGAATTTTTCGCTGAGCCACAACCACAGGCGTGCCAGCGTGGCACCTTGCTCGCCAGCGAATATCAGGCCCAGGGCCCAGCCGATGAGCAGGATCAGGTTCAGCCCCAGCAGACTGCCCAAGGCCCAGAACACATTGACCGGTGCCTGCCCGTTGCCAAGTGCGGCAAAGCCCAGGCCGGCGCCGCTGATGACGGCGAGCAGCGCCAATGCGATCAGCGCCAGGCGCGCCCCTTGCAGCCAATGGCGCAGGGCCTCGGTGAGGCCATCGCGCTCGGCCAGCCAGCGGGCACGGTGGCGGATGCGAGTGGCTAAGTCGCCGCCGGCTGCACGGGCCAGGCGATTGGCTTCCTGGTCCTCGAGCGGGCCGGCGTGTTCTTCACGCAGGCGTATCGTCTCGGTCAACCAGAGGTTTTGCAGTACTGTCACGAGTGCTTCCGTTGCTCGAATGAGGGTTGAGCATAACCGCTGTGATGCCTGTCGGGGTACGCCGAGCCTCTGGTATCCTCGCGGCCATGAACAAAACTCTCCCTTTAAGCCTGATCGCAGCCCTCGGTGAAAACCGTGTGATCGGCATCGACAACAGCATGCCCTGGCACCTGCCGGGGGATTTCAAATACTTCAAGGCCACCACTCTGGGCAAGCCGATCATCATGGGGCGCAAGACCTGGGATTCCCTCGGTCGACCGCTGCCGGGACGCCTGAACATCGTGGTCAGCCGCCAGTCGGGCCTGGTGTTGGAGGGCGCGCAAGTGTTCTCCACCCTGGAAGCTGCGGTGGCGAGGGCCGAGGCGTGGGCACTGGAGCAGGGCGTCGACGAGTTGATGTTGATCGGCGGTGCCCAACTGTACGCCCAGGCCCTGGAACAGGCGGATCGACTGTACCTGACCCGCGTGGCGCTGAGCCCGGAAGGGGATGCGTGGTTTCCGGCATTTGATGCGAGCCAGTGGACGCTGGTCTCGAACCAGCCGAATCCGGCCGAAGGGGACAAACCGGCCTATAGCTTTGAGGTGTGGGAGAAGCTGTAAGCCCTGTGTGAGCAATGCCTTGCTCCCACAAGCTTTGCTCCCACAGGTATCAGGGCAATCAAGCGTGCACCAACTCCCCATGCTCCTCGGCATCGAGCAACGCCTTGTCGGTCTGCTGCATCACCTGGCTGGTAATCGCCCCGGCGGTGATCGAGCCGCTGACGTTCAACGCCGTACGGCCCATGTCGATCAGCGGTTCGACGGAAATCAGCAATGCCACCAGCGAGACCGGCAAGCCCATGGCCGGCAGCACGATCAGTGCGGCGAATGTCGCGCCGCCACCGACCCCGGCCACCCCGGCCGAACTCAACGTCACGATCGCCACCAGCGTCGCGATCCACACCGGATCCAACGGGTTGATGCCCACAGTCGGCGCGACCATCACCGCCAGCATGGCCGGATAAAGGCCGGCACAACCGTTCTGGCCGATGGTGGCGCCGAACGAGGCGCTGAAGCTGGCAATCGCCCGTGGAATGCCGAGGCGGCTGGTCTGGGCTTCGATGCTCAACGGGATAGTGGCTGCGCTGGAGCGGCTGGTGAAGGCGAAGGTCAGCACCGGCCAGATCTTGCGGAAAAAGCGCAACGGGTTGATCCCGGCAGCGGACACCAGCAGGCCATGGACCACGAGCATCAGGCCCAGCCCCAGGTACGACACCACGACAAAACTGCCGAGCTTGATGATGTCCTGCAGGTTGGAACCGGCCACCACCTTGGTCATCAGCGCCAGCACACCGTACGGCGTCAGCTTCATCACCAGGCGCACCAGGCGCGTCACCCAGCTTTGCAGGGTGTCGATGGCGTTGATCACTTTCTGGCCTTTCTCCACGTCGTCCTTGAGCAACTGCAACGCCGCGACCCCGAGGAACGCGGCGAAGATCACCACGCTGATGATCGAGGTCGGCTTGGCCCGCGCCAGGTCGGCAAAGGGGTTCTGTGGGATGAATGAAAGCAGTAATTGCGGGATGTTCAGGTCGGCGACCTTGCCGGCGTAGTCGCTCTGGATCACTTGCAGGCGCGCCAGTTCCTGGGTGCCGGCCACCAGGCCTTCGGCGGTGAGGCCGAACAGGTTGGTCAGGCCAATGCCGATCAGCGCGGCGATGGCGGTGGTGAACAGCAGCGTGCCGATGGTCAGGAAGCTGATCTTGCCCAGGGACGAGGCGTTATGCAGGCGGGCCACGGCGCTGAGGATCGAGGCAAAGACCAGCGGGATCACGATCATTTGCAGCAACTGCACGTAGCCGTTGCCCACCAGGTCGAACCAACCGATCGAGGCCTTGAGCACCGGGTTGCCGGCGCCATAAATCGTGTGCAGAGCGAGACCGAACACCACGCCCAGCACCAGTGCCAGCAGCACTTTTTTCGCCAGGCTCCAGGTGCGGTGACGGGTTTGTGCCAGGCCGAACAGCAAGGCGAGGAACACCAGAAGATTGAGGATCAAAGGCAGATTCATCAAAAGAGACTCCGATAAGACGTGCCAGTCGCCCGAAGCCGCGACTGTGAGCCGGGAAGCCTAACAGCCTGATAACTAATGAATTAATACTAAAAACGCATGTAGATTGTCGTTTATGGAATAAGGCAGCGACGTTTACGGATATGTCGCTGGCGCAATCAAGACGCAAGCGGTCGCGGGTAGGCGAGGACTGTCACAAGCATTTGTTAGCGTCGAGTTCTTTTGAACCCGGGAGAAATGCCGATGAAACTCGCACCTCGTTTTCTCGCTGTCGCCTTGAGCCTTGGTCTCGCCGGCCAGGCACTCGCCACCGATCTCAAACACTGGCCGGCGGAACAAGCCAAGGCCCTGGAGACGATGATCGCGGCCAACGCCAACAAGGGTAACTACGCGGTGTTCGACATGGACAACACCAGTTACCGCTACGACCTTGAGGAATCGTTGCTGCCGTTCATGGAAAACAAGGGCCTCATCACCCGGGAAACCCTGGACCCGTCCTTGAAGCTGATGCCGTTCAAGGACACCGCCGACCACAAGGAAAGCCTGTTCAGCTACTACTACCGCCTGTGCGAAGTCGATGACATGGTCTGCTACCCATGGGTGGCCCAGGTGTTTTCCGGCTTTACCCTCAAGGAGCTCAAGGGCTATGTCGACGAGTTGATGGCGTCCGGCAAGCCAGTGCCGACCACCTATTACGACGGCGACAAGGTGGTCCAGTACAACGTCAACCCGCCGAAAGTCTTTACCGGCCAGGCCGAGCTGTACAACAAGCTGATGGAAAACGGCATCGAGGTCTATGTCATGACCGCCGCTTCCGAAGAACTGGTGCGCATGGTCGCCTCCGACTCGAAGTATGGCTACAACCTCAAGCCGCAGAACGTGATCGGCGTGACCACCCTGCTCAAGGACCGCAAGACCGGCGAACTGACCACCGCGCGCAAGCAGATCACTGCCGGCAAATATGACGAGAAGGCCAACCTCGATCTGGAGTACACGCCTTACCTGTGGACCCCGGCGACCTGGATGGCCGGCAAGCACGCAGCGATCCTGACGTACATCGACGAATGGAAAAAACCGGTACTGGTGGGCGGCGACACACCCAGCAGCGATGGTTACATGCTGTTCCACGATGTGGATGTAGCCAAGGGCGGCATCCACCTGTGGGTCAACCGCAAGGACAAATACATGACCCAGATTAACGGCATGATGGCCAAGCACGCCGCGGCCCAAGCCAAGGAAGGACTGCCGGTGACGGCGGACAAAAACTGGGTGATCGTCAAACCCGAAGACATCCAGTAAGACCCACACCCCCCTGTGGGAGCGAGCTTGCTCGCGATGAGGGCGTCACATTCAACCTCACTGTTGATTGATACGCCGCCATCGCGAGCAAGCTCGCTCCCACATGTGGTGGTTGGTGTTCTGTGTTTCCCGTAATAAAAATGCCCCGCACTTGGCGGGGCATTTTTATTGTCGCTGTAGACGCTTACAAGCCGTCGAGCATCGCCTTGTTACGCACCGCGCCCTTGTCGGCGCTGGTGGCGAGCAGGGCGTAGGCCTTGAGGGCCGTGGTGACTTTGCGTGGACGAACTTCCACCGGTTTCCAGCCCTTGTTGTCCTGTTCGACGCGGCGCCCGGCCAGTTCTTCGTCGCTGATCAACAGGTTGATCGAGCGGTTCGGAATGTCGATCAGGACCTTGTCACCGTCCCGCACCAGACCGATGGCGCCGCCAGCGGCTGCCTCCGGAGAAGCGTGGCCGATGGACAGGCCCGAGGTGCCGCCGGAGAACCGGCCATCGGTCAGCAAGGCGCAGGCTTTGCCCAGGCCCTTGGACTTCAGGTAGGAGGTTGGGTAGAGCATTTCCTGCATGCCCGGGCCGCCTTTCGGGCCTTCGTAGCGAATGATCACGATGTCGCCGGCCTTCACTTCGTCAGCGAGGATGCCGCGCACGGCGCTGTCCTGGCTTTCGAAAATCTTCGCGTTGCCTTCGAACACATGGATCGACTCGTCGACGCCGGCGGTTTTCACCACGCAGCCATCCAGGGCGATGTTGCCGTACAGCACGGCCAGGCCACCTTCCTTGGAATACGCGTGTTCGACGCTGCGGATGCAGCCGTTTTCACGGTCGTCGTCCAGGGTTTCCCAACGGGTCGACTGGCTGAACGCGGTTTGCGTCGGAATGCCCGCCGGGCCGGCCTTGAAGAAGTGATGCACGGCCTCGTCGGTGGTCTGGGTGATGTCCCACTTGGCGATGCCTTCGGCCATGGTCTTGCTGTGCACGGTCGGCAGGTCGGTGTGCAACAGGCCGCCACGGGCCAGGGAGCCAAGGATGCTGAAGATCCCGCCGGCACGGTGCACGTCTTCCATATGGTACTTCTGGATGTTCGGCGCGACCTTGCACAGTTGCGGCACGTGACGGGACAGGCGGTCGATGTCGCGCAGGTCGAAATCGATCTCGGCTTCCTGGGCAGCGGCCAGCAAGTGCAGGATGGTGTTGGTGGAACCGCCCATGGCGATGTCCAGGGTCATGGCGTTTTCGAACGCCTTGAAGTTGGCGATGTTGCGCGGCAGCACCGACTCGTCGTTCTCACCGTAGTAGCGCTTGCA
Source organism: Pseudomonas sp. A-RE-22 (assembly GCF_019956035.1). Lineage (NCBI taxonomy): Bacteria > Pseudomonadati > Pseudomonadota > Gammaproteobacteria > Pseudomonadales > Pseudomonadaceae > Pseudomonas > Pseudomonas sp. A-RE-22. The sequence continues at coordinate 165,751 of NZ_JAHBCZ010000033.1, forward strand.
CAGCTCGACGATGGTCCGGCCGGCCTGGAGGAACAGCTGTTCGCGATCGCTGTGGGTGGCGAGGGTCGAACCGTTGCCCGGCAGGGCCAGGCCCAGGGCTTCGGTCAGGCAGTTCATCGAGTTGGCGGTGAACATGCCGGAGCACGAACCGCAGGTCGGGCAGGCGCTGCGCTCGTACTCGGCAACCTTCTCGTCAGAGGCGCTGGAGTCGGCGGCGATGACCATGGCGTCGACCAGGTCGAGGCCGTGGCTGGCGAGCTTGGTCTTGCCGGCTTCCATCGGGCCGCCGGAGACGAAGATCACCGGGATGTTCAGGCGCAGGGCGGCCATGAGCATGCCCGGGGTGATCTTGTCGCAGTTGGAAATGCACACGATGGCGTCGGCGCAGTGGGCGTTGACCATGTATTCGACGGAGTCGGCGATGATCTCGCGGCTCGGCAGCGAATAGAGCATGCCGTCGTGACCCATGGCGATGCCGTCGTCCACGGCGATGGTGTTGAATTCCTTGGCAACGCCGCCGGCGCGCTCGATTTCCCGGGCAACCAGCTGGCCGAGGTCCTTGAGGTGGACGTGACCCGGTACGAACTGGGTGAAGGAGTTGGCAATGGCGATGATCGGCTTCTTGAAGTCGTCATCCTTCATCCCCGTGGCGCGCCACAAGGCACGAGCGCCGGCCATGTTGCGGCCATGGGTGGATGTTTTCGAGCGGTAATCAGGCATGGAGCACTCCGGGCGGCTAATCAGGTACTTATCAGGTATCAATGGGGAAGTGAGCTTCTGTCGACGTCTGGAACACCCGGGTTTGGCCGTGTGTCCGGAAGTGGCTGATGACTTTGCAGGATCGCTGCGCGCCTCAGCATGAGCTCATAAACCCGCCGGGGATGAATGGCGATGAATGACGCGATTCTACACCGCTGGCGCCAGGATGAAATGACGCAAAGCGCTGATCGGACGCCAATGTCGTGCGCGGGATGACGACTGGCAGGGTTCAGTCGGTCAACAACCCGCGGTAGCGATGCCGGACCAGGGCATTGAGTGCCAGCCCCAGCAGACTGAGCAGGACCAGGCAGAGGGCCAGGGTGAGCTGCAAGTCCAGCGGGGTGAGGCTGATCGCGGCGCTGGTCAGCCCGCCGACGATAAAGATCAGCACGCTACCGGCCGAGGCCGATGTGCCGGCCCGCTCGGGAAAACTATTCATGGCTTGGGTGTGGGCGGCTGCGCGGGCAATGGTCGTTCCGGCGGTGCACACGATCATGGGCAGCAGCAGGGACGTGACCGACAAGCCAAGGGGCTTGGAGAGCACCAACATCAGCACTCCAGCCGCGAGGATCAGGACCAGGCCCGTGATGATTTGTGTCTGCGAGTCGATTCTATTGCTCAGCACGGACGCCACCGCGCCCCCGCCAATGTAGGCCAGCCCATAGCCCAGCAGCGCCAGTGAAAAAGCCTCGGGTGAGAGGTGCAACTGGTCGATCAAGACCAATGGTGAAATGACGATGAACGAGAAGTGGCAGGAAAAAGCCAGCGCCGAGGTTAGCCAATAGGCCATGAAACTGAAGTCCGCGCAGACCGTTCGATAGGCTGCGATGAAGTTCAGGCGCCTGGGTTGGCTACCTGCCGTGGAGCGTTCAAGTAAAAGACAGGCGCTTGCGAATACACCCATGGCCAGGGCAATGAACACCAGGAAGCTGCCACGCCAGCCCATCCAGCTTTGCAGCCCGGTGCCGGCCAGGGGCGAAACGGAAATGAAAACCCCTCCGCAGGTGACCAGGAATATCCGCAGTCGCTGCTGTTCCCGGCCAGTGAACAGATCCTGGATCAGCGCTTGAGACAGCACGAAGCAACCGCATCCCAAGGCTTGAACGATACGGAATAACAGAAAGGACCAGTAATCGTCGGCGAGCACGCAACCTGTTGCGCCGATGGCTGCGACGGCGATCCCGATCAGCAGCAGGTTTTTTCGCCCCATGGTGTCGGAGAGTGGGCCAACCAGCAGTTGCGAAAAGGCGATGCCCACTGCGTACAGGCTGACAGACAGGGCAATGTCCGACGATGGACGTTCAAACTGCTCGGACAGGGCGGGGAACGAAGGCAGCACGACGTCGATTGGAAAGACGCCGAGCAATGTCAGGGTCAGCAATAGGCCGACGGTGGCAGGTTTACGGGCGGCCAGGTGGTTTTGCGAATCAGTCATCGAACAGTTCCAAGACGTACCTGAGGGTCGCTTTCAATCCTAATGCGTCATGCCGGCCAGGCGCGGGGGAGATTGAGTAGGAAGGCTCTGGTAATTGCGTGGGGAGGCTCCTACAGACTTATTCAAACGCGCAAAAAAAATCGCAGCCAAGGCTGCGATCAGGATGCAATTGGAGTCTGCGGGGCACAGCGCTACGGCCCTGGCCCCGTCCGGCCTCAGCTGTTGGGCAACAACCGGCAGGTGATGCTCTTGATGTAGCGGGTTTCGGCAATGGCCGGGTGTACCGGATGGTCTGGGCCCTGGCCGCCGCGTTCGAGCAGCTGAATGTTGCGGTCCAGGTGGCGGGCGCTGGTCAGCAGGATATTTTGCAGGTCGTCTTCGGGCAGGTGCATCGAGCACGACGCGCTGACCAGGATGCCGTCCTTGCTGAGCAGGCGCATGGCTTGTTCGTTGAGGCGGCGATAGGCGCCTTCACCGTTTTTCAGGTCTTTCTTGCGCTTGATGAAAGCGGGTGGGTCGGCCACGATCACGTCGAAACGTTCGTCGCTGGCCTTGAGCTCTTTCAGGGCTTCGAACACGTCGCCTTCGATACAGGTCAGCTTCTCGGCGAAGCCGTTCAACGCCGCGTTGCGCTCGACACCGTCGAGGGCAAAGGCCGAGGCATCGACGCAGAACACTTCGCTGGCGCCGAACGCTGCGGCTTGCACGCCCCAGCCGCCGATGTAGCTGAACAGGTCCAGTACACGCTTGCCCTTGGCGTACGGGGCCAGCCGTGCGCGGTTCATGCGGTGGTCGTAGAACCAGCCGGTTTTCTGGCCTTCCATGACCGGCGCTTCGAACTTCACGCCGTTCTCTTCCAGGGCGACCCATTCCGGCACCAGGCCGAACACGGTCTCGACGTAGCGGTTCAGGCCTTCGGCGTCACGGGCCGCGGAGTCGTTCTTGAACAGGATGCCGCTGGGCTTGAGCACCTGGGTCAGGGCGGCGATCACGTCGTCCTTGTGGGCTTCCATGGTGGCAGAGGCGATCTGCACCACCAGGATGTCGCCGAAACGGTCGACCACCAGGCCTGGCAACAGGTCGGAATCACCGTAGACCAGGCGATAGAACGGTTTGTCGAACAGTCGCTCGCGCAGGGACAACGCCACGTTGAGGCGATGCACCAGCAGGGACTTGTCCAGCGGCAGCTTCACGTCACGGGACAGCAGCCGGGCGCAGATCAGGTTGTTGGGGCTCATCGCAACGATGCCCAGCGGCTTGCCGCCGGCAGCTTCGAGGATGGCCTGGTCGCCGGCCTTGAAGCCGTGCAGCGGGGTGGCGGCTACATCGATTTCGTTACTGTAGACCCACAGGTGGCCGGCGCGCAGGCGACGGTCGGCGTTGGCTTTGAGGCGCAGGCTAGGCAGGGACATGACGTCGCTCCGGAAAAAAGAGCGGGAGTATACCGTGTTGCAACCTTGGCGGGGCTTGTGGTGGACATGTGGTGGGGGAGCGTGCTCCCTCACCACGGTATCGGGCAGGCTTCAGGCGGACAACGCGCTGATCAGCTCGCGGTTGAACGCCGGAATGTCATCGGGCTGACGGCTGCTGATCAACGTGCCGTCCTTGACCACTTCCTTATCGACCCAGTTCGCGCCGGCGTTGACCAGGTCATCCTTGAGGGTCTTGTAGCTGGTCATGGTCTTGCCCTTGACCAGCCCGCTCGACACCAGCAGCCAGCCGCCATGGCAAATCACCGCGATGGGCTTGCCCGCCGCCTCGAAGCCCTTGACCAGTTTCTGGGCATCGGCGTCGATGCGGATGGTGTCGGAGTTCTGCACGCCACCGGGCAGCACCACGGCGTCGTACTGTTCGACATTGGCGGCCTTGAAGGTCAGGTCGATCCGGAAGTCGTCGGCCGGCTGGTCATGGTTCCAACCTTTGACCTGGCCTTCGCGGGCCGAAACGATGTCAACCTTGACGCCGGCCTGTTCCAGCGCCTGTTGGGGGCCGGTCAGTTCGGCCTGTTCAAAACCGTCGGTCACGAGGATGGCGACACGTTTGTTGTTCAGGGAGCCATGCATGAAAAATCTCCTCAAGCTGAGTGGCGGGGTTGCCGACTCAAGCCTTAATGCAGGCTTGGCTGTCGGCCCTGTAAAGTCCGAAGCCGATGCCTGAAGGAAAGTTCCGCCGATCTACCCGGCGGTGTATCGGATCCATCTTTAAGGGTTAGAATCCCCGCCTGACACCGGAGTGTGTACTCATGTCCAAAGAACTTTCCGCCGAACAGATCCAACAGTCCTTGCAAGGCATCAGCGTGCCGCCCCAACCGCAGATCATGGTGGATCTGCAGATGGAACAGTACATGCCCGACCCGGACCTGGAGACCATCGCCAAGCTGATTTCCCACGACCCGGGCCTTTCCGGGGCCTTGCTCAAGATCGTCAACTCGCCGTACTACGGCCTGCGCAACAAGATCACCTCGATCCAGCGCGCGGTGAACCTGTTGGGCAGCCGTTCGATCATCAACCTGATCAATGCGCAGTCGATCAAGGGCGAACTGCACGACGACGCCATCGTTACCCTGAACCGCTTCTGGGATACCGCCCAGGATGTGGCGATGACTTGCCTGACCCTGGCCAAGCGCGTCGGCCTGGAGAACGGTGACGAAGCCTATGCGCTGGGGCTGTTCCACGATTGCGGCGTGCCGTTGATGCTCAAGCAGTTCCCCAACTACATGGGCGTGCTGGAAGAGGCCTACGCCAATGCCAGCGCCGAGTGCCGGGTGGTGGACACCGAGAATCGTGAGTTCAACACCAACCATGCCGTGGTCGGTTACTACACCTCCAAATCCTGGCGCCTGCCGGATCACGTCAGCCAGGCCATCGCCAACCACCACAATGCTCTGGCGATCTTCAGCGACGAGTCTTCACGCAACAACAGCCAGTTGAAGAACCTGCTGGCGATCCTGAAGATGTCCGAGAACATCTGTGCGTCCCACCGGGTGCTCGGCAATCAGGCCGAAGATCACGAGTGGGATAGTGTCGGGAGCCTTGTGCTCGATTACATCGGGTTGTCGGAATACGACTTCCAGACCCAGAAACAGGAAATTCGCGACCTCGCCACTCGTTGAGTGCGGGGCTTCGCCTGACTCGAGAACCTCATGCCAGAACTGCCGGAAGTCGAAACCACCCGTCGCGGAATCGCGCCCCATCTTGAAGGCCAGCGGGTCAGCCGCGTGGTGGTCCGCGACCGCCGCCTGCGCTGGCCGATCCCGGAAGATCTCGACGTGCGGCTTTCGGGCCAGCGCATCGTGCAGGTGGAGCGGCGGGCCAAGTACCTGTTGATCAATGCCGAGGTCGGCACGTTGATCAGCCACCTGGGCATGTCCGGCAATCTGCGCTTGGTGGAGGTCGGCATGCCGGCCGCCAAGCACGAGCACGTGGACATCGAGCTGGAGTCCGGCCTGGCCTTGCGCTACACCGACCCTCGGCGTTTTGGCGCGATGCTCTGGAGCCTTGACCCGTTCAATCACGAGCTGTTGATTCGCCTGGGTCCCGAGCCGTTGACCGACCTGTTCGATGGCGAACGGTTGTTCCAGCTTTCGCGAGGGCGTTCCATGGCGGTCAAGCCGTTCATCATGGACAACGCGGTGGTGGTGGGGGTGGGCAATATCTACGCGACCGAGGCCCTGTTCGCCGCCGGGATCGACCCACGCCGGGCCGCCGGAGGCATTTCCCGGGCGCGTTACCTGAAGCTGGCGATCGAGATCAAGCGCATCCTCGCCCATGCCATCGAGCGCGGTGGCACCACGCTGCGGGACTTTATCGGCGGGGACGGCCAACCTGGCTATTTCCAGCAGGAACTGTTCGTCTACGGACGGGGCGGGGAGCTGTGCAAAGTCTGTGGCACGGGGCTGCGGGAAATCCGCCTGGGCCAGCGTGCGAGCGTCTGGTGTCCACGCTGTCAGAGCTGATTTGTCCTACGGTCTATAGTCAAGTGGCCTGTGTGGCTAGTTCGTTAGCTCAACTTCTGGCATCCGAAGTTGACTAATAGAACTAGCCACACAGGCCACTTTCGTACTGATTTAGCCGAAGGATCGCCCGATGAAGCTGTTTCGACCTGCTGTTCTCGCGCTGCTGCTGAGTGTCGGTTTGCCTGCCTTGGCAAGCGACGGCAGCGGCGACCCGCGCTACACCATCCAGAACCCGCCGGCCTTCGCCATGATCGGCGACCTGCTGATCGCCCGTCCGTTGCTGCTGGCCGCCACAGTGATTGGCGCCGGAGCATTCGTGGTGTCGTTGCCCTTTACCGCGCTGGGCGGCGGGGTCGGCGATGCGGGCAAGGCGCTGGTGGTGGACCCGGCGAAGGCCACGTTTATGCGGTGCCTGGGGTGTATTGGGGAGGGGTTTGAGCGGCAGGAGTGACGCGTTCGGTGCGGCTGATGGCTTCATCGCGAGCAAGCTCGCTCCCACAGGGATCTGCGGTGCCTACACCATTTTTGCCTGACGCAAATCCCTTGTGGGAGCGAGCCTGCTCGCGATAAGGCCGGTACAGACGCTAAAGAACTACCTGGCTCAAGCCTTGCCAGTAATCTTGCGATACTTCGCCATCAACTGTTCTTCAGTTTCCGGATGAGCCTCGTCCAGAGGGATGCAATCCACCGGGCAGACCTGCTGGCACTGGGGTTCGTCGTAATGGCCGACGCACTGGGTGCACAAGTTCGGGTCGATGACGTAGATCTCTTCGCCTTGGGAAATGGCCTCGTTCGGGCATTCAGGTTCGCAGACGTCGCAATTGATGCAGTCGTCGGTGATGATCAGGGACATGCAGGCTCCTGCCGGGGCGTTGGGCCCGGGCATATGAAAAACGTATGGGCGCAATTGTGCCGCATTGGCGAGCGCAGTGCACGCGGGCGCGATGGACTGCGCTGTGCCGGGCTGCGAAGCGGGTCGCAGCCCGCGGGTTATTTCTTGAAGCGCAGGGTCAGCGCATCGGCCACGGCCGGGTGGACGAACTTGGTGATATCTCCGCCCAACGCCGCGATTTCCCGGACCAGGGTCGAGGAAATGAAGGAATAGCGCTCCGACGGCGTCAGGAACAGGCTCTCGACGTCCGGTGCCAGTTGGCGGTTCATGTTGGCCAGTTGGAACTCGTACTCGAAGTCCGAGACCGCACGCAGGCCGCGCAGGAACACATTGGCGTTCTTTTCCTTGGCAAAGTGCGCCAAAAGCGTCGAGAAGCCGACCACTTCCACGTTGGGCAGGTGCTTGGTGACCTCGCGGGCCAGTTCCACACGTTGCTCCAGCGGGAACAGCGGGTTTTTCTTCGGGCTGGCGGCGACGGCAATGATCACATGGTCGAACAGGCGCGCGGCGCGTTCGACCAGATCGCCATGGCCCTTGGTAATAGGGTCGAAGGTACCTGGGTACAACACTCGGTTCATCGCGTCGTCCTGGCGGGAGTCCGTTGGGGAGTCGGATGGTATCGCAGCCTTCTCGGTCGGCCAAGTCGGCTGTTGCGTAAGAAAGCACTATAGACGGTGCGAATAATCCGGATATTCATGGATTTTTCAGGCGTTCGGCCAGGGCCGTCGCCAATTGCGCGGTCAGCCCGTACACCGATAATTGCGGGTTGGCGCCGATACTGGTGGGGAACAGCGAGCCGTCATGGATCGACAGATTGCCCAGTTGGTGATGGCGGCCAAGGCTGTCGGTGACGGCGGTTTTCGGATCTTCACCCATGGCGCAACCGCCCATCACGTGGGCGCTGCCCAGGCGTGTGCGGTACAAGGCCAGGTCGAGTCCGTCGATCAGTGTGCGGGCTTCGGCCAGGGTCTTTACGTAGCGGGCATCGTTGTGCAAAGGCATGACCGCCTTGGCGCCGCCGGCAAACTGGATCTCGGCCATGCTGTGGAAGGCCCGGCGCAAGCCATCCCAGGCATACGGCGTAACGGGATAATCGAGCACGGGCGTGCCGTCGTTGCGCAATTGGACGCTGCCGCCGGGGCTGTCCGGATGAAAACCGTCGCGCAACAGCGCCAGCATGGCGTGGGTATGGGGCAGCCGGGACATGTGCAAGGCATTCTCGGGGCCGAACCCGCCCAATAGCGTGGTGGCCAGGGCCGGGTGCAAGGGCGGGACTTCAAGCTTGTAGGACATTTTGCCGGTGGTGCCGTCCTGCCATTGGAAATGATCCGAATAAATCGATTGCGGCGCGCCGTAGAACGGGTTGATGACCTCGTCGAATTGCCCGGCGGACATGTTCACCAAGTGCAGGAAGGTGCGCTTGCCCACGCGTTCGTGCGGGTCTGGCGCATCGGAGCGCAGCAGCAACGCGGGTGTATTGATGCCGCCGCCCGCCAGCACGTAATGCCGCGCCTTGACGGTTATGCGCTGGCCGGTCGGTGCCACGCAACGTTCGTCCATGGCTTGGCACTCGAGGCCTATGACGGCATCGTTTTTGATTGTCAGACGCTCGGCCCGCGCCAGGTAAAGCAGCGCGCCGCCCTTGTCCAGGGTGGCCGGGATGGTGGTGACCAGCATCGACTGCTTGGCGTTGGTCGGGCAGCCCATGCCGCAATAGCCCAGGTTCCAGCAGCCGCGTACGTTGCGCGGGATGACGTGCCAGGCGTAGCCCAATTGTTCACAACCTTTGCGGATCACGTCGTTGTTGGCATTGGGCGGAATCAGCCACGGCGCCACGCCCAGGCGTTTTTCCATCTGCGCAAACCAGGGCAGCATTTCAGCGCGGCCGTGGCCTTTTACGTTGTGCTCGGCGGCCCAGTGGTCGAGGGTCTGGTCGGGCGTGCGGAAGCTGGAGGTCCAATTGATCAGCGTCGTGCCACCGACGGCCCGGCCCTGGAGAATGGTGATGGCGCCGTCCTTGCTCATGCGCCCGAGGCCTTCCTGATACAGGCTGCTGTAGGCCTGGTCTTCGAGCAGCGTGAAGTCATGACTGGTCTTGAGCGGACCTTCCTCGATCAGCAACACGCGGTAGCCTGCGGCGCTGAGAATTTCTGCAGTGGTGCCGCCGCCAGCACCGCTGCCGACGATGGCCACGTCCGCTTCCAGGGTCAGGTCCTGGGTCAGCTGCGCGCCGTTGTAGGTGGTCCAGCCACGGGCCAGGCCTTCGCGGAAGGGATCGGGTACGGGCATGTTGAGAGTCTCTTATTGTTTTGAGTTTGCGATGTCCCCTGTGGGAGCGAGCTTGCTCGCGATGGCGTCGGATCAGCAGCAACTGTATTGACTGACACACCGCAATCGCGAGCAAGCTCGCTCCCACAGGATCTCACTGGCTTTCAAATCTTGATCGGACCTGGATATCCGCAACGCGCCCAGGCTTCGGATTGGGTGTACCAGGCCATCATCACCAGTTGCAGCAACGAGCCATGGCCTTGTCGCAGCAGGTCCAGCGAGCTGTTTTCCCACCGCGCAAGGAACTGGCGGATGTCATCGGCGCTGGCGTTTTCCCACGAGCCCCAGACACCGGTCAGCGGCCCGCGGGTAATGCCCAGCGTGAGCACGTCGAACAGCTGGCGTGTGAGCTTGAGCATGGCGGGGGACAGGTGGGCCAGGCTGCTGTCCAGGCTTCGCAGGGTCGCGTCAGTGGCGGCAGTAATCTGTCCGACGGCCACTGCGCCATCCAGCATCACGGGGATGACGCTGCGTAAAAATGGCAGGTCGCTGTCGCGCAGGGCCGCCAGGCCATTGGCCGGTTGGCTTGGCGAGCAACCGCTCAGGCTGGCGCCCACACCGACGGTGGCCAGGAAGGCGCTGGCGCCGAGGCTGAACTTCAGCAGGCCGCGCCGTGACAGCGCGGGTGTATCGGTGAGGCTTGGGTTCATTATTTTGATTACCCGGGAAGAGACGCGTCAGCGGACAAACAGTTTCTGGATCAGTTTCTGCAAAGGCTTGCCGTAGGGCGGATAAATCAGCTTCGCGGCGTTGAATCGCTGTTTGGTCAGCACGCCCTTGGCCTTGCTGAAGGTCAGGAAACCCTCATGCCCGTGGTAATGCCCCATTCCCGAGGGACCAATGCCGCCAAACGGCAAGTCGTCCTGGGCGACATGCAGCAGCGTGTCGTTCAAGCAGACGCCTCCGGAATGGGTTTCGTGGAGCACGCGATTCTGTTCGGCCTTGTTGTAGCCGAAGTAGTAGAGCGCCAGCGGGCGGGGTCGCTGATTGATGTAGGCAAACGCCTGGTCCAGATGCTCGTAGGGCACGATGGGCAGCAACGGGCCGAAGATCTCGTCCTGCATGACGGTCATTTCATCGCTGACGTTGAGCAGCAGGCTGTGGGCCATGCGGCGGTCCTGGCCCTGGTCGAACAGTTCGATCAGCAGCGCGCCCTTGCTGGTGGCGTCGCTGATGTAGCCGTTGAGTCGCGCCAGCTGTCGTTCGTTGATGATTGCGGTGTAGTCCGGGTTGTTCGCCAGGGTCGGATAAAACCCGCGAACCGCCTCGCGATACGCCTCAACGAACTCGCCGACGCGATTCTGTGGCACCAGCACGTAGTCCGGGGCGACACAGGTTTGCCCGGCATTCAGGGTCTTGCCGAAAGCGATGCGTTCGGCGGCGTCCTTGAGCGGCACATCGGTCGACACGATGGCCGGCGACTTTCCACCCAGCTCGAGGGTGACCGGGGTCAGGTTTTCGGCAGCGGCGCGCATGACATGCTTGCCGATGCTGGTGGCGCCGGTGAACAGCAGGTGATCGAAGGGCAGCTTGGAAAACGCCATGCCGACCTCAGCCTCGCCAAGCACCACGCAGACCAGGTCCTGGGGAAAGACCCGGGCCAGCAGTTGCTTGAGCAGCAAGCCGGTCGCCGGTGTCGATTCGCTGAGCTTGAGCATCACCCGGTTGCCCGCCGCCAGCGCTCCCGTCAGCGGCCCGATGGCCAGGAACAGCGGGTAGTTCCACGGAACGATGACCCCGACCACGCCCAGCGGCTGGTACACCACTTTGGCCGATGCCGGCTGGAAGGCCATGCCCACCTTGCGCCGGGAGGGTTTCATCCAACCCTGGAGATGTCGGCTGGCGTAATGGATCCCGTGCAGGCTCGGCATCAACTCGGCCAGCAGTGTTTCGTCGGCGCTGCGGTGGCTGAAATCCTGGCTGATGGCGTCGATCAAGGCTTGTCGTTCGTTGCTCAATACCTCGCGCAGTGCCTTGAGCCATTGTCGGCGCTGTTCGGCCGGGGGCATTGGATGGGCGGCGTAGGCCTGGCGCTGGGCATCGAAGAGCGACCGCAGCTCGTCCAGTTGTTGTTGAGACTCGTGCAGGTAGGCAACGTCGGCAGGCATCGTCGGGCACCGGATATTATTAGAGTGGATGTTTTCTAGAGCTTATACTCTAGAAAGTCAATGGCATCCGTAACGGCGATGGGTTTTTCCTGTGACCGATAGGTCGTAAGATGCCGATCAATGCCTTCGTCGAATTAAAGCCCAAACCATGGCCCCACGAATGAAAACCAGCGAGCGCATCGTGCAAAACAGCCTCGAGCTGTTCAACCAGCAAGGCGAGCGCAGCGTCAGCACCAACCACATTGCCGCCCACATGGACATGTCCCCAGGCAACCTCTATTACCACTTCCCCAACAAGCAGGCGATCATCGCCGTGTTGTTCAGTGAATACGAGAACCTGGTGGACAGCTTCTTGCGCCCGCCCCAGGGCCGTGCGGCCACGGTGGAGGACAAGCGCTTCTATTTGCAGGAGCTGCTGGCAGCCATGTGGCGCTACCGTTTCCTGCACCGGGACCTGGAACATCTGCTCGACAGCGATCCGGACCTTGCGGCGCGCTATCGACGGTTTTCCCAGCGCAGCCTGATCCACGGCACCGCTATTTATGAAGGCTTCGTTGCCGCCGGCATCCTGAAGATGGACCGGGTGCAGATCGAGTCCCTGACCCTCAATGCCTGGATCATCCTCACGTCCTGGGTGCGGTTCCTGTGCACCACGCGGGAAAACTTCAGCCACCTGAGCGAGCAGGCCATCAAGCGTGGCGTGTATCAGGTGCTGGTGTTGGAGGCCGGTTTCGTGACCGATCAGGCCCGCGAAGAAGTGGATGCACTGTTCAAAGAGTATTACGTCCCCCTGGCCCAGACCCTGGAGGAAGGGCAGTAGGACCGATCCCCGACTTAGCCACAGGAGCTCATCATGCCCATTGCGCGACTCATCAGCCCTCAAGCCCTCGAACAGCGGCGATCACAGCCTGGGCTGGTCATCCTCGATTGCCGTTTTGCCCTGGAAGACCCCGATTACGGTCAGCGCAGTTATGCCGAGGGCCACATCGCCGGTGCAGCGTTCGCGGACCTTGAGCGCGACCTGAGCGGGCCGGTGACCAAAGGTGTGACCGGACGTCATCCGCTGCCGGAGTCGGGGGCATTGATCGAGCGCCTCAAGGCCTGGGGGATCGATAACGATAGCGATGTCGTGCTGTACGACGACGGCCCCGGCGCCTATGCCGCGCGGGCCTGGTGGTTGCTGGCCTGGCTGGGCAAGCGCGATGGCGTGTACATCCTCGACGGCGGGCTCAAGGCCTGGCACGCCGCTGGCTTGCCTTTGAGCCTGGATCCGCCGCAGAACAGTCGCGGGACCTTCAGCGGGGCACCGGATGCGAGCTTGGTGCTCAGCGCCCAAGCGCTGCACCAACGCCTTGGCCAAGCGGACATGACCCTGCTGGATGCCCGGGCGTTGCCGCGTTTCAAAGGTGAAGTCGAGCCCATCGACCCGATAGCCGGGCATATCCCGGGCGCCCAGTGCGCGGCGTTCACCGACAACCTGGGCGCCGATGGCCGCTTCTTGCCGGCCGATCAGCTCAAGCAGCGCTTCGCCGAAAAACTGGGCGAGCGCTCGCCCACTGACCTGGTGGCCTATTGCGGCTCCGGCGTGACGGCGTGTCATAACCTGTTTGCCTTGTGCCTGGCAGGCTACCCGTTGGGGCGGCTATATGCTGGCTCGTGGAGTGAGTGGATCAATGATCCCCAGCGGGGCGTGGCGAAGGGCGAATAACAAACACCCGGAACCAATGTGGGAGCGGGCTTGCTCGCGAAGACGGTGTGACAGTCAACTTCAATGTCGCTGACCCACCGCTATCGCGAGCAAGCTCGCTCCCACAGGGGATGTGTATTGGTCATGAACCATCACGCTCAGTCGTGCGCCAGGTTGGCCAGCCAATCGGGAATCCGCCGCTCCAGGTAGTACCCCGGGCGCCGCAGGGTTCCGTCGACAAACCCCACATGCCCGCCCTGGGCGTGCAGTTCAATCCGGGTCGAGGCGGATAATTCGCCCGGCTCTGGCAGGCTGTGAGGAAACACAAAAGGATCGTCGGCGGCCTGGATAACCAGGGTCGGCGTGCTGATACCGGCCATGAAATAACGGCTGGAGGCACGGCGGTAGTAATCCGCTGCATCGGAGAACCCGTGCAGCGGCGCGGTCACCCGGCCGTCAAAGTCCCAGAAGGTGCGCATGTTTTCCAACGGGCCAAGCGCCGCGAGAGTCGCCAGGCCTTCGTGGCGTCCGTCGTGCTGGAACTGGCGTTGCTTGTTGCGCACATAGGCCACGAGCTGGCGCATGAAATGCGCCTGGTAGAACCTGGAGAATCCCTGGCCGATGCGATCGGCACACTGGTCGAGGCGAAACGGCACCGAGACCGCCACCGCCCCTTGCAACTGGCTGTCGCGGCCGGTTTCCCCCAAGTGCTTGAGCAGCACATTGCCGCCCAGTGAATAACCCACCGCAAACAGCGGCGCCAAGGGCCGGCGGGCGCGCAAGTGAGCGATGGCGGCGGCCAGGTCTTCGCTGACGCCCGAGTGGTAGCTGCGGGGCAGAAGGTTCGGCTCACCCGAGCAGCCACGCCAGTTCAAGGCCGCACTGGCCCAGCCCTGGCGACCGAGCGCTTGCTGCAGCCCGGCCACGTAAGGCGAGTTGGAAGAACCGGTCAGCCCGTGCAGCACCAGCACCAGTGGTGCCTCGGCGCTGTGGGGGCCGTGCCAGTCAAGGTCGAGGAAATCACCGTCCTCCAGCCACAAGCGCTCGCGTTGGCGCTCGATGTGGGTGGTCTGGCGCCATAACGGGCCCCACAGGGTTTGCAAGTGCGGGTTGCCAAGGCCCGGGGCAGGGACGAAACGCTCAGATGCGGCGGACATCATTATTATTCTCGATGCACTGGTCAGCCGTTCAGTCAATGTCCTTTGCCAAACGCTGCCACAACGCGTAATACACCCGTCCGGATTTCTGCTCGCGATGCAAGCGCCAATTGCCCGGCAAGCCCAGGGTGGACGGGGCGGTTTCGCTTTCAGTGTAGACCCAGGCATCCTCGGACAACCACTGACGTTCCTCGAGCAAGGCGCAGACCGTCGGCAACAGGTTCTGGTTGAAAGGTGGGTCGAGGAACACCAGGTCGAAAGGTGTCGCCGGTTGGCTGTCCAGGTAGCGCAGTGCGTCGGCGGTCTGCACCTGGCCGACGGTGCAGCGCAGGGTGCCCAAGTGTTCTTTCAGGCTGGAGACCGCCAGGTTGCTGGCGTCCAGCGCCTGGCCCATGGCGGCGCCACGGGACAGGGCCTCGAGAAACAGCGCGCCGCTGCCGGCGAACGGGTCGAGCACCCGGGCACCTGCTACGTAGGGTGCGAGCCAGTTGAACAGGGTTTCGCGCACGCGGTCGGGAGTGGGGCGCAGGCCCGGGGCGTCAGGGAAGCTCAAGCGCCGGCTACGCCATTCGCCTCCGATGATGCGCAACTGGTTCACACCGTTGTGCACGGGTTTCTTGCTGGAATTCGATGGGCGGGCCATTAGTGCTCCGGAACCCCGAGCGGCTGCTCGGCAGGTTTGTCAGTGGGGGGCGGCAGCGGTTTTTGCGGCACGCTCGGGCCGGCGGTGACGATGACCATTTTGTCGGTGCTCAGGTGCTTGTTCAGTGCGGCCTTGACCTGCTCGACGGTCAGTTCCTGGGACTGACGCATGAAGTCCTCCAGGTAGCTCAGCGGCAAGTCATAGAAACCCATGGCGCCGAGCTGGCCGACGATGTCGGCATTGCTGGCGGTGGACAGCGGGAAACTGCCGGCCAACTCACGCTTGGCATCATCGAGTTCTTTCTGGGTGGGACCATTCTTGAGGTAGTCGGCGAACACGTCCTGCACCAGTTTCAAGGTGCCTTCGCTCATTTCCGCACGGGTTTGCAGATTGATCATGAACGGGCCGCGGGCTTGCATCGCCGTGAAACCAGAGTACACGCCGTAGGTCAGGCCGCGCTTTTCCCGAACCTCGGTCATCAGCCGAGTACCGAAGCCGCCACCGCCGAGGATCTGGTTGCCCAGGGACACGGCGGCATAGTCCGGATCGTCGCGGTCGATGCCCAGTTGCGCGAGCATCAGGTTGGTCTGCTTGGACGGGAATTCGATGTGGCCAATGCTCGCCTTGGGTTCCACCGGTGGCGGGGTTTTCGCCAGCGCCGGGCCTTTGGGCAGCGCGGCGGACACCTGGTTGGCAACCGCTTCGGCTTCGGCGCGGGACAAATCCCCCACCAGCGCGATCACTGCGTTGCCGGCGGCATAGGCCTTGGCGTGGAACGCCCGGGCCTGGGCCAGGGTGATTGGCGGAATGCTGTCGGCGGTGCCGTCGCTGGAGTGGGCATAAGGATGATCGCCGTACAAGCGCTTCATCAGTTCCAGTCCGGCCAGTTTGCCTGGGTTCTGTTTCTGGTATTCGAAACCGGCGAGCATCTGGTTCTTGATGCGGGCGAAGGAGTCGGCAGGGAAGGTCGGTTTGCCGACGACCTCGGCGAACAGCTTCAATGCCGGCTCACGCTTGTCGGCTGCGCTGAGGCTGCGCAGGGACGCCACGGCCATGTCCCGGTAGGCGCCGTTACCGAAATCGGCACCGAGGCTTTCGAAGCCTTGGGCAATGGCGCTGACGTCCTTGCCGGCCACGCCCTCGTTGAGCATGGCGTTGGTCAGCAGTGCGAGGCCGGGAGCGTCGCCGTCCTGGCTGCTGCCGGCGGCGAAGGTCAGGCGCAGGTCGAACATTGGCAATTCGCGGGCTTCGACGAACAGCACCTTGGCGCCGTCGGCGGTTTTCCAGGTTTGCACGTCGAGCTGGCGGTGGCTGGGGGCCTTGCCGTCCAGTTCCGCCAATGATTGCAGCTTGTTGCCGGACTTGGCGTTATCCAGTGCCTGGCTGGCGGTGACGTCGGTGGTCGGCGACAGATAGAACGCCAGGGAGCCGGCCAGGGCGATGAGCGCCAGGCCGATCAATACCGGGCGCCGTGATTTGCGCTCACTCATGAGCTTTCTCCTCGGGCAGGACATGCGCAACGCTCAGGCGCGAGCGGGTGAAATACAGTTGGGCTGCCTTCTGGATATCTTGCGGGGTCACGCTTTGCAGTTCAGCGAGTTCGGTGTCCATCAGCTTCCAGGACAAACCGACGGTCTCCAGCTGGCCGATGGCGGTGGCCTGGCTGGTGATCGAGTCGCGTTCATAGACCAGGCCGGCGATGACCTGGGCGCGCACGCGTTCCAGCTCTTCGGCAGTCGGCGCGGTGGTTTTCAACTGTTCAAGCAAGCGCCACAGGCCGGCTTCGGCTTGGGCGATGGTTTTGTTTTTCTGGGTGTTGGGCGTCGCCGACAACGTGAACAGCGTGTCGCCACGGGTGTAGGCGTCGTAGCTCGACGAACCACCAGACACCAGCTCTTCGCCGCGCTCCAGCTGCGTCGGGATCCGCCCGCTGTAGCCACCGTCCAACAGGGCCGAGATCAGCCGCAGCGCGTTGACTGAACCCTTGTCCGTCGCGGTGGCGATGCTGGGCACATTGAAGGCCAGCATCACGCTGGGCAGTTGGGTTTGCACATGCAAGGTGATCTGGCGCTCGCCGGGTTCGCCCAGCTCCAGGGGGATTTTCGCGACCGGCACCGCGCGCCGTGCAATCGGGCCGAAATATCGCTGGGCCAGGGACTTGACCTCGTCCGGCGTCACGTCGCCGACCACCACCAGGGTCGCGTTGTTCGGGGTGTACCAGGACTCGTACCAGTGACGCAGCTCCTCGACGGTCATCCGGTCCAGGTCGGCCATCCAGCCGATGGTCGGCGTGTGGTAGCCGCTGGCCGGGTAAGCCATGGCCTTGAAGCGCTCATAGGCCTTGGACATGGGCTTGTCGTCGGTGCGCATGCGGCGTTCTTCCTTGATCACCTCGATCTCGCGGCTGAACTCCTCCGGCGGCAGGCGCAGGCTGGCCATGCGGTCGGCTTCCAGTTCGAAAGCCACGCCCAGGCGATCGCGGGCCAATACCTGGTAATAGGCGGTGAAGTCATCGCTGGTGAAGGCGTTCTCTTCGGCACCGAGGTCGCGCAGGATCAGCGACGCTTCGCCGGGGCCGACTTTTTCACTGCCCTTGAACATCATGTGCTCAAGGGCGTGGGACAAACCGGTCTGGCCTGGCGTTTCGTAGCTGGAGCCAACCTTGTACCAGACCTGGGAGACCACCACCGGCGCACGATGGTCTTCGCGCACGACGACCTTCAAGCCGTTGTCGAGGGTAAATTCGTGGGTGGGTTGTGGGTCGGCAGCCAAGGCTGAAAAGGGCAGACAAACTGTGCTGAGCAGCAGGCCTGCGGCGCGGCGGGCAAGAGCATTCATTCGTGTTTAAACCTGTTGGGTTGCCCGCTAGGTCTTAGCGTCGGCGGGCGAGAGGGTGCTAGGATAACGGTCCGTTTTACTGGCGGCCACGCCTATCGGGCCTTTTATCGGCCCGGGGTTGTCTGGGTTCCCCGGAGAAATGTCGGGTTTGCCCGTTGATCCCAGCGTTTTCGCCGATGATGCCGTACCAGTCCTTCGAAAAAATCGACTTTGGGGTGTCCTTGGGACGTCTCGACAAAATGTTGCGCGTGAACAAGCTGGATGAAACGCAGTCTGTTCAGCATTGAATATTTATCACCGAGGCGCCCTTGTGGCGCTTCGCTACCGTGAGATAGCCGTCCTCCATGTTTGGTTCCAACGACGACAAGAAGACCCCAGCTGCGGCTGGCGAGAAAAAAGGCCTGTTCGGATGGCTGCGCAAGAAGCCGCAGGAAACCGTCGTCGAACAGCCACAACCGCTGCCTGAGCCCGCCGCCGAGGCAGTGGTCGAAGCAACCGCGCCCATCGTCCTGCCGATTGCCGAGCCGGTGCTGCAACCGGTCGAGCCTGAGACCGTTGCTGAGCCGGTGGCCGAGCAACCGCTGACCCCGCCCGTCGAGCAAACCCCCTGGTTGACCTTGCCGGTGGCGGAAGAGCCGGTCGCGCTGGTCGAGGAAACGACGCCCCATATCACCCCGCCGATTCCAGCGCCGCCGCAGATTGTCGAGGCACCAGTCGTCGACGCTGTCATTGAGCCGCCGGTCGCCGTTGTCGCATCCCAGGTTGCGCAAGCCGCGCCCGAGCCGGCACCTGCCCTGTTGGAAACCGTCGCCCCCGTCGAGCCCGTCCGTAGCGCCGAGGAAAACAAGGTCGGCTTCTTCGCCCGCCTCAAGCAGGGCCTGTCCAAGACCAGCGCCAGTATCGGCGAAGGCATGGCCAGCCTGTTCCTGGGCAAGAAAGTCATCGACGACGAATTGCTGGAAGATATCGAGACCCGCCTGCTGACCGCCGACGTCGGTGTCGAGGCCACCTCGGTGATCATCCAGAGCCTGACCCAGAAGGTCGCGCGCAAGCAACTGACCGACGCCGATGCGCTGTACAAATCCCTGCAAGGCGAGCTGACCAGTCTGCTCAAGCCGGTTGAAAAGCCGCTGGTGATCGCCTCGCAGAACAAGCCGTTCGTGATCCTGGTCGTCGGCGTCAACGGTGCCGGCAAGACCACCACCATCGGCAAGCTGGCCAAGAAGCTGCAGCTCGAAGGCAAGAAAGTCATGCTGGCGGCGGGCGACACCTTCCGCGCGGCTGCGGTCGAACAGCTGCAAGTGTGGGGCGAGCGCAACAAGATCCCGGTGATTGCCCAGCACACCGGCGCCGACTCCGCTTCGGTGATCTTCGACGCCGTGCAGGCCGCCAAGGCCCGTGGCATCGATGTGTTGATCGCCGACACGGCCGGTCGCCTGCACACCAAAGACAACCTGATGGAAGAGTTGAAGAAGGTGCGCCGGGTGATCGGCAAGCTCGACGCCGACGCACCCCACGAAGTGCTGCTGGTGCTGGACGCCGGTACCGGCCAGAACGCCATCAACCAGGCCAAGCAATTCAACCAGACCGTCGAACTGACCGGGCTGGCCTTGACCAAGCTTGACGGCACCGCCAAGGGCGGGGTCATTTTCGCCCTGGCCAAGCAGTTCGGCCTGCCCATTCGCTATATCGGCGTGGGTGAAGGCATCGACGACTTGCGCACCTTTGAAGCCGAGCCCTTTGTCCAGGCACTGTTTGCCGAACGGGAGCATTCATGATTCGTTTCGAGCAGGTCGGTAAACGCTATCCGAACGGTCACGTCGGCTTGCATGAGCTGAGCTTTCGGGTCCGTCGGGGCGAGTTTCTGTTTGTCACCGGCCATTCCGGCGCCGGTAAAAGTACCTTGCTGCGCCTGCTGCTGGCGATGGAGCGGCCCTCCACCGGCAAACTGCTGCTGGCCGGCCAGGACCTGAGCACCATCAGCAATGCCCAGATTCCCTACCTGCGACGGCAGATCGGCGTGGTGTTCCAGAATCACCAATTGCTGTTCGATCGCACGGTGTTCAACAACGTGGCGTTGCCGTTGCAGATCCTCGGGTTGTCCAAGGCCGAGATCATCAAGCGCGTGGACTCGGCCCTGGAGCGCGTGGCCCTGTCGGACAAGACCGACCTGTACCCGGGCGACCTGTCCACCGGTCAACAGCAGCGCGTCGGCATCGCCCGCGCCATCGTCCATCGCCCGGCCTTGCTGCTGGCGGACGAACCTACCGGTAACCTCGACCCGCGCCTGGCTGCGGAGATCATGGGCGTATTCGAAGACATCAACCGCCTGGGCACCAGTGTGCTGATTGCCAGTCACGACCTGGCATTGATCGCACGTATGCGTCACCGCATGCTCACATTGCAGCGCGGACGCCTGATTGGTGACGGGGAGGCGGGTGTATGAGTGCTACTCGCAGCCCGAAAGTGGCCGAACGCGTGGCCCCGAAGGCCTCCGATCCGCAGCCGCAAAAGAAAAAACGCGACGATGATGACGGCCCGGACTTTTCCACGCTGCTGCGCGCCTGGATCGAAAGCCATCGCGCCAGCCTGCTGGACAGCCTGCGGCGCCTGGGCAAGCAACCCATCGGCAGCTTCTTTACCTGCATGGTGATGGCGGTTGCCCTGAGCCTGCCCATGGGCCTGTCATTATTGCTAAGCAATGTGGAGCGCCTGGGCGGCTCCTGGCAGCGCGCGGCGCAGATTTCCCTGTACCTGCAGATGGACGCGAGCCCCGGCGAAGGCCAGGCGTTGCGCGAGCAGATCAAGGCCATGCCGGGCGTGGCCGATGCCGAATACATCGGGCGCGAGCAGGCGCTTGAAGAATTCCAGCAGCAGTCCGGCCTGGGCGAAGCCCTCAAGGAACTGCCGGAGAACCCGCTGCCGGGCGTGGTGCTGGTGACGCCGAATGAGGTCGACAAACCGACCCTTGAAGCATTAAGACAAAGACTTTCCGAGTTGCCGAAGGTACAACAGGCGCAACTTGATCTAGTCTGGGTCGAGCGTCTTGCGGCGATCCTCAAGCTCGGCGACCGGTTTGTCTTCGGTCTGACGGTGCTGCTGGTTTCTGCATTACTTTTGGTGATAGGCAATACCATTCGTCTTCATATTGAAAACCGCCGCACCGAGATAGAAGTGATTAAACTCGTCGGCGGTACGGACAGTTATGTACGCAGGCCCTTCCTTTATATGGGCGCGCTGTATGGCTTCGGTGCCGGGATTCTGTCCTGGGGTGTATTGGCGTTCGGCCTGGACTGGCTGAACGATGCGGTAACAGGGTTGGCCGGTTTGTACGGCAGTGATTTCTCGCTGGCCGGCGTGCCAGTCGCCGACGGTCTGTCGCTCTTGCTTGGCGCGGTGCTGTTGGGTTATATCGGTGCATGGATTGCGGTCGCACGCCACTTGCGTGAGCTTGCGCCAAAATAAGTGTTTTTTTGCGTGTATTGACCTTTCAGTCTTTGTGGGAACTTGTCCTAGGGTTCCCGGTCAATTTTCGCAGTGCTGAACTGCACGAGTTATGTGAGTCGGAGGTTTTTTCGTATGACCACTTCTTTGCAACCTGCTTATGCTCTGGTCCCGGGTGCGAACCTGGAGGCCTATGTGCACACGGTCAACAGCATTCCATTGCTGACCCCCGAGCAGGAGCGTGAACTGGCCGAGAGTCTCTATTATGAGCAGGATCTTGAGGCGGCTCGGCAGATGGTGCTCGCCCACCTGCGTTTTGTCGTACATATCGCCCGCAGCTATTCCGGCTACGGGCTGGCCCAGGCCGACCTGATCCAGGAAGGCAACGTCGGCCTGATGAAGGCGGTCAAGCGTTTCAACCCGGAAATGGGTGTGCGCCTGGTGTCGTTTGCGGTGCACTGGATCAAGGCGGAAATCCACGAGTTCATCCTGCGCAACTGGCGCATCGTGAAAGTCGCGACCACCAAGGCCCAGCGCAAGCTGTTCTTCAACCTGCGCAGCCAGAAGAAGCGCCTGGCCTGGCTGAACAACGAAGAAGTCCACCGTGTCGCCGAAAGCCTGGGCGTAGAGCCTCGGGAAGTGCGCGAGATGGAAAGTCGCCTGACCGGCCATGACATGGCCTTCGACCCGGCCGCCGAAGCGGACGACGACAGCGCTTTCCAATCGCCGGCCAACTACCTGGAAGACCACCGGTACGACCCGGCGCGTCAACTGGAAGACGCCGACTGGAGTGACAACTCCAACACCAACCTGCACGAAGCCCTGGAAGTGCTGGACGAGCGCAGCCGCGACATCCTCTACCAGCGCTGGCTGGCTGAGGAAAAAGCCACGCTGCACGACCTGGCGCAGAAGTACAACGTGTCGGCCGAGCGGATTCGTCAGCTTGAGAAGAGCGCGATGAACAAGCTCAAGGTGTCGATCGCCGCCTGACTGCGATAGCGGCCATAAAAAACGCCCCGATCAGTGATGATCGGGGCGTTTTTGTTTGTGCGCTGCAATCCCCTGTGGGAGCGAGCTTGCTCGCGATAGCGGTAGATCAGTCAACTTCAATGTGGCTGACCCGCCGCTATCGCGAGCAAGCTCGCTCCCACAGGTGGGGCTTCAGTGTTGCAGCTACTGGGCCCAAGGCGCTCGCCGCGAATTGTTGAGTTCCAGCAAATAACTGTCGCCCCCCAACTGGCTCATCTGCTGACGAATCCAGCCCGCCCGCCGTAGCACATAGGGGCTCGGCCGGCCGGCGCTCCATTTGCGCGGGTTAGGCAAGACCGCCGCCAGCAGGCTGGCCTGTTGCCGGGACAAGGCGTCGGCGCCTACGCGAAAATGATGTCGTGCTGCGGCTTCGGCCCCGAACACGCCGTCATCCCACTCGACACTGTTGAGGTACACCTCAAGGATCCGCTGCTTGGGCCAGAACACTTCGATCAGTGCGGTGAACCAGGCCTCCAGCCCCTTGCGCAGCCAGCTGCGGCCCGACCACAGGAACAGGTTCTTGGACACTTGCTGGCTGAGGGTACTGGCGCCGCGAATCGAACCGCCACGCCCATTGTGGGCGAACGCGGCCTGGATCGCGCCGATGTCGAAGCCCCAGTGCTCGGGGAATTTCTGGTCTTCGCCAGCAATCACCGCCACTTTCAGGCTATCGGAGATCTGGTCCCAAGGCTGCCAGGTGCGTTGCAGGTCGATGGGTTCGCCGCCGAACCAGGATTCAACCTTGCGCTCGATCATCAGCGCCGTGAACGGCGGCGGTACCACCCGAAACAACAGCACGAGCACAACGCTGCCAACGGCGAACCAGAGCAGGGCTTTAAGGAATCGTCGAAATAATAAACGCAGCATAGAGATGGCTTGGCCGAACCCGTCGAGCGGGCCATTATACAGACCCTGTCCATCGAGTCTGACTGGAGTTCTCATGCTGCGTAGCTTTCTGATGCTGGCCGCTTTTTTCGGCTTCACAGGCGTGGCGCTGGGGGCATTTGCCGCCCATGCCCTGAAAAGCCGCCTGAGCGCCGAATACCTGGCGATTTTCCACACCGGCGTCACCTACCAACTGGTGCACACCCTGGCGTTGCTGGGCGTTGCGCTGCTGGCCACACACATTCCCGGCCGCATCGTCACCTGGGCCGGGGTTTCATTTGTGGTCGGCATCCTGTTGTTCTCCGGCAGCCTGTACCTGCTGACCCTCACGGGCATCAGCAAGCTGGGCATCATCACGCCGTTGGGCGGTGTGGCGTTCCTGATCGGCTGGGTGTGCCTGGGGCTTGCCGCCTGGCGGCTGGGCTGACCGGGCGGTCCATTTCATGACGAATGGCTTGGGTCGCCCAGACTGATCGGGCTAGAATGCCAGCCCCTAAAAATGATGGCGGCATCCGGCATGCGCATTCAGTTGAACGGCGAACCCCTTGATCTGCCCGACGGTGAAACCGTCGCGGCCCTGCTGACCCGTCTGGAACTCACCGGACGCCGCGTCGCGGTGGAACTCAATCTGGATATCGTCCCGCGCAGCCAGCACGCCGAAACCACGTTGAACGATGGCGACAGCGTCGAAGTGGTTCATGCCATTGGCGGCGGCTAGTCGCCTCGGTTTCGCAGCATTTCGCAAGAACCTCACCCCAACAGAGGATTTCCCATGAGCATCGTTCGTAGCGACAAGCCCTTCGTCCTGGCCGGTCGTACCTACCAGTCGCGTTTGCTGGTAGGCACCGGCAAATATCGCGACATGGAAGAAACCCGCCTGGCCATCGAGGCCTCGGGCGCCGAAATCGTGACCGTCGCCGTGCGCCGGACCAACATCGGCCAGAACCCGGGCGAACCGAACCTGCTGGATATCCTGCCGCCGGACCGCTACACCATCCTGCCGAACACCGCCGGTTGCTTCGACGCTATCGAGGCCGTGCGCACCTGCCGCCTGGCCCGTGAGCTGCTCGACGGCCACAACCTGGTGAAGCTGGAAGTGCTGGCGGACCAGAAAACCCTGTTCCCCAACGTGATCGAAACCCTCAAGGCCGCTGAAACCCTGGTCAAGGAAGGCTTCGACGTGATGGTCTACACCAGCGATGACCCGATCATCGCCCGTCAATTGGCGGAAATCGGCTGCATCGCGGTCATGCCGCTGGCCGGCCTGATCGGCACAGGCCTGGGGATCTGCAACCCGTACAACCTGCAGATCATCCTGGAAGAAGCCAAGATCCCGGTGTTGGTGGATGCCGGTGTCGGTACCGCTTCCGACGCCACCATCGCCATGGAACTGGGTTGCGAAGCGGTGCTGATGAACTCGGCCATCGCCCACGCCCAGCAGCCGATCCTCATGGCCGAAGCCATGAAGCACGCCATCGTCGCCGGTCGCCTGGCGTACCTGGCTGGCCGCATGCCGAAAAAACTTTACGCCAGCGCCTCCTCGCCGCTGGATGGTCTGATCAAGTAAGAGCCATTGATGACTGAATCGAACGACACGCCGGTCCTGCCGGAAGAAGGCGAAGAGCGCCAGCACCGCCGCATCAAGAGTTTCGTGATGCGCGCCGGGCGCATGACTGAAGGCCAGCAGCGCGGCCTGGAGCAGGGCGCGCCGCTGTTTGTCCTGCCGCTGGCCGATGCACCGGTGGATTTTGACCAGGTCTTCGGCCGCTCGGCCCCGCGCTCGCTGGAAATCGGCTTCGGCATGGGTCATTCGTTGCTGGAAATGGCCGCCGCCTCGCCGGAGCAGGATTTCATCGGGGTGGAAGTCCATCGTCCGGGCGTCGGTGCACTGCTCAATGGCGTGCTGACCCAAGGGCTGACCAACCTGCGGGTCTACGATTGCGACGCCATCGAAGTGCTCAGTCGCTGCGTGGCCGATAACAGCCTCGACCGGCTGATGCTGTTCTTCCCGGACCCTTGGCACAAAAGCCGCCACCACAAGCGCCGTATCGTCCAGGCGTCGTTCGCTGAACTGGTGCGCAGCAAGTTGAAGGTCGGCGGTGTGTTGCACATGGCTACCGACTGGGAACCCTACGCCGAATACATGCTGGAAGTGATGAGCGTCGCCCCGGGCTATCGCAACCTGGCCGAAGACGGCAAGTGCGTGCCACGCCCGGCTGAACGGCCGATTACCAAGTTCGAGCGCCGAGGCGAACGCCTTGGGCACGGGGTTTGGGATTTGAAGTTCGAGAAGGTGGCGTAAGCACCCGAAGATCCTGCTGAAATGGGATCCCCTGTGGGAGCGAGCTTGCTCGCGATAGCGGCATAACAGTCAACCTTGATGTTGGATGTTATGGCCTCATCGCGAGCAAGCTCGCTCCCACAGTTGTTTCAGGTGACCGGGTCAGCGCCGATCCGCGACTACGCCTATCAACACCAGTACCACCAACAACACCGGCGCCAGGCTGTAGTTGTTGAACTGGCTCAAGCCCCGAACGACCCACGGCGTGGCGTAGATCAGTGCCGCGCCGCTGCCGATCATGCACAGCAGGGCGATCAGCGGGACGCGCAAGGCGCCAGCGATGCTGCCCAGGCGTTGTTCGACCCAGCCCTTGATGTCGGCACCAAACAGCACCAACAGGCAGCCTACCAATGCCAGGGAGATTTCCGACAGGTTGCTGCGGCTCCAGCGGGACACGGTGGCCAACAGGTCGAGTACCAGATCCATTCGATTTCCTTGTTTTGATCAGCTCAGAAATGTCTGCAGCAAGTCGTTGAGAAACAGCTGTCCGCGCTCGGTGGCCGCCAGACGTGTCGGTTCGACCTGCAACAACCCGCTTTGTTCGGCCTCGCGCCGGCCTTCGGCCAGGCTTTGCAGGGGCAGCCCGGTGCGCTCCGGGTACAGCCGCGCTTCCACGCCCGCGGTCAGGCGCAGGGCGTTCATCAGGAACTCGAACGGCAGCTCTTCGTTGGCCAGGGTTTTCTCGCCGGCCTGGAAGCTCTTGGCCGGGTTGAGGTAGTCCTTGGGCAGGCGGGTCTTCCAGGTGCGCACGATGCGCCCGTCCGGATGGCTGAGCTTGCCGTGGGCGCCGGCACCAATGCCGATGAAGTCGCCGAAGCTCCAGTAGTTGAGGTTATGCCGCGCCGCCCGGCCGGGTTGGGCGTAGGCCGAGACTTCGTATTGGGCGTAGCCGTGTTCGGCCAGCAAGGCTTGCCCGGCTTCCTGGATGTCCCACAGCGTGTCGTCTTCGGGCAATGTCGGCGGCTGGTTCCAGAACACCGTATTCGGCTCCAGCGTCAGCTGGTACCAGGACAAATGCGTCGGCTTCAAGGCGATGGCCTGGCGCAGGTCGCTCAAGGCGTCTTCCAGGGACTGGTCGGGCAGCCCATGCATCAGGTCCAGGTTGAAATTGTCGAAACCGGCCTGGCGAGCCATGCCGGCGGCGCGCACCGCCTCGTCGCCGTTGTGGATCCGGCCCAGGGCCTCGAGCTTGGCCTGCTGGAAACTCTGGATACCGATGGACAGGCGATTGATGCCCAAGGCCCGGTAAGCGACGAATTTTTCCTGCTCGAAGGTGCCGGGGTTGGCTTCCAGGGTGATTTCAATGTCCTGGGCGAACGGTATCCGCGCTTCCACACCCTTGAGCAATCGTCCCAAGGCTTGGGCGCTGAACAGGCTCGGGGTGCCGCCACCGAAAAAGATCGAGCTCAACGGGCGACCATGAACCGCGTGCAGATCCTGGTCGAGGTCGGCCAGCAAGGCGTCGACATATTCCTCTTCCGGCAACTGCGGGCTGGCGGTGTGGGAGTTGAAGTCGCAATACGGGCATTTGCGCACGCACCACGGGATGTGGACGTACAACGCCAGGGGCGGCAGCACTGGCAGTGGCGCCCGAGGTGTTTGTACACCGCCATGGATCAGCGGTGCGGGAGTGTCGTCGATCATTGCAGGCCCAGGCGTTGACGCAGCAGGGCCATGGCGCGGGCGCGGTGGCTCAGTTGATTCTTTTCCACCGGCCCCAGCTCGGCGCTGGAGCAATTGCGCTCCGGCACCCAGAACAACGGGTCATAGCCAAAACCGTGCTCGCCGCTGGCTTCGGTGAGAATGCGCCCGTGCCACAGGCCTTCGCAGAGGATCGGCAATGGGTCATCGGCATGGCGGACCAGGGCCAGCACACACACGAACTGAGCGCCGCGCTCGGCTTCGGGCACGTCCTTGAGGGCGTCGAGCAGCTTGGCGTTGTTCGCCGCGTCACCTTTGCCGTCGGCGTAGCGGGCCGAGTAAATGCCTGGCGCGCCGCCCAGGAAGTCCACGGCCAGCCCGGAATCGTCGGCCAGCGCTGGCAGGCCCGAGATGCGTGCGGCATTGCGGGCCTTGAGGATGGCGTTCTCGACGAACGACAGGCCGGTCTCTTCCGGTTCCACCTGGCTGAACTCGCCAATCGAGCGCAACTGCACCGACCCGCCGAGCATGGCTTGCAGTTCCTTGAGTTTGCCGGCGTTGTGGCTGGCCAGTACGAGTTGGGTGAAGTTGATCATTGGCCCGGGAACAGTTCCTGGTTGAAGTTGATGGTGTTGATCTTGTCGCCGGTTTGCACCTTGATTTCGAAGGTCCGGACTTCCTGTTGATCCACCGGATACTGGGCGATGTAGTAGATCGCGCCTGGCTCGCTCACCTGCTTGAATTGCAGCGGGACGCTCTGGCTGGTGAGGTCTTTCACCGTGCCGCTGACCTGGGCCATCAAGGGCTTGCCATCCTTGAGCACCGAGATGTTGATCACGCCTTGCTGCTTGCTGCGAATCAGCTCGGCGGCCTTGGCGATGTCCGGTGTCAGGAAGGTGGAGTTGAAGGTGTTGTAGTGCACGGTGATATCACCGAACACTTCCTTGCGCTCGCCCTTGATAACGTCGGCGGCCATGGCGCCAACGCTCAGGCAAGCGGTGATGAGAAACAACGCTAGACGGTTCATGTCGTGCTCCTGGTAAGGCCGGGGGGCTTACACCGCGACCTGGTAATCGGTAAGGCCTGGGCTGCTGACCCGATAGATGCCTATCTCACCTAACAGATTAGGCCATAGCTTGCTGGCCCACCCGTGGCGGTGCTGTTGGTCCACGGCCAGGCGATCGATGACCTTGGCTTCACGCTCGCGGCACAGCGCCTCGAAATCCTCGAAGGTGCAGAAGTGGATGTTCGGCGTGTTGTACCAGGTGTAGGGCAGGAACTCCGAAACCGGCATGCGGCCCTTGCTCGCCAGGTACCAGCGGCAACGCCAGTGGCCGAAGTTGGGGAAGGTGATGATGCACTGGCGTCCGACCCGCAGCATTTCGTCGAGGATCTTGTCCGGGTAGTGCACCGCTTGCAGCGCCTGGGTCATGACCACGATGTCGAAGCTGTTGCTGGCGAAGTTGCCCAGGCCCTTGTCCAGGTCCTGCTCGATGACGTTGATGCCTTTGGCGACGCACTCGGCAATGTTGTCCGGGTCGTTTTCCAGGCCGTAGCCGCTGACTTGCTTGTTGTCCCGCAGCCAGGTCAGCAGTTCGCCGTTGCCGCAGCCCAGGTCGAGCACGCGGCTGCCGGCGGGGATCCATTCCTGGATGATTTCCAGATCGGCTCTCATGGCGTCCTCACAGCGTTATACGGTTCATGTAGTTGCCGAACGCCTGCAGGTAGCGCGGGATCGGGATCAAAAAGGCGTCGTGACCCTGGGGTGCGTCGATTTCCAGGTAGCAGACGTCCTTGCGCGCGGCCATCAGCGCGTCCACCAGCTCCCGCGAACGCGCCGGGGAGAAGCGCCAGTCGGTGGTGAACGACATCACGCAGAACTTGGCGGTGGCGTTGGCGAAGGTTTTCGCCAGGTTATCGTCGAAGTTCGCCGCCGGATCGAAGTAGTCCAGTGCCTTGGTCATCAACAGGTACGTGTTGGCGTCGAAACGCCCGGAGAACTCTTCACCCTGATAACGCAGGTAGCTTTCGACCTGGAACTCGACGCTGTGGAAGTCGTAGTTGAGCTTTTCGCTCTTGAGGCCACGGCCGAATTTCTCGCCCATGGAGTCGTCGGACAGGTAGGTGATGTGCCCGACCATCCGCGCCAGCATCAGCCCGCGCTTGGGGATCACGCCGTGTTCCTGGAACGAGCCGCCATGGAACTCCGGGTCGGTGAGGATCGCCTGGCGCGCCACTTCGTTGAAGGCGATGTTCTGTGCCGACAGCTTGGGCGCCGAGGCGATTGCCAGGCAGTGGCGCACGCGGTCCGGGTAGGTGATGGTCCATTGCAGGGCCTGCATGCCTCCCAGGCTGCCACCGATCACGGCTGCCCACTGGCCGATCCCGAGGCGGTCGGCCAGGCGCGCCTGGCTGTGGACCCAGTCTTCCACGGTCAGCACCGGAAAATCGGCGCCGAAAGGTTTGCCGGTGTCCGGGTTGAGGCTGCTGGGGCCGGTGGAACCGTTGCAGCCGCCCAGGTTGTTCAGACTGACCACGAAGAACTTGCTGGTATCGATGGGCTTGCCCGGGCCGATGCAGCTGTCCCACCAACCGGGCTTGCGGTCGTCGATGCTGTGGTAGCCGGCGGCGTGGTGGTGCCCCGACAAGGCATGGCAAATCAGCACGGCATTGCTCGCCGTGGCATTGAGGGTGCCGTAGGTTTCGTAGATCAGGTCATAGGCTGGCAACGAACGGCCGCAGGCCAGGGCCAGGGGCTCGCTGAAATGCGCCATTTGCGGCGTCACCAGACCAACGGAATCGGGGGGAAAGGCAGCTGGCATCGACCCTGCTCGCGTTGAAATGAGGCGTAAGTCTAAAGACCGCTGTGGCAGGCGGCAACCAAGGAAATCATAGACCGCACCGATCATTCCCACGCTTTGCGTGGGAATGCTGCCAGGGACGCTCCGCGTTCCGCTCAGGGTGTGACGCAGAGCGTCACAGGATGCATTTCCACGTGGAGCGTGGGAACGCTCATTGGCGGGGGACGAGACCCGGCAACTCCGGCAGTTTCTTCGGCAAATGGATGCGCACCCGTTTCTGCCGGTTCAATTCGCCGCTGACCAGGCTGACCTGGCTCTTGGACACGCCAAACGCCTTGGCCAGGAACGCCATCAGGTACGCGTTGGCCTTGCCCTCGACCGGTGGGGCAGTGAGGCGGATCTTCAGGCGGTCACCGTGCAGCCCGGCGAAATCATCGCTGCGGGCTGCCGGTTGCAGGTGACACTCCAGGATCAGGTCGTCGCCATCCCAGCGAAAGTAGCTCACGTGAGTCAGATCAGCAGGCGCAGGATTTCCGGCATCATGGTTATCGCCGCCAGGTTGTTGATCACTAGCATGTCGATCAGCTTGAGCACCATGAACGCCAGGATCGGCGAGATATCCAGACCGCCGAGGTTCGGCAGGATGCGGCGGAACGGCGCCAGGGCCGGCTCGCAGATCTGGTTCACCAGTTCGGCGCCCGGGTTATGGCTGCTCGGTGCGACCCACGACAGGATCACGCTGATGATCATGGCGAAGAAGAAAATCTTCAGGAACAGCGCGGTCACGCCAATGAGCGACCAGATCAGCAGTTGCAGCGGGTTGCCGGTGGTGCCGTAGGTCAGCAGCAGGGTCAGGGCCATCAGCGCCAGTTGCACGAGGATCGCCAGGACCAGCGACGACATGTCCAGGCCGAACAGGCTCGGGATGATCCGACGCAGCGGCTTGAGCAGTGGCTGGGTGGCCTTGACGATGAACTGGCACAGTGGGTTGTAGAAGTTGGCGCGCACCAGTTGCAGCACGAAGCGCAGCAGCACGATCAGCAGGTACATGCTGCCGAGGGTTTGCAGCACGTAGACCGCTGCAGTGTTCAATCCAATCATGAATGGCTCCTTATTGGCCCAGTTGTTCGGCCATTTCGGCCGAGCGGTGCGCGGCGGCGCCGAGTGCTTTTTCCACCAGGGCTTCGAAGCCCCCGGCCTGGAACGATTTGATGGCCGCTTCGGTGGTGCCGGCCGGCGAAGTCACGCGGCGGCGCAGCTCTGCGGCATCGACGTCGCTGGACACCGCCATGTGT
The DNA here is from genome assembly GCF_019956035.1 of Pseudomonas sp. A-RE-22. Taxonomy (NCBI): domain Bacteria; kingdom Pseudomonadati; phylum Pseudomonadota; class Gammaproteobacteria; order Pseudomonadales; family Pseudomonadaceae; genus Pseudomonas; species Pseudomonas sp. A-RE-22. The sequence goes on from NZ_JAHBCZ010000033.1 coordinate 196,989, forward strand.
GCGGCACCGAGGGCGGTCTGCAAGGTCAGCCTGGCGGCGGTTTCCCGGGGCAGGCCGAGTTTCTCGCCGGCGGCGGTCATGGCTTCGATCAGCAGGAAGAAGTACGCCGGGCCCGAGCCGGAGACGGCGGTGACGGCGTCCAGTTGCTGTTCGGTGTCCAGCCACAGTGCCAGGCCGACAGCCGACAGCAGTTCTTCGGCCTGCTGGCGTTGTGCAGCGGACACTTGGGAAGTGGCGAACAGGCCGCTGACGCCCTGGCGCAGCAGTGCCGGGGTGTTGGGCATGCAGCGTACGATCGGCTGCTCGCCGAGCCAGTTGTTCATGCTGGCGCACGTGATGCCGGCGGCAATCGACACCACCAGTTGATGAGGCTTGAGACTTGGACGCAGGGCCGCGCAGACGGTTTTCATCGCCTGCGGCTTGACCGCCAGCACGATGACGTCCGCGCCGTCGATGGCCTGGGCGTTGTCGGCGAAGGTTTCGATACCGTGTTCGGCGCTCACCCGGGTACGGGTCTCTTCGCCCGGATCGCTGGCGCGGATCAGGGAAGCGTCCAGGCCCTTGGCCCGCAGGCCGCCGATCAGGCTGGCGGCCATGTTGCCGGCGCCGATGAAGGCAATACGCGTGTTGCTCATGACAGGTCCTTATAAAGAGATGAGTCGGCCATGTTTCAGGATTGACCGTAGTCGCGGGCACCAAACAGGGCAGTACCGATGCGCACCCAGGTGGCGCCCTGGGCAATGGCCGACTCAAGGTCGTGGCTCATGCCCATGGAAAGGGTGTCCAGCGGTAGCGCCAGGCTGGCTTGCAGGCGTTCAACGGCGGCGAAGGCGGCGTCCTGGGCGGCGCGGTCTTCGGTGGGTTCGGGAATCGCCATCAACCCGCGCAGTTTCAGGCGGGGCAGGGCGCTGATGGCGTTGGCCAGGGCGGGCAGGTCCGCCGGGGTGCAGCCGGATTTGCTGGCTTCACCGCTGACGTTGACCTGAATGCAGATATTCAGCGGTGGCAAGTCGGCCGGGCGCTGCTCGGACAGGCGCTGTGCAATTTTCAAGCGATCCACGGAATGCACCCAGTCGAAATGTTCGGCGATAGCGCGCGTCTTGTTCGATTGAATGGGGCCGATGAAGTGCCAGATCAAGGGCAGGTCGGTCAGTTCGAGCTGTTTGCCCAAGGCTTCTTGCAGGTAGTTCTCGCCGAAGTCCCGCAGGCCGGCAGCATAGGCTTCGCGCAGGGCCTGGACGGGTTTGGTCTTGCTCACGGCCAGCAGTTTGACACTGTGTTCGGCACGCTGGGCGGCCTGCTCCGCAGCGCGGATGCGCGAACTAACCTGAGCGATGTTGTCTGCTATCGTGGACATAAAGAAGCGCCAGCGGTGAGGTTCGCGGCATTCTACTGGAATTGAGGAGCGCTATGGATATCACTGAGTTACTGGCGTTCAGCGCCAAGCAGGGCGCGTCGGACCTGCACCTGTCCGCCGGGCTGCCTCCGATGATCCGCGTCGATGGCGATGTCAGGCGCATCAACCTGCCGGCACTGGACCACAAGCAGGTCCATGAACTGATCTACGACATCATGAACGACCGGCAACGAGTAGATTACGAAAAGTTTCTGGAGACTGACTTTTCTTTCGAGGTACCGGGCGTCGCGCGGTTCCGGGTCAACGCTTTCAACCAGAATCGCGGTGCGGGGGCGGTGTTTCGGACCATTCCGTCGAAAGTCCTGACCATGGAAGACCTGGGGATGGGCGAGGTGTTTCGCAAAGTGACCGAGGCGCCTCGTGGGCTGGTGTTGGTGACCGGGCCGACCGGGTCAGGCAAATCCACCACCCTGGCGGCCATGATCGATTACTTGAACAGCCACAAGCACCATCACATCCTCACCATCGAAGACCCTATCGAATTCGTTCACGAACCGCGCAAATGCCTGATCAACCAGCGTGAGGTGCACCGCGACACCCAGGGTTTCTCCACGGCCCTGCGTTCGGCCCTGCGGGAGGACCCGGACGTGATCCTGGTGGGGGAGATGCGCGACCTTGAAACCATTCGCCTGGCGCTGACCGCCGCGGAAACCGGGCACCTGGTGTTCGGCACCCTGCACACCACGTCGGCGGCCAAGACCATCGACCGGGTGGTGGACGTGTTCCCTGGTGACGAGAAGTCCATGGTTCGCTCGATGTTGTCGGAATCGTTGCAGGCGGTGATTTCCCAGACGCTGGTCAAGAAAATCGGCGGCGGCCGGATCGCGGCGCATGAAATCATGCTGGGTACCTCGGCCATCCGGAACCTGATCCGCGAAGACAAGGTGGCGCAGATGTACTCGGCCATCCAGACCGGCGGTTCGCTGGGGATGCAGACGCTGGACATGTGCCTGAAGGACTTGGTGAACAAGGGGCTGATCAGCCGCGAACATGCGCGGGAGCGGGCGCGTACGCCGGATAACTTCTAGAGGGGTGCTGCTTTTGCAGGCCTCATCGCGAGCAAGCTCGCTCCCACAGGACTTTCAGCGAATGGAAATCCAGTGTGGGAGCGAGCTTGCTAGCGATGAGGTCATCAGCTACAGCAAAAGTGCCGGAATCAGCGCTGAACCACGCGCATCGCACCCGGCTCTTTCGGCAGCACGCGCTTGGCCACCACGTAGTGAGTGTCCCAGTACGGCTTGTTCAAGGTGTCGATGCTCACCGACTTGCCACGCCGCGGGGCGTGGATGAAGCGGTCGTTGCCCAGGTAGATGGCCACGTGGTTGACCCGGCGGCTCTTGAGCTTGAAGAAGATCAGGTCGCCGGGCTTGAGGTCCTTGCGCTCGACTTTCTCGCCATGACCGGCGGCCATGGCGTTGGAGGTGCGCGGAAGGTCGAAGGTGGCGTCATTGAAGGCGTATTTCACCAGTCCGCTGCAATCGAAACCTTTACTTGGGCTACTGCCGCCCCAACGATAAGGTGTGCCGAGTACATTCACGGCGCGGCTCAACACATTGCTGCTCGCTTTGGTCGCCATCGGCGGGACCAGCTTGCTGTTGGCTGTGCTCACGCGCTGGGCGCCTGGCTTGTTCTTGCTCAAGGAAGCAGAAACATGGGATTTCGGGGTATAGCCGTTGACGTTGGGAAGACGTTGCTCACGATTGGTGGCGTGGGCGGCCAGTGGCAATAATAGGCAAATGGTTAGCCATGTCTTGAAAAATGGACGCATTAGGCAAGGCTCTTAAAGGTTAGCGCGCAACTTTATAACAGCTTTTTTTGCGTTTCCGAGGCCGTTTGTCGATTCGAAACGCAGCGCAAAACCCAGCAAAATGCGACAAATTGACCTGATTGTCTGACAGAACCCCTATACCACGGGGCTTTCGCCGGCTCGAGTCGCCGAGGACCGCTTGTCGGCTGGACACGAAAAAGTCACAAAAACTCCGAAAAAATTTATCTATCGAAGCAAAAGAGGCCATTCATGAACAGCTATCAGCAGGATGCAATCCGCGATACTCACAGCAAGGTCATTGGGTATCTGCTGTGGATTTTCGGTTTCACCGGTGCCCATCGTTTCTATTACGGCAAGCCGGTCACGGGCACGATCTGGTTCTTCACCTTCGGCCTGCTGGGCATTGGCTGGCTGATCGACTTGTTCCTGATTCCGGCCATGGATCGCGAAGCGGACCTGCGTTTCACCCCGGGGCCTATCGAATACAGCGTGGCGTGGATTCTGTTGACGTTTCTCGGGGTGCTGGGCGTACACCGCATGTACCAGGGCAAATGGCTCAGCGGGATTCTCTACCTGCTGACCGGCGGGGTGTTTTTCCTGGGGGTTCTGTATGACTTCTGGACGCTGAATGATCAGGTGTCGATTCGTAATGCGCAGAAGCGTGGGGCTTTTCAGTAAGACAGGGTCGCCTGCATCGCGAGCAAGTTCGCTCCCACACTGGATCGAGGTGTTCACGAGGCATGTGTTCACCAAAGATCCCTGTGGGAGCGAGCTTGCTCGCGATGAGAGCGACGCAGCTTGTCAGGCCTGGTGGGTGATCCGCCCATCCATCAGGGTGTAACGCACCACCCCCGGCAGGCTATGGCCGAGGAACGGGCAGTTGTCACCCTTGGAACGCCAGGCTTCACCGGCCACGGTGGTGGCGGCGGGGTCGAACAGCACCAGGTCCGCCGCGGCGCCAACCGCGAGTTTCCCCGCCGGCAGTTGCAGCGCCTGGGCCGGGCCGGCGCTCAGGCGCGCCAGCAGGGTCGGCAGGTCCAGCAGACCGTCTTCCACCAGCGTCAAGGCCAGCGGCAGCAGCAGTTCGACGCTGCTGATTCCCGGCTCGGTGGCGCCGAACGGTGCCAGCTTGGCATCGCGTTCATGGGGTTGGTGATGGCTGGAGATGGCCGAAATCACCCCGGACTTCACCGCCTCACGCAGGCCATCGCGGTCGGCGCGGGTGCGCAGTGGCGGCTGGACGTGGTAGACGCTGTTGAAATCGATCAGCGCTTCGTCGGTCAGGATCAACTGGTACAGCGCCACATCGGCGGTCACCGGCAAGCCGCGGGCCTGGGCCTGGGCGATCAGTGCCGCGCCGCGAGCACTGGTCAACTGGCTGAAGTGGGCGCGCACGCCGCTTTGTTCCACCAACAGCAGGTCCCGGGCCAGGGCCACGGTCTCGGCGGTTTCCGGGATGCCCGGCAGGCCGAGGAAGCTGGCGGTCGGGCCTTCGTGGGCCAGGCCACCTTCGGCCAGGTCGTGGTCCTGGGAGTTGAAGATCACCGTCAGGCCGAAGGTCGCCGCGTATTCCAGGGCGCGGCACAGGGTACGGGTGTTGCGGAAACTGTTCAGGCCGTTGCCGAACGCCACGCAACCGGCGTCACGCAGGGCGATGAGTTCGGCCAGTTGCTCGCCGTCCAGGCCCTTGCTCAGTGCGCCAATCGGGAAGACCTTGGTGTTGCCGGCCTCGCGGGCACGGTCGAGGATCAGTTCGGCCACGGCCGAGGTGTCCAGCACCGGTTTGGTCTGCGGCGGGCAGCACAGGCTGGTCACGCCACCGGCAGCGGCGGCCCGGGTTTCGCTGACGATACTGCCTTTGCGGCTGTAGCCCGGTTCGCGCAGGGCGACGTTCAGGTCCACCAGGCCGGGAGCGGCCACCAGGCCTTGGGCGTCGAGGGTCTCGACCGCGACGAAACCGGCCGGTGCCGCGCCAAGGGCGACGATCTTGCAGGCATCGATATGGATATCAGTCACTTGATCCAGGCCACTGGCTGGATCGATCACGCGTGCGCCGAGAATGCTGAGCTTCACTGGGCGTTCTCCTGGTCGAATTGGCGCTGGGCCGTTTGCCCGCTCATGGCCATGGACAGCACGGCCATGCGGATGGCGATGCCGTAAGTCACCTGGTTGAGAATCACCGAGTGCGGCCCGTCGGCCACCGCCGACTCGATCTCCACGCCGCGGTTGATCGGGCCCGGGTGCATGACGATAGCGTCCGGCTTGGCCCCGGCCAGGCGTGCGGTGGTCAGGCCGAACAGGCGGTAGAACTCGCCTTCGCTGGGCAGCAGGCCGCCGGTCATGCGCTCGCGTTGCAGGCGCAGCATGATCACCACGTCCACATCCTTGAGGCCTTCGGTCATGTCGGTGTAGACCTTCACGCCGTATTGCTCGACGCCGATGGGCAGCAGGGTCTTCGGCGCGATGACGCGGATGTCCGGGCAGCCGAGGGTCTTGAGAGCCAACATGTTCGAACGGGCCACCCGCGAGTGCAGGATGTCACCGACGATGGCCACCGACAGGTTTTCGAAGCTGCCCTTGTGCCGACGGATGGTCAGCATGTCCAGCATGCCCTGGGTCGGGTGGGCGTGACGGCCGTCGCCGCCGTTGATGATTGCCACTTGCGGGCAGACGTGTTCGGCAATGAAGTGCGCCGCGCCGGAGTCGCCGTGGCGCACGACGAACATATCGGCGGCCATGGCTTCGAGGTTGCGCAGGGTGTCGAGCAGGGTTTCACCCTTGCTCGCCGAGGACGTGGACACGTTGAGGGTAATCACGTCCGCCGACAGCCGCTGGGCTGCCAGTTCGAAGGTGGTGCGGGTGCGGGTGGAGTTTTCGAAGAACACGTTGCACACGGTCTTGCCGCGCAGCAACGGGACTTTCTTCACCGCCCGGGCACCGACTTCGAGAAACGAGTCGGCAGTGTCGAGGATTTCCGTCAGCAGCTCGCGGCGCAGGCCGTCGAGGGACAGGAAGTGCCGCAGCTGGCCCTGATCGTTGAGCTGCAGCGGGCGCTTGGTTTCGAGAGGCGTCATCGCGATGGACTCTTACAAGGGCAGTTAAAGGGCAAGGTCTTGCAGTTCGAGTTGCAGCGGCGACGGGCCGGAGAGCTTGACCCGCTCGTGGGCGGCCAGCGTCAGCGTCGCACCGACCACGTTCGGCCGGATCGGCAGCTCGGCGGCGTCCAGGTCCAGCAGGCACACCAGTGTCACGCTGGCCGGGCGGCCGTAGTCGAACAGTTCGTTCATGGCGGCGCGGATGGTCCGGCCGCTCATCAGCACGTCGTCGATCAGTACCAGGTGCTGGCCTTCGATCTCGAACGGCAGGGCTGAGGGGCGCACTTGTGGGTGCAGGCCGTTCTGGCTGAAATCGTCGCGGTAGAAGGACACGTCCAGGGTGCCCAACGGCGATTGGCTGCCCAGTGCTTCGAGCAAGGCCTGGGCGACCCAGACGCCACCGGTGCGAATACCGATGTAGCGCGGGTCGCTGATGCCGCGGTGTTCCAGGTGTGCCTTGAGACGAATCGCCATCTGGCTGATCAGTTCGGCAGGATTGGGCAGGCTCATGCTGGCTCCTTCAGGTTCCCGGGCCGGTGGTGAATGGCGCGGTCTATCGCTAAGAGAAAGCGCCTTGGCGGCGCTTTCAAAAAATCAGGTTTCGAACAGGGCGGCGTTGGCGTCGAGCCAACCTTGCAGCAGCAGGGCGGCGGCGATGGCGTCCACCGGGTTGTCGCGGTAACTGCCTTTCTGCCCGCCGCGCACCAGGCGCTCGCCCTTGGCCTCGAAGGTGGTCAGGCGCTCGTCATGGGTATAGAAGGGCAGGTTGTAGCGGCCATTGAGCCGGCGGGCGAATTTCTCGGCGCGCAGGCACATGTCACTGGGCGTGCCGTCCATGTTCAGCGGCAGGCCGACCACCACGGCATCGGGTTTCCACTCCTTGATCAGCGCTTCGACCTGGTTCCAGTCCGGAACGCCATTCTGCGCCTTCAAGGTGCACAACTCGCGGGCTTGGCCGGTAATGACCTGGCCGACCGCTACGCCGATCTGTTTGGTGCCGTAATCGAAGCCCAGCAGCAAGCGCAGGGCCATCAGGCGTGTCCTGCCTGGCTGGTGAGCAGGCTGAGGTTGACCCCCAACCGGCTGGCCGCCGCTTCCAGGCGCAATTCGCTGCTGGTGTTGAACAGGATGTCGGCGTCGAACGGGCAGGTCAGCCAGGCGTTGTCGGCCAGTTCGGCTTCCAGTTGCCCGGGTTCCCAACCGGCATAGCCGAGGGCGATCAGGCTTTTCTCAGGGCCGACGCCGTCGGCGATGGCGAACAGCACGTCCTGGGAGGTGGACAGCGACACCCCGTCCAGATCTACGGTGGCCTGGTATTTGGGGCCCGACGGATGGAGCACGAAACCGCGGTCGGTCTGCACCGGGCCGCCGATGAAAATCGGCACATGCTGGCACAAGAGTGGCGGTTCCACTTCGGGGCGCAACTGCTCCAGGATGTCCGCCAGGTTCAATTCCTGCGGGCGATTGATTACCAGCCCCATGGCCCCATTGGCCGTGTGCTCGACGATGTAGGTCAAGGTGTGGGCAAAATTCGGATCGGCCATGTGCGGCATGGCAATCAGGAAGTGATGCTTGAGGTAGGTGGGGCTGACGTTTTTCATAGGCGCTAGTGTGGCGGGGCGGGGGCGAACTGACAAGCCGGGAAATGCCTGAGACTGTCACCAATCCCCTGTGGGAGCGAGCTTTGTGGGAGCAAAGCTTGCTCGCGATCCAGGCGCTGCGGTCCTCAAGAGACTGCGGCGTTTTCATCGCGGGCAAGCCTTGCTCCCAGACAGCTCGCTCCCACATTCGATCTGGGGTGAGCCTGCAGGGCTCGGCGGCGGTTCAGTTACTGGAGAGCTTGTCGCCGCGGGCGAACTTCCAGGTGCGGATGATTTCCAGCCGGTCGATGTCCGACAAGTCCCCGGTAAACGGCGCGAACGGTGCGGCCAGGCGTACGATCCGTTGGGCCGCCTGGTCCAGCAGCGGCTGGCCGGAAGACTCGAGCACCAGCACTTCATACAGCGAGCCGTCACGGTTGATCGAGACCATTAGCCGCAGGTTGCCGTAGATCTGTTTGCGCCGGGCTTCGTCGGGGTAGTTGAGGTTGCCGATGCGCTCGACCTTCTTGCGCCACTCGTCCTTGTACCAGGCGCCCTTGTCGCGCATGGTCGAGGCGGCGCTCAGGCGGTGGATGCGCGGGCGCTTGGCGTAGAGCTGTTGCTCCTGGGCCAGTTCGGCTTCCAGGCTGGCGATGTCGCTGGACAACTGTGAGCTGTCGAAGGTGGGTTCGGGGGCCTTGGGTTTGGGATCAGGCTTGACCTCTTCCTTGACCGGGGCCTTTTTCGGCTTCGGCGCCACGGTGGTCACGGCTGCCTTGGGCGCCGTCTCCTGCACTTCGGGCTTGGCCGCTGGCGGCGGGGTGACTTTCTGCACCGTATTGTCCTGGAACGGCGCGATCTCGGTGGTCTTGGGGATCGCCTTTTTTTCCAGGGTGCCGCTGCCTTGCTGGTTTTCCTGGGCGAGGAAGTCGGCCTTCTTGGGCTTGGTCTCGCTCTTGAAGGTGGCCAGGGTGATTTCCAGGGTCTGGCTGATCTGCTTGGGCTCGACCGTGGCAAAACCGACGCCCAGCAGCAGGGCCAGGTGGATCAACGCCGCCAGGAACAGGGTAAAACCGAGGCGATCAGCCGGGCGCACGCTACGATGGGCGAGCTCTTGGGGCAGATCGGACGGGAGTGTCATGACAAGGAAACCAACATCGCGTTTTTTTCAGGCCGGGCATGATAACGCAATGTGGGTTTCCTTCAGCAGATCTGGATCAACGAGCCTTGAGCTTCTGATCGATGGCATCCATCAGCATGCCACCGATGTCGGTGCCAAAGGCATTGTCGATTTCGCGGATGCAGGTCGGGCTGGTGACGTTGATCTCCGTCAGGTGCTCGCCGATTACGTCCAGGCCCACGAACAGCAGGCCTTTTTCGCGCAGGGTCGGGCCGACCTGGGCGGCGATCCAGCGATCCTTGTCGGTCAACGGCCGCGCCTCGCCGCGCCCGCCAGCCGCCAGGTTGCCGCGGGTTTCGCCGGCTGCCGGGATGCGCGCCAGGCAATAGTCCACCGGTTCGCCGTCGATCATCAGGATGCGTTTGTCGCCATCGACGATGGCCGGCAGGTAACCCTGGATCATGATCTGCTGCTTGCCGTGCAAGGTCAGGGTTTCCAGGATCACCGAGAGGTTCGGGTGGCCAGCGGTGTGCCGGAAGATCGAGGAGCCGCCCATGCCGTCCAGAGGCTTGAGGATCACGTCGCCGTGATGGTCGGCAAATTCGCGCAACACGTCCGGGCGACGGCTGACGATGGTCGGCGGCGTGCATTGCGGGAACAGCGTGGCGAACAGCTTTTCGTTGCAGTCGCGCAGGCTCTGGGACTTGTTGACCACCAGCACGCCAGCGTTTTCAGCCTGTTCCAGCAGGTAGGTGGAGTACACGAACTCCATGTCGAACGGCGGGTCCTTGCGCATCAGGATCACGTCCAGGTCGCTCAGCAGCGCGTCGCTCTCGGTGCCCAGCTCAAACCACTTCTCGGGGTTGGCGAAGACTTTCAACGGTTTCATCCGCGCCCGAGCCTGGCCTTCGGCCTGGTAGAGGTCGCGCTGTTCCATGTAGAACAGCTCCCAGCCGCGCTTCTGAGCGGCCAGCAGCATGGCCAGCGAGCTATCCTTTTTATAGGAAATGCTGGCGATAGGGTCCATGACAATGCCGACGCGTACGCTCATGGCTTGGTTCCTCGAAATGTGATGGGCACATATTGGCGTGAAAAAGTGGCGTCAGAGTGGCGCCCGGAAGATTGGCGGTCAAGGAAAAACCACCGCGCCGAGCGGCCGATAGATCGGCGATGGAGACTGTGCTAAAAAGGCTGCCATGTGACGTGCGGGCCTTGAACATCAAGGGTTTGCGCTGTCGATCACACTTACGCGTTAAAAACCGGTTCGCAGTGGCAATGGCAGAGCATCTCACGCAGCAGCAACCCAGCGCCTTGAAGGTCATGGTCATCGACGACTCGAAGACCATCCGCCGCACCGCCGAAACCTTGCTGCGCAACGTGGGCTGCGAGGTGATCACGGCCGTCGATGGCTTCGATGCCCTGGCCAAGATCGCCGACCATCATCCGGGCATCATTTTTGTCGACATCATGATGCCGCGCCTCGATGGCTACCAGACCTGTGCCCTGATCAAGAACAACAGCGCGTTCAAGGCCACGCCGGTGATCATGCTGTCGTCCCGCGACGGGTTGTTCGACAAGGCCAAGGGACGCATCGTCGGTTCCGATCAGTTTTTGACCAAACCGTTCAGCAAGGAAGAACTGCTGGGCGCGATACAGGCCCATGTTCCGGGCTTTGCCGCTGTCCAGCCGCACCAGGCACATTAATGACACTTGGCCAACGGGCCTGGGGTCAACAAGAAAATGGGGAACACCATGGCACGAGTTCTGATCGTCGATGATTCGCCGACTGAAATGTACAAACTGACCGGCATGCTGGAAAAGCACGGCCATCAGGTCCTGAAGGCCGAGAATGGCGCCGATGGCGTGGCCCTGGCCCGCCAGGAAAAACCCGATGCGGTGCTGATGGACATCGTCATGCCCGGCCTCAACGGTTTCCAGGCAACGCGCCAGCTGACCAAGGACCCGGACACCGGCCACATCCCCGTGATCATCATCACCACCAAGGACCAGGACACCGACAAGGTCTGGGGCACGCGCCAAGGGGCGAAGGACTATCTGACCAAACCGGTGGACGAAGAAACCCTGATCGCGACCCTGAACAAAGTGCTGGCGGGTTGACGGCGCGGCCATGAGCCAATCCCTGACCGCATTCGAACTGCTGCTGCAGATCGACCGGCGCTGCCGGTTGCTGGGGGCGGACCTGCCCTCCCAGCCGACCCATCGCGCCGGTTGGAGCGGCATTGGCTTTCGCTTGGGCGAGCACTGGTACGTGGCGCCGATGGGTGAAGTCAGCGAAGTGCTGCACGAACCACGTCACACGCATTTGCCCGGGGTCAAGCCGTGGGTGCGTGGAGTGGCTAACCTGCGCGGGCGTTTGTTGCCGTTGATGGACTTGTGCGGGTTCTTTGGCCACGAGCTGTCGACCGTGCGCAAGCAGCGGCGCGTGTTGGTGGTGGATCACGACGAGGTGTTCGCCGGGTTGTTGGTGGACGAGGTCCTTGGGCTGCAGCATTTTGCCCAGGACAGCCTGGAACCGACGCTGGTGGACGACCTCGACGGCCCGGAAGCGGCCTTCGTCAAGGGCCGGTTTGGCGGTGAGCGCGAGTGGCAAGTGTTCAGCCCGTTTGCCCTGGCGCGTTCGCCGGGGTTCATGGATGTGGCGATTTAACGAGATGCAGCGCAGGCCCCTTGTGGGAGCGAGCCGGTGGGAGCACAGCTTGCTCGCGATGGCGGTGCCTCGGTTGGCGAGAAAACTGTGTCGTTCTCATCGCGGGCAAGCCTTGCTCCCACAGAGCCGCACTGGTTGAGCAGGCTGCACGACAAAGGCTTGCTTACAGTTAATAGCTGTAAGTTGGATTGGGCAGTACAGGCGAGAACCGATGATCAAAGCAAAAACAGGCAAGCCACTGGAAGCGTCGCGCAGTCGTTCGCAGATCATCGTGCTGTTCGTCGCGCTGATCGTCTTCATCGTGCTGCTGTTCGCCAACTTCGCTTACCTCAACACCCAATCCACCTATGACAAACAGTACATCGGCCATGCCGGCGAGCTGCGGGTGCTGTCCCAGCGCATCGCCAAGAACGCCACCGAGGCCGCCGCCGGCAAGCCCGCGGCGTTCAAGCTGCTGAGCGATGCGCGCAATGACTTCGCCCAGCGCTGGGGCTCCCTGAAACAGGGCGACCCGGTCACCGGCCTGCCCCCTGCGCCGGCCACCCTTCGTCCGCAGATGCGCGCCGTGCAGCTGGATTGGGAGCGCCTGCTCAAGAACACCGATGCCATCCTCTCCAGCGAACAGACCGTGCTGTCGCTACACCAGGTGGCGGCGACCCTGGCCGAAACCGTGCCGCAGTTGCAGGTCGAGTACGAAAAAGTCGTCGAGATCCTGCTGCAACGCGGCGCGCCGGCCGCCCAGGTGGCCATGGCCCAGCGCCAGTCGCTGCTGGCCGAACGGATCCTCGGCGCGGTGAATACCGTGCTGGCGGGGGACGAAAACGCCAGCCAGGCCGCCGACACCTTCGGGCGCGACGCCGCGCGTTTTGGCCAGGTGCTCAATGGCATGTTGCAAGGTGACCCGGCCCTGAAGATATCCCAGGTCCAGGACCGCGATGCCCGGGCACGCCTGAGCGAAATCAGCGAGCTCTTCGAGTTCGTCTCCGGTTCGGTGGACGAAATCCTCGAGACCTCCCCAGAGCTGTTCAAGGTCCGCGAATCGGCCGGCAACATCTTCAACCTGTCGCAGACCCTGCTCGACGAGGCTTCGCACCTGGCCACCGCCTTCGAAAACCTCGCCGGCGGGCGTTCCGTCAATACCATCGGCGGCTATGTGCTGGGTTTGCTGGCGCTGATGTCGATCATCCTGATTGGCCTGGTGATGGTCCGCGAAACCAACCGCCAGTTGCACGAAACCGCACAAAAGAACGAGCGCAACCAGAACGCGATCATGCGGTTGCTGGATGAAATCGAAGACCTGGCCGATGGCGACCTGACCGTTACTGCTTCGGTCACCGAGGACTTCACCGGCACCATCGCCGACTCCATCAATTACTCGGTGGATCAATTGCGCGATCTGGTGGCGACCATCAACCTCACCGCCGGCCAGGTCGCCGCTGCGGTGCAGGAAACCCAGGCCACGGCGATGCACCTGGCGCAGGCCTCCGAGCACCAGGCCCAGCAAATTTCCGAAGCTTCGACTTCAATTAATGAAATGGCCCAGTCCATCGACCAGGTGTCGGCCAATGCCGCCGAGTCGTCGGCGGTGGCCGAGCGGTCGGTGGAGATTGCCAACAAGGGCAACGAGGTGGTGCACAACACCATTCATGGCATGGACAACATTCGCGAGCAGATCCAGGACACCGCCAAGCGCATCAAGCGCCTGGGTGAGTCATCCCAGGAAATTGGCGACATTGTCAGCCTGATCGACGACATCGCCGACCAGACCAACATCCTGGCCCTCAACGCCGCCATCCAGGCGTCCATGGCCGGTGATGCCGGGCGCGGGTTCGCGGTGGTGGCCGATGAAGTGCAGCGTCTGGCCGAGCGCTCTTCGGCGGCGACGCGGCAAATCGAGACCCTGGTGCGGGCGATCCAGACCGACACCAACGAGGCGGTGATTTCCATGGAGCAGACCACCACCGAAGTGGTGCGCGGTGCGCGACTGGCCCAGGACGCCGGCGTTGCCCTGGAAGAAATCGAAGGCGTGTCCAAGACCCTGGCGGCGCTGATCCAGAGCATTTCCAACGCGGCGCAGCAACAGACCACCTCGGCGGGGCAGATTTCCTTGACCATGAACGTGATCCAGCAGATCACTTCGCAGACTTCATCCGGTTCCACCGCCACTGCCGAGAGCATTGGCAACCTGGCGAAAATGGCCAGCCAGCTGCGTCGTTCGGTGTCGGGGTTCACGTTGCCGGCGGCAGCGGCTGGCGATGAGGAAAAGGGGTGACCAACCGGATCCATCCGTTGGAAAAGGCTTTTTGTGGCGAGGAGGTTTCTGTGGGAGCAAGGCTTGCCCGCGATGAAGATAACGCGGTTCTTCGGGAACCGAGGTGTTTGCATCGCGAGCAAGCTTTGCTCCCACAGGTAAATCCTTTCCCCGCGGGCGTGTTGTGTTCTCCTGATTGGAGTGGTTATGGGTGATCGGCACGACTATGTGGCCCTGGAATGGGTCAAGGGCGAGATTGCCGAAACGCTGAAGCAGGCTCATCTGGCCCTCAACCGCCTGGTGGACGATCCGCAGGCGTCGGATGCCCTCGGGCAATGCCTGGCCTGCATTCACCAGGTCCACGGCGGCCTGCAGATGGTCGAGTTCTACGGTGCGGCGCTGCTGGCCGAGGAGATGGAGCAGCTGTGCGCCGCCCTGCAGGACAACCGCGTCACCCATCGCGACGAAGCCATCAGCCTGTTGAGCCAGGCCCTGGGGCAGTTGCCGATCTATCTGGACCGCGTACAAGGTGCCCGTCGCGACCTGCCGCTGGTGGTGCTGCCTTTGATCAACGACCTGCGCAGTGCCCGGGGCGAGAGCCTGTTGTCGGAAACCAGCCTGTTCAGCCCCGAGTTGCCCGATATTGCGCCGCTCAGCGACGAGGCCTTGCAGCACCTCGAACCCGCTGACCTGCCAAACACCTTGCGCAAACTGCGCCAGACCCTGCAAATGGCCCTGGTGGGCCTGCTGCGCGAACAGGACGACGCGACCCACCTCGGTTACCTGGCCAAGGTCTTCCATCGCCTGGAAACCTTGTGTACTGGGGCACCGCTCAATGCGTTATGGCAGGTGGCCTCGGCGCTGGTCGAAGGCATGCGTGACGGACGTATTGCCAACAGCCCGACGCTGCGCAGTCTGTTCAAGGAAGCCGACAAGGAACTCAAGCGCCTGCTGGACCAAGGCATGCCAGGCATCAATCAGCCGGCACCGCCCCACCTGCTCAAGAGTTTGTTGTTCTATATTGCCAAGGCCGAACATCCCAGCGGGCAGATGCAGATCATGAAAGAACGCTACTCACTGGACGACGCGCTGCCCGACAGCGCCATGGTCGACGAAGAACGCGCGCGCCTGGCCGGGCCCGACCGCGATGCCATGCGCTCGGTGCTTGCCGCGCTGTGCGAGGAACTGGTGCGGGTCAAGGAGCGCCTGGACCTGTTCGTGCGCAGCGATCGCCAGCACGCCTCGGAGCTGGACAGCCTGTTGGCGCCGCTGCGGCAGATCGCCGACACCCTGGCGGTGCTCGGTTTCGGCCAGCCGCGCAAGGTCATCATCGATCAACTGGCGGTGGTCCTGAGCCTCGCCCAGGGCCAGCGCAAGCCGGATGACGCGACCCTCATGGACGTCGCCGGGGCCTTGCTCTACGTCGAGGCGACGCTGGCCGGCATGGTCGGCACCGTCGAGCCCGAGAGCCGCGAAGACACCCACCTGCCCACCACCGACCTGACCCAGATCCACCAGATCGTCATCAAGGAAGCCCACACCTGCCTGCAACAGGCCAAGGACATGATCGTCGACTACATCGACGCGGACTGGAACCGCGAGCAACTGCAGCCCTTGCCGGCGCTGCTGACCCAGGTGCGCGGCGCGCTGGCGATGATTCCCCTGAGCCGTGCCGCCAGCCTGGTGGAGGCCTGCAACGGTTTCATCCGCGACCACCTGTTGCTGGACCAGGCCCAGCCGGGTTGGGAAGAACTCGACCACCTGGCTGACGTGATCACCGGCCTCGAATACTACTTGGAGCGCTTGAGCGAGGACCCGGAAACTCCTGGCGAGCCGTTGCTCGACGGGGTCGAGCGGAGCTTGGCTGCGCTCGGTTATTTTCCTGACGAAGCGCGGGTGCCGGTGCTCGACGATGTATTGAGCCCCAACGAAGCCCAGGTCATGCAGGACTTGCAGGAATGGGACGACCCGCAGACGGTGCAGTCCTTGGCCGAGGTGCTGGCCAGCCCGATCTCGGCGGTCAATCCGCCGGCCAAGAGCACCCCGGGCAGCCTGTTGCCGCCACCGTTTGATGAAAGTCCGGTGGACGACGAGTTGCGCGAGGTCTTCCTCGAGGAAACCGGCGAGGTGCTGGACGTCCTGCGTGAATACCTGCCGCGCTGGATTGCGCATCCCGACGACCACGGCGCCCTGAGCGAACTGCGCCGGGCCTTCCACACCCTCAAGGGCAGTGGCCGGATGGTCCGGGCGCTGGTGCTGGGTGAACTGGCCTGGGCCGTGGAAAACCTGCTCAACCGGGTCCTGGAGCGCAGCGTCGAGCCGTTGGCCTCGGTCCGTCAGTTGATTGAAGACACGGTGCAGTTGTTGCCGGCCCTGGTGGCCGAATTCGCCGCCAATCACCAGCGCCAGCGCGACGACGTCGACCGCTTGGCCGCCCGCGCGCATGTCCTGGCCAAGGGCGGCGATGAGAAGGATGAAGACGAGCAGGACGTGGCCGCCCTCGATCCGCTGCTGTTGAAGATCTTCGACAGCGAAGCCCAGGGCCACCTCGCCAGTCTCAATCGCTTTCTCGATCAGTCGGCCGACCACCTGCCCCTGCAGGCCAGTGATGAGTTGCAGCGGGCCTTGCATACGCTCAAGGGCAGCGCGTCGATGGCCGGCGTGCTGCCGATCGCCGAGCTGGCCGGGGCGATGGATGAGCTGGCCCGGGAATACCGGGCGCATCTGATTGCCCTCGATCTGGATGAGGTCGAATTGCTGCTGGAAGCCGAAGGGCTGCTGCGCCGGGGCCTGCGCCAGTTGCACAGCGAGCCGCTGGCAGCGATCCCTGGCGCCGAGGATCTGATCCAGCGCGCCCAGGCCCTGCTGGCCGAGCGTCTGCACGCCGCCAACAGCGCGCCGGACAAAGCGCTGCGGACCAAGCGCGACCCACAACTGATCAACAACTTCCTCGCCCAGGGCATGGACATCCTGCTGGACGCCGAAAGCCTCTTGCAGCGCTGGCAGCAGCACCCCGGCGAAGGCCAGGAACTGAGTGCGCTGCTCGATGAGCTGACCACCCTCGGCGAAGGCGCGCACCTGGCCGACTTGCACCCGGTGGACGAACTCTGCGAAGCCTTGCTCGACCTCTACGGTGCGGTAGAGGAAAGCAGCCTGGCGGTCAGCGATGAATTTTTCCAGGAGGCCCAGCGCGCCCATGAAGCGCTGATCGACATGCTCGATGAATTGGCGGCCGGGCAGCATGTGCATCCGCAGCCCGAGCGGGTACAGGCCTTGCGCCGCCTGCTCCAGGAGAGCCTCGACCCGTCGGCCACCGGCCTGATCCGCAGCGACGGCAGCCGCACCCTGAGCATCCGCGAACTGGGCCGCGCGACGGCGGAAATGGAGCGTGACGCGCCCGTCGATACCTCGATGGAAGATGACCTCGCGGCGATTTTCCTCGAAGAAGCCCAAGACATCCTCGAAAGCGCCGCCCAGGCCTTGCAACGCTGGTTGGCCGATCCGGATAACGGCGCGCCGCTGTCCTCGCTGCAACGTGACTTGCACACCCTCAAGGGCGGTGCGCGAATGGCTGACATCCGGCCGGTGAGCGACCTGGCCCAGGAGTTGGAAAACCTTTACGAAGGACTGGTGGACCGCCGCTACAGCTACAGCGAGGAACTGGTGCAGCTGCTCGCCAGCAGCCACGAACGCCTCGACCTGTTGCTCGGGCAGTTGCAACAGGGCCAGCCGTTGGGCGATCCCGTTGCGCTGATCGACGCCATTCGACGGTTCCGCCAGGACAAGCCGAACGCCATCGAGACGAACGCAGCGGCCCAGGCCGACGGCGCCGGCCATGATCCCGAGTTGCTGGAAATCTTCCTTGAAGAAGGCTTCGACATCCTCGACAGTTCGGGCGCGGCGCTGCTGCGCTGGCAGGAAGAACCGTCGAATCGCCAGGCCGTGGAAACCTTGCTGCGGGATTTGCACACCCTCAAGGGTGGTGCGCGCATGGTGGAAATCGGGCCCATCGGCGACCTGGCCCACGAGTTGGAAAATCTCTACGAAGGCCTGTCGGCAGGCCTGCTTCAGCCGACCCCGGCGCTGTTCACTTTGTTGCAAAGCAGTCATGACAGATTGGCGCAGATGCTCGATGCAGTACGCGCCGGCCACCCGTGCCCGTTGGCGGACCGACTGATCGCGCAGATCCAGGCGGTGAATCATCCCCAGGAGAATGCTGCACCGCAGGCTGTCTCGGCGCCGGAACCGGTGCCCACTCCCATCGTCAGCCCGCCTGCGGCGCCTGCAAGACCGGAGCCCAGCGCAGCGGGCGACGGTGCGGACATGGTCAAGGTATCCGCCGAACTGCTCGACGACCTGGTGAACCTGGCGGGCGAAACGTCGATCTTCCGTGGGCGTATCGAACAGCAGGTCAACGACGGGCGCGTGGCCCTGGGCGAAATGGAAACCACCATCGAGCGCATGCGCGATCAGTTGCGGCGCCTGGATACCGAAACCCAGGGGCGGATTCTCAGCCGGCAACAGGTGGAGGCCGAGCGCCTGGGCTATGAAGAGTTCGACCCGCTGGAGATGGACCGCCACTCCCAGTTGCAGCAGTTGTCCCGGGCACTGTTCGAGTCCGCCTCGGACTTGCTTGAGCTCAAGGAAACCCTCGACCGCAGCAATCACGATGCCGAGGTCCTGCTGCAACAGCAGGGGCGTATCAACACGGAGCTCCAGGAAGGCCTGATGCGTACGCGCATGGTGCCGTTCGAACGCATGTTGCCACGGCTCAAGCGCATCGTCCGGCAAGTGGCGCAGGAGCTGGGCAAGGACGTGGAATTCCTGGTCGGCAACGCCGACGGCGAGATGGACCGTAACGTGCTGGAGCGCATGGCTGCACCTCTTGAACATATGCTGCGCAACGCCGTCGACCACGGCCTGGAGCCGGCTGACGTGCGCATCGCCGCCGGCAAGCCGGCCCGAGGACGTATCAGCCTCGATCTGTCCCGGGAAGGCGGCGACATCATTTTCGACATCCGCGACGACGGTGCCGGGGTGCCGCTGGAGGCTGTGCGGAACAAGGCGATCAAACGTGGCTTGCTGGCGCCGGACAGCGACATCAGCGAGCGCGACGTGCTGCAGTTCATCTTGCAACCAGGGTTTTCCACGGCCGAGAAAATCACCCAGATATCCGGGCGCGGTGTCGGCATGGACGTGGTCCACGAAGAGGTTCGGCAACTGGGCGGCAGCATGGTCATCGATTCCACGCCGGGGCAGGGCGTGAATTTCCGCATTCGTCTGCCGTTTACCGTGGCGGTGAACCGGGCGTTGATGGTGCACTGTCACGAAGACCAATACGCGATCCCGCTGAACACCATCGAGAGCATTGTCCGGGTGTTGCCCGCCGAGCTGGACGGCTATTACCAGCTTGATCCGCCGACCTACACCTACGCCGGGCAGCGTTACGAGTTGTGCTACCTCGGTGAGCTATTGAAAACCGGCGCCCGGCCGAAACTGCTGGGCCAGAGCCAGCCCTTGCCGGTGCTGCTGGTGCAGTGCAACGAGCGGCACGTCGCCGTGCAGGTGGACGCTACCGCCGGGACCCGGGAGATCGTGGTCAAGAGCCTCGGCCCGCAGTTCTCGGCGGTACAGGGCCTGTCCGGGGCGACGATCCTGGGGGACGGCCGGGTGGTGTTGATTCTCGACCTGCTCGCGCCGATCCGCGCCTTGCCCCACCAGGTCCCGCGCCGCCAAGTGCCGGTAGAAGGCGAGGGCGAATCGCAACGGCCGTTGCTGGTGCTGGTGGTGGACGACTCGGTGACCGTGCGCAAGGTCACCAGTCGCCTGCTGGAACGCCACGGCATGCACGTCCTGACCGCCAAGGATGGCGTGGATGCCATGGCGCTGCTGGCCGAGCACGCCCCGGACCTGATGCTGCTGGACATCGAGATGCCGCGCATGGACGGCTTCGAAGTGGCCACGCAAGTGCGCAACGACCCGCGCCTGGCGCATTTGCCGATCATCATGATCACCTCCCGCACCGGCCAGAAACACCGCGACCGTGCCATGGCCATCGGCGTCAACGACTACCTGGGCAAGCCGTACCAGGAATCGGTGCTGCTCGACAGCATCGCGTACTGGAGCAAAACCCATGCATGACCTGCATCTTCACTCGCGCACCAGCCCACTCACCGGCCTGTTGTTGCCATTGGCTGACCGGCACCTGGTGTTGCCCAACGTGGCCGTGGCCGAACTGATCGACTACCAGAGCAGCGTATTCGATATGGACACCCCGCCGTGGTTCCTGGGCTGGGTGAGCTGGCGCGAACGGCAAATCCCGTTGCTGAGCTTCGAGTCGGCCTGCGGCCAGAAGACCGTGATTGGCGAGCGAGTGCGCATCGTCGTGCTCAACGCCCTCGGCGGACGGCCGGAGCTGCGTTTCATTGCCCTGCTGGTGCAAGGCATCCCGCGCTCCTACAAGCTCGACAGCCAATTGAGCTACGTCGATGTGCCGCTGTGTGGGTTGGAGCAGGCGGCGGTGCAAGTTGGGGAACACGTGGCGAAAGTGCCGGATTTGTTGGCACTGGAGGAGTTGGTGATGGCTGTGGGCCTGATTCAGCCCCACAAACCCTGAGGCATACGAAGTTCCAATGTGGGTGCGAGCTTGCTCGCGATGGCGGCCTGACAGCTGGCCAAAATTTTGTTGATCGGGTACATATCCATTGCTGCGGTAACGGCTGCTTAGGGTTCCGCCCTTACGGCGGGTCACTTTTTTCAGACGCCAAAAAAGTAACCAAAAAGGCTTTGCCCCACCACTCGGTGCCTCGCCTAGGCTCGGCATGCCCGAACGAAGGCATTGCTCCGTGGGCCCGCCGCGAAGGGCCATCCATGGCCCAGCGCGGCTATCCCGGCATCCATGCCGGGATGCCCACTCCACAATGCCTGCGTTCGGCCAGCGTGGTTAACGGGGCGCCGAGATCAACGTCCATCGCGAGGCGGCCTGACAGCCGGCCTGGCTCTTGCGGGTGTACCCCAACCAGATTTGTGTGAGCAGGACCTGTGGGAGCAAAGCTTGCTCGCGAGGCGGCCTGACAGCCGACCTGCGATTGCAGGTGTACCCCAATCCAATTGTGTGCGGGCTTGCTCGCTACCACAAAGGTTCGTACCAATCCGGCAACCATTACTCCAACCGTAACGATCCGCCGTCGAGCTTGATTGATGCCCGCGCCACAACACTCCTAAGGTGACCCCCACGACAGCGAACCCGTGGAGTGGTCATGACAACAACAATATCCCCCGACTCGCGCTGGACGCGGCGGCGCAGCGAAAAGCAGCGGCGTCTCGGGCTGGTGAAGGGGCTTGCCGACGGTGTGGTGCTGCCCACCGACAAGATCGTCGCGGCGCTGGAGGCGTTGATCCTGCCCGGCGACCGTGTAGTGCTGGAGGGCAATAACCAGAAGCAGGCGGACTTCCTTTCCCGCTCCCTGGCGAAAGTCGACCCTTCGAAGCTGCACGATTTACACATGATCATGCCCAGCGTCGGGCGGTCCGAACACCTGGATCTGTTCGAGCGCGGCATTGCCCGTAAGCTCGATTTTTCCTTTGCTGGCACCCAGAGCCTGCGCATCAGCCAGTTGCTCGAAGATGGCCTGCTGGAAATCGGCGCGATTCATACCTATATCGAACTCTATGCCCGGCTGGTGGTGGACCTGATTCCCAACGTGGTGCTCTCGGCCGGTTTCATGGCCGACCGCGCTGGCAATATCTACACCGGCCCCAGCACCGAAGACACACCGGCGCTGATCGAGCCGGCGGCCTTCAGCGACGGTATCGTCATTGTTCAGGTCAACCAGTTGGTGGATGACGTCAGTGACCTGCCGCGAGTCGACATCCCGGCGTCCTGGGTCGATTTCGTGGTGGTGGCCGACAAGCCGTTCTACATCGAGCCGCTGTTCACCCGCGACCCGCGCCACATCAAGCCTGTGCATGTGCTGATGGCGATGATGGCGATCCGCGGGATCTACGAAAAACACAACGTCCAATCCCTCAATCACGGCATTGGTTTCAACACGGCCGCGATTGAATTGATCCTGCCGACCTACGGCGAATCCCTCGGCCTGAAGGGCAAGATCTGCCGCAACTGGACGCTTAATCCGCACCCGACCCTGATCCCGGCCATCGAAAGCGGCTGGGTCGAAAGTGTGCATTGCTTTGGCACTGAGCTGGGCATGGAGAACTATATTGCCGCCCGGCCGGACGTGTTCTTCACCGGCCACGACGGCTCGCTGCGCTCCAACCGCATGGTCTGCCAACTGGCTGGGCAATACGCAGTGGACCTGTTCATCGGCGCGACCCTGCAAGTGGACGGCGACGGCCATTCCTCCACCGTGACCCGTGGCCGCTTGGCTGGCTTCGGTGGGGCGCCGAACATGGGCCACGACCCGCGCGGTCGTCGTCACGGCACGCCAGCCTGGCTCGATATGCGCCACGGCGATGGCGAGGCGCCGTTGCTCGAACGCGGCAAGAAGCTGGTGGTGCAGATGGTCGAGACGTTCCAGGAGGGCGGTAAACCGACCTTCGTCGAAACCCTCGACGCGGTGGACGTGGCGAAGAAAGCCGGCATGCCCCTGGCGCCGATCATGATCTACGGCGACGACGTCACCCATTTGCTCACCGAAGAGGGCATCGCCTACCTGTACAAGGCCCGCTCCCTGGAAGAGCGCCAGGCAATGATTGCTGCGGTGGCCGGCGTTACTGCCATTGGCCTGCGCCATGACCCGAAAGACACCGCGCGCATGCGCCGCGAAGGGCTGATCGCCTTGCCCGAAGACCTCGGTATACGCCGCACCGACGCCACCCGCGAGTTGCTCGCGGCAAAGAGCGTGGCCGACCTGGTGGAGTGGTCCGGTGGTCTCTACAACCCGCCCGCCAAGTTCAGGAGCTGGTAAATG
This sequence comes from Pseudomonas sp. A-RE-22, assembly GCF_019956035.1. Lineage (NCBI taxonomy): Bacteria > Pseudomonadati > Pseudomonadota > Gammaproteobacteria > Pseudomonadales > Pseudomonadaceae > Pseudomonas > Pseudomonas sp. A-RE-22. The sequence continues at coordinate 219,821 of NZ_JAHBCZ010000033.1, forward strand.
CACGTCTTCAACCTGCAACCGAAAAAACTGTCCTTGACCGAGCACCTGGCGGATATGGCGGTGGACGCGCTGATCGACGAAGCCGACCTCTCGCCTAAACCGGCCTTGGTGGATCGTCGTGGCAATGGCGCCCACACCGACCTGCACCTGGGCCTGATGCACGCCTCGGCACTGTCGCTGTGGCCGGCGTTCAGGGAAATGGCCGAAGCCGCCCTCGACTGTGGCGAGATCGGGCTGCCGCTACGCGAAGCCCTCGGGCGCATCGGCCGTGAGGGGGAAGCCTCGATGCTCGCTACCACTGGCGGCGTCAACACACACCGGGGTGCGATCTGGGCCTTGGGCCTGTTGGTCGCTGCAACGGCGCTGGAACCTGAATCCAGTGCCGCCAGCGCCGTCGCTCTACGCGCTGCCCGCCTGGCCTTGCTCAACGACCGCTATGCGCCCCAACCCTTGAGCCACGGCGCCCAGGTAGCCCAACGCTACGGCGTACGCGGTGCCCGGGAAGAAGCGCAACTGGCGTTCCCGGCGGTGACTGGCCTGGGCCTGCCGCAACTCAAGCGCAGTCGCGCGGCGGGCGCGGGAGAGCAGAACGCCCGGCTCGATGCCTTGCTGGCGATCATGACCACCCTGGCCGATACCTGCGTGCTCTATCGCGCCGGCGAGCCGGGTTTGCAGGCCATGCAACAGGGCGCCAAGGCGGTGCTCGATGCCGGTGGCAGTGCGAGCTTGGGCGGTCGTCGCCAATTGCACGCGCTGGACCAACAACTGATTGCCTTGAACGCCTCGCCCGGCGGCGCTGCCGACCTGCTCGCCGCCTGCCTGTTCCTCGATCGTATCGAGCGCGGCGATGGCCTCTTCCCAGGAGTGTGCTGATGGAAACCTTATCCTTTGAATTCCCTGCCGGGCAGCCGCCACGGGGGCGGGCGCTGGTGGGCTGCGTCGGCTCGGGCGACCTGGAAGTGCTGATCGAGCCCGGCCTGGCAGGCAAGCTGACCATCCAGGTGCAGACCTCGGTCAACGGCAGTGAACAACGCTGGCAGCACCTGTTCGCCCGCATGTTCGACGGCCAGACACCGCCGGCCTTGTCTATCGACATCCACGATTTCGGCGCCACCCCCGGCGTGGTGCGTTTGCGCCTGGAGCAAGGTTTCGAGGAGATCGGCCATGACTGACAGTGCAGCGTTGCTCAACAAGCACAGCTTCGTCGAACTCGGTGCCCGGCAACGGGCCAAGGCCTTGCTCGATGAGGGTACGTTTCGCGAATTGCTCGACCCGTTCCAGCGGATCATGTCGCCGTGGCTGTTGCGCCAAGGCGTGGTGCCGCAAAGCGATGACGGCGTGGTGATCGCCAAGGGTACGCTCGATGGCCTGCCCGTGGTGATCGCCGCCATCGAAGGCGCGTTCCAGGGCGGCAGCCTCGGCGAAGTCGGCGGGGCGAAGATTGCCGGTGCGCTGGAACTGGCCGCCGAGGACAACCGCAAGGGCATCCCGACCCGTGCCGTATTGCTGCTGGAAACCGGCGGCGTGCGTTTGCAGGAGGCCAACCTCGGGTTGGCGGCGATCGCCGAGATTCATTCGGCGATTGTCGACCTGCGCCAATACCAACCGGTGGTCGGCGTGGTGGCCGGCAGCGTCGGCTGTTTTGGTGGCATGTCCATCGCCGCCGGGCTGTGCAGTTATCTGCTGGTGACCCAGGAAGCGCGGCTGGGCCTGAACGGCCCGCAAGTGATCGAACAGGAGGCCGGGATCGACGAATACGACTCCCGCGACCGGCCGTTCATCTGGAGCCTGACCGGCGGCGAGCAACGGTTCGCCAGTGGGTTGGTGGACCGTTACGTCGCCGATGATGTGGCGCAGATCCGTCAACAGGTCGGCGAGTTGCTGCACCTGGGCGTTCCCGCGCAACACCGCAGCGGCCAGGCCGAGCTGTTCCTGCAACGCCTGGCCCGCTTGGACACTGAAGTGCAAATCGAACCGGCCACGGTTCGCCAGTTGTATCAGGGAGAACGCCCATGAGTGCCTATTCATTGAGAGGCTTGCGCTGGTTCGAGGCCTTGGCTGGCGACGCCAAACCGCTGGAAGGCCTGCCGGCTTCGTTGAAAGTCACTGACGTCAGGCTGGGCGAGCAAACCGTGCGCCTGCTGGCGGTGGTGGCTGATCCCGACAGTCGTTTTCCCCGTGCTCGCAATGGCGAAGTCGGTTTGCTGGAGGGTTGGGGTTTGGCTAAAGCGGTGGATGACGCCATCGACGCCGACCGCGATGCAGTCAACAAACGTCCGCTGATCGCCGTTGTCGATGTACCGAGCCAGGCCTATGGGCGGCGTGAAGAAGCCCTGGGCATTCATCAGGCCTTGGCCGGTGCGGCGGACAGCTATGCCCGTGCGCGGCTGGCCGGGCATCCGGTGATCGGTTTGCTGGTGGGCAAGGCCATGTCCGGGGCGTTCCTGGCCCACGGCTACCAGGCCAACCGCCTGATTGCGCTGCGCGACCCGGGGGTGATGGTTCACGCCATGGGCAAGGCCTCGGCGGCGCGAGTCACCCTGCGCAGTGTCGAAGAGCTTGAGGCCTTGGCCGCCAGCGTGCCACCGATGGCCTATGACATCGACAGTTTTGCCAGCCTGGGTCTGCTGTGGGAAACCTTGTCGGTGGAGCAGGTCGAGCAACCGACGGCGGCGGATCTGGCCCGGGTGACGGATTGCCTGCAACAGGCGATCAACGATGTGGCTGGGGCGCCTCGGGGCTTGAGCAGCCGCCTCGGTGCGACCTATCGCGCGGCTTCCAGCACCGTGCGCCAACTGCTGAGAGCACAGTGGTGAATACGTATCTGGCCCATGACCTGCTCTGGGGGATGACCCCGGAACAGGTGCCTGCGGGTGCGCCGGCATGGGTGCTCGAATCGATTGCCGCCGGTCAACCGGTGGTGGTCCGACGCTCGCTGACGGTGCCGGGTCAAATCGCGGTCGGCGTGCGCGGGCGTTCGCGCGAGCAGCGTTATGCAACGTCGATGGTGATTGCTGCGATTTCCCGTCGCGTCAGGCCGGAAGACCTTTGTCACGTTGCGTCGACTCGCGACTTGCCAGCCCTGCAAGCGCTGTCCTGCCTGCGTCCGCTGCTCGATGCCAGTGGCTGGGCCTGGGGCGTCAGCGGCAGCGCCGGGTTCGAGCTCGCCACAGGTGTCGAGGCGCTGCATGAACGCAGCGACCTGGATCTGATTCTGCGGGTGCCGCATTTTCTCGATCGTCTCCACGCCAGGGAATTGCTGGCGCAACTGGATGCCTCGGTTTGCGCCGTGGATATGCAATTGCAAACGCCCTGCGGTGCCGTCGCCTTGCGCGAGTGGGCGGGTTCGTCGCGGCGGGTCCTGCTCAAGGATGATGTGCAGGCACGGCTGGTGAACGATCCTTGGCAGCCTTCATTGGAGCAAGTCGCGTGAGCAGCCTCTTCGTCTTTCCCGGCCAGGGTGCGCAGCGCGTGGGCATGCTCCACGGCCTGGCGCCGCAAGTCCTCGACGAGGCGGGTGACGTGCTCGGTGAGGACGTCTTGCAGTTGGACAGTGCCGAGGCGCTGCAATCGACCCGCGCCGTGCAACTGTGCCTGTTGATTGCCGGCGTGGCGGCGTCGCGGCGATTGCTGGAACAGGCGCCTGCGCCGGACTACGTGGCGGGACTGTCCATCGGCGCTTATCCAGCGGCGGTGGTGGCCGGGGCGCTGGGGTTCGAGGATGCGTTGCGACTGGTCAGCCTGCGGGGCGAATTGATGCAGCGGGCGTATCCGCAAGGCTATGGCATGACCGCGATCATCGGCCTGGACCTCGCGGCAGTGGAAGCGTTGCTGGCGCAGGTGCACAGCGACCGCACCCCGGTCTACCTGGCCAACATCAACGCGGATAATCAGGTGGTCATCGCCGGCAGTGACGAGGCCATGAACAACGTTGCCAGGCAGGCGCGAAGCCTGGGTGCCGGGAAGGCCTGTCGGCTGGCGGTGAGCGTGCCGTCCCATTGCCCGTTGCTGGAAGCACCGGCCCGGGCATTGGCCCAGGCATTTGCCGACGTGCCGTTGAAAGCACCAGCCTTGGGTTATCTCAGCGGTAGCCGCGCGCGACCGGTGATCAACACCGAGGCCTTGCGCGACGACCTGGCGCTCAACATGTGCCGCGTGGTGGATTGGCGCGGTACCGTGCAAAGCGCTTACGAACGCGGTGTGCGGCTACAGATCGAACTGCCGCCCGGTGCGGTGCTGACCGCCCTGGCGCGCCGGGTGTTCGAGCAGGGCACTGTCATGGCTTTCGACGGCGCCCGGCTCGACACCTTGCAGGCGCTGTTGCGTGAGGAGGGAAACCGCCAACCCTAAACCACCGACTCAAGCTGGCGAAGCACAAAAACAACAACTTCGACGATGCACTTTGAGGACTACAACAATGATTATCTACGGTGTGGCATTTTTGGCCTTTTGTACCCTGGCGGGTATTTTTATCGGTGAGCTGCTGGGCAAATTGATCGGCGTGCCGGCCAACGTCGGCGGCGTCGGCATTGCGATGCTGTTGTTGATCGGCCTGGGCAGCTACCTGAGCAAGCGCGGCCTGTTCAAGGGCAAATCCGAGGCCGGCGTGGAATTCTGGAGCGCGGTCTACATCCCCATTGTGGTCGCGATGGCGGCGCAGCAAAACGTCTACGGCGCGCTCAAGGGCGGGCCGATGGCGATCCTGGCCGGAACCCTGGCGGTGGTGATTGCCTTTGCGTTGGTGCCGGTGCTGGTGCGCATTGGCAACAAAGGGCCTCAGGCCGACGTTTCCGTTAAGACGGTCGGGTGATTGCCATGTACGAATCCATGATGAAAGTGATCACCGGCTACGGCCTGATCAGCGGTTTCGCCATTGTCGGCATCACCATGTGGGTGTCCTACTGGATCAGCAACACGTTCACCAAAGGTCGCCTGCATGGTTCGGCCATCGCCATTCTCCTGGGGCTGGTGCTTTCCTACATTGGCGGGGCAATGACCGGCGGGCAGAAGGGCGTGGTGGACATTCCGCTGCTGTCCGGGATTGGTTTGCTGGGCGGTGCGATGCTGCGGGACTTTGCCATCGTCGCCACGGCGTTCGGCGTGAGTATCGAAGAACTCAAGCGCGCCGGTTTCGTTGGGGTGCTGGCGCTGTTTGTCGGAGTCGGTACGTCGTTCATTGCTGGCGTCGGGGTCGCGATGGCTTTCGGTTACACCGATGCGGTGAGCCTGACCACCATTGGCGCCGGGGCGGTGACCTACATCGTCGGGCCGGTGACCGGGGCGGCGATAGGTGCCAGTTCCGAAGTGATGGCGCTGTCCATTGCCGCCGGGTTGATCAAGGCGATCCTGGTGATGGTGGCGACGCCGTTCGTGGCACCGATGATTGGCCTGAATAATCCACGCAGTGCGGTGATTTTCGGTGGTTTGATGGGCACCTCTAGCGGCGTGGCCGGCGGGCTGGCGGCCACCGATCCGAAGCTGGTGCCGTATGGCTGCCTGACGGCGGCGTTCTATACGGCGCTTGGGTGCTTGTTGGGGCCTTCGTTGTTGTTTCTGATCATGCGGGGGTTGATGGGGTAGGGCTTTGAATTTGCGCTGAACGGGCTGTCCTCATCGCGAGCAGGCTCGCTCCCACAGGGGATTTGTGAACACCGATCCAATGTGGGAGCGAGCCTGCTCGCGATGAAGGCAACACGGTGTCAAACCTGGCGATTGGCATACATCCGACACTCAGCCAACAGCGCCAGCAAATTCGGATCACGCTCCTTGGCTTTCAGGAACACCACGCCAATGCGCTGTTGTAGCCGATACCTTTCCTGCAACGGGATCAATTTCACCCGGTTTTCATACACCGCCGCAATTCGCCCCGGCAACAACGCATAGCCCACCCCGGAGCTGACCATGCTCAGCAGGGTGAAGATGTCGTTGACCTGCATCGCCACCTTCGGTTCGAACCCCGCCTGCTTGAACACCCGGATACCGTCCTGGTGCGTGGCAAAACCCTGGGTCAGAGTGATGAACGTCTCGTCGCGCACCTCGGCCAGATCGACTTCAGTGCGTTGGGCAAAGGGTGAGTCGGCCGGTGTGGCGAGGAAGATGTCGTCGGAAAACAGCTCGATATGCTCGCAATCCGGATCGTTCACGCTGTCGTCCAGGGAGATCAGGATCGCGTCCACCTCCATGTTCTTGAGCTTGTACAGCAGGTCGATGTTCGAACCCAGGATCAGGTCGATATTGAGCTCGCTGCGGCGGATTTTCAGGCCCATGATCAGTTGCGGCACGGTCTTGACCGTCAACGAATACAGCGAGCCGAGCTTGAAGCGTTCGGCGGAGAAGCCGGCGGCTTCGCGGGTCAGGCGTACGCTTTCGATCACGTCCTGGATCAGCTTCTGTGCCCGCTCCTCCAGCACATAAGCGCTTTCCAGCGGCGTGAGGTTGCGGCCTTCGTGCTTGAACAACGGGCAACGCAGGGCGCTCTCCAGCGAGTGAATGGCCCGGTGCACACTGACGTTGCTGGTCTGCAGCTCGGCCGCCGCTCGCGCCAGGTTGCCGGTGCGCATGAAGGCCAGGAATACCTCGAGTTTCTTCAGGGTCAATTCTTCGTCGATCAGCATGGGGCGGACTCTTATTCGTATTACCCGATTGTGCCCCAATCGGTCTTGGGATGTGATCGTTCCCACGCTCTGCGTGGGAATGCCTCAAGGGACGCTCTGCGTCCGCTTCGGGACGCGGAGCGTCCCCGGCTGCATTCCCACGCGGAGCGTGGGAACGATCATTAGCCTTGCTTCCACAGCAAGCAAAGCATTGCACTTTGACGCGCCAGGCCTGAGCCTTGGCGTCTGTTCTGGAATGTGAGGTGGGACTGGATGTATCACGGGGAACGACTCAACGCCTGGACGCACTTGGTCGGGGCGGTGGCGGCTTTTATCGGGGCGGTGTGGTTGCTGGTGATTGCCGGGATGGCGGGCGATCCGTGGAAGATCGTCAGCGTGGCGATCTACGGGTTCACCTTGCTGGTGCTGTACAGCGCTTCGACGGTTTACCACAGCGTGCGCGGTCGCAAAAAAGCCATCATGCAGAAGGTCGATCACTTTTCGATCTACCTGCTGATCGCCGGCAGCTATACGCCATTCTGCCTGGTGACCCTGCGCGGGCCGTGGGGCTGGACCTTGTTCGGGATCGTCTGGGGGCTGGCACTGATCGGGATCCTGCAGGAGATCAAGCCGCGTTCCGAAGCGCGGATCCTGTCGATCGTCATCTACGCCGTGATGGGCTGGATCGTGCTGGTGGCGGTCAAGCCGCTGCTGGCGGCCCTGGGCAGCACCGGATTTGCCTGGCTGGCCTCGGGCGGCGTGTTGTACACCGTGGGCATCATATTTTTCGCCCTCGACCATCGGCTGCGCCACGCCCACGGGATCTGGCACCTGTTTGTGATCGCCGGCAGCTTGTTGCACTTCGTGGCGATCCTGCTCTACGTGCTCTAACGACGTCCCGCCACCGCGAATAGGCGATCCAGTTGCGCCTGGGCCTGGCTGGCGAAAATGTCCAGCAACGCGCCGAGGGTGTGCACCGGCGCCTCGTTGGCCCGGGTCACGGCATACAGGGAAATGGGCAGCGGTGGCGACAACGGCCGGATGGCCGTGCGGGTGTTCGAGGCACCGAGGGCAGTGAACGGGTCGATCACCGCCAGCCCGGCACCGGACTCGACCATGGCCCGGGCCAATGAATACGTCTGTACGGCGATGCTGATACGCGGCGGCGGTTCCACGGCCTTGAGATAGCCGTCCAGCCTGGCCGACAGCGGGTCGGCGCTGGACAGGCCGATCAACGGTGCACCGGCCAGTGCCTGCAAGGGCATCGGCCGGCCCACCTGTGCGTCGGTCCAATGCCCGCTCGGCGCCAGGGCCACCAGCACACCGCTGGCCAGGGCCTGGGCCTTGAGTCCCGGATGATCGGGCGGTTGCAGGGTCAGGGCGACGTCGATTTCGCGCATCAACAGGTTCTGCACCAGTTCGCGGCTGTGGGCGCTGGACAATTCGCAGGCGATGTCCGGATAACGCTGTGTCCATTGATGAACCGCCGCAGGCAGCAGCGACAGGGCCAGGGCCGGTGTCGCGCCGATCCGCAGGCTGTGGCCCGGCTCGCGCCGCAGGCTCTGGGCAAGGCGCCGGACACCTTGCAGGCTCTCGCTGACCTTATCGACTTCGCGCTCAAGCTCCAGCGCCTCAGGCGTGGCCTGCAACTTGCCACGCACCCGCAGAAACAACGCAAACCCCAATTGCTGCTCGGCATGCTGCAACACTTTGGTCACCGCCGGTTGCGAAACATGCAGCAGTTGGGCCGCACCGCTGATGGAGCCGGCCTGGCGGATGGCCTGGAATATCTCGATATGGCGAAGACGCATGGCGAGCCCATAACCTTTGTTTATAGGGAGTCCATCTTTATTCATTGTTCGAGGCCTGTCACCTGGCCCTAACCTCAAGCCACTGAAAACGGATGTGAGATGGACATGGCACAGCGGGTTTGCATCATCGGTGGTGGCGTGGTCGGGCTGGCGACGGCTTATGCACTGGTGCGCGACGGCGTCGACGTGACGCTGGTGGAGGCCCGGGAGACCTTGGGCAGCGAGACCAGTTTCGCCAACGGTGGCCAGTTGTCCTATCGCTACGTCACCCCGCTGGCGGACGCCGGGGTGCCCTGGCAGGCGCTGGGATGGATGCTGCGCGGTGATTCGCCGCTCAAGTTGCGACCGCGCCTGGACCCGGCGCAGTGGCGCTGGATGGCCGCGTTCATCGGCGCCTGCCGGACCTCGGTCAACCGGCGTAACGGCGCCCACCTGTTGCGCCTGGCGCTGTTGAGCCAGGCGACTTTGCAGGACTGGCGCGAGCAAGACCGCCTCGACGGTTTCAACTGGCGGCGCAACGGCAAGCTAGTGACGTTTCGCGACGCGAGGCATTTCCAGCGTGCGCGGCAGGGGTTGCTGGACAGTGCCCACCAGCAGGTGCTTGGCCCCATCGAGTGCGCGAACCTGGAACCGGCCCTGGCCGGCGTGCCGTACGTGGGCGGGGTCTACACGCCGGCTGAGGAGGTCGCCGATTGCCATGCCTTCTGCCAGCAATTGGCGGCACGTTTGCGAGCTTCGGGGCGCTGCGAGTTCCTGTTGGGGCACCCGGTCAGCGGCATCGAACACGTCGACGGTGCGGTGCAGGCCATTGTGCTGGACGGTCAGCGGCTGCCGGTGGAGCAACTGGTGATTGCCGCCGGCCATCGCAGCGCGGCGCTTGCATTGCCCGGGGTGCGGATGCCGCTGTATCCGCTCAAGGGCTACAGCCTGACCGTGCCCATTGGTCCACAGCATCGGGCCCCCCAGTTGAGCATCACCGACTATGACCGCAAGGTCGTCTACGCGCGCATCGGCGAACAGCTGCGCGTTGCGGCGATGGTGGACATCGTCGGTTTCGACCCGACGCCGGACCCCAAGCGCCTGGCCCTGATCAAGCGCCAGGCCCTGGAAACCTTCCCCCAAGGTGGGGATTACTCGCGCGCCGTCGAATGGGCCGGCATGCGCCCGGCGACCCCCAGCGGCGTGCCGCTGATCGGCGCCACCGGCTACCGTAACCTGTGGCTCAACCTCGGCCATGGGGCCTTGGGCTTTACCCTGGCGTGTGGCAGCGCTCGCTTGCTCAGCGAGCTGATCGGCCAGCACACGCCTTCCATCGACTTGCAGGGCCTGACGCCCCGCGCCGCCTGACCCACCCAACGGAGAATAACAATGCAAAAAATCACGTTGATCGGCTGCACCCTGAGCCTGTTGTTAAGCGTCCAGGCCCATGCCAATGAAGCACCCCCGGCCGGCACACTGGACAAGATCGCCAGCACCCGCAGCATTACCCTGGGCTATCGCGACGCTTCGGTACCGTTTTCCTACGTCGGTGACAGCGGCGGCCAGCCGATGGGTTACTCGGTGGAACTGGCGGGCAAGATTGTCGAGCGGATCAAGACCCAGCTGGCGTTGCCGCAACTGGACGTGAAGTACAACCTAGTCACGTCCCAGACCCGCATTCCACTGGTGCAGAACGGCACCGTGGACCTGGAGTGCGGCTCTACCGGGGTGACGGCCGAGCGGCAGAAGCAAGTGGCGTTTTCCTACGGTTTCATCTATGTGAAGGGCCAGTTGCTGACGGCCAAGGACAGTGGCATCCACAGCTTCGCCGACCTGCGCGGCAAGAACGTGGTCACCACCGCCGGCACCACCAACGAACGCTTCCTGAAAAGCTACAACCAGGACAACAACGCCGAGATGTTCATCATCAGCGCCAAGGACCACGGCGAATCCTTCCAGATGCTCGAGACAGGCCGGGCGGCGGCATTCTACATGGACGATGCGTTGCTATACGGTGAACGGGCCAAGGCCCGCGACCCGCACAAATGGGTGGTGGTGGGGCAAGAGCAATCACGGGAAATCTATAGCTGCATGGTGCGCAAGGACGACCCGCAATTCCTGGCGCTGGTCAATGCGACCCTGGCTGATTTGTACAAGTCGGGGGAGATCAACGACATTTACGACCGTTGGTTCCAGAAACCGATTCCACCCAAGGGCCTGAACCTGGAATTCCCGATGACCAGCGAGTTGAAGGCGATCATCGCCAAGCCGACCAGCGAGCCGGTGCAGTAGGCCTGTGGGAGCGAGCGTGCTCGCGATAGCGCCGGATCAGTCAGCATCGATGTTGAATGACCCACTGCTATCGCGAGCAAGCTCGTTCCCACATGGGTTCTATATTCGACTCTAGAAATCCCCCCACAACTGCTGCGCCACCGCCAGCGCCACTACTGGCGCGGTTTCAGTGCGCAGCACGCGAGGGCCGAGGCGGGCGGCGTGGTAGCCGGCGGTCTTGGCCTGTTCGACTTCGGCGTCCGACAAACCGCCTTCAGGACCAATCAGGAACGCCAATGTCGACGGTTTGTCATGGCTGACCAGCGGCTCGGCCACCGGATGCAGCACCAGCCTCAGCTCGGCCTCGGTCTGTTTCAGCCAGTCAGCCAGTAGCAGGGGCGGGTGGATGACCGGCACGTTCGAGCGCCCGCATTGCTCGCAGGCGCTGATTGCCACCTGGCGCCAGTGCAGCAGGCGCTTGTCGGCGCGCTCGTCCTTGAGGCGCACTTCGCAGCGTTCGCTGAAAATCGGCGTGATCTCACTGACCCCCAGCTCCGTGGCTTTCTGGATCGCCCAATCCATGCGCTCGCCTCGGGACAGGCCTTGGCCGAGGTGAATGCGCAGTGGTGATTCAGGTTGTCCGGCGAACTGCTCGTCCAATTGCACCCGCACGCGTTTCTTGCCGACCTCGGCCAGGGTGCCGCGAAACTCCTGGCCCGAGCCATCGAACACCTGCACCGCATCGCCCTCGGCCATGCGCAGCACACGGCCGATGTAGTGGGCCTGGGCTTCAGGCAGTTCGTGGTCGCCGAGGCTCAGGGGCGCGTCGATGAAGAAGCGGGACAGTCTCATGTTTTGTTCTCTCGATCGTTCCCACGCTCTGCGTGGGAATGCCGCCATGGACGCTCTGCGTCCGCTGTGGATGTGACGCGGAGCGTCACGGGATGCATTCCCACGCAGAGCGTGGGAACGAGAAGTTCAGGGCTCAGCCCGGGTCGCGATAACCCGGGTGGAAGTCCTTCGGCACCGCCACGCTGACCTTGTCCCGGGTGGCGATGTCGATGCCTTCGCTGGCCACTTCGGCCAGGAAGTCGATCTGCTCCGGGGTGATGACGTACGGCGGCAGGAAATACACCACGCTGCCCAGCGGCCGCAGCAAGGCACCACGCTCCAAGGCATGCTGGAACACACTCAGGCCGCGCCGTTCCTGCCACGGATAAGCGGTTTTGCTGGCTTTGTCCTTGACCATCTCGATCGCCAGCACCATGCCGGTCTGGCGCACTTCGGCGACGTTCGGGTGGTCGGCCAGGTGCGCGGTGGCGCTCGCCATGCGTTGGGCCAGGGCCTTGTTGTTTTCGATGACGTTGTCTTCTTCGAAGATGTCCAGCGTCGCCAGGGCCGCCGCGCAGGCCAGTGGGTTGCCGGTGTAGCTGTGGGAATGCAGGAAGGCGCGCAGGGTCGGGTAGTCGTCGTAGAACGCGCTGTAGACCTCGTCGGTGGTCACGCACGCGGCCAGCGGCAGGTAACCGCCGGTCAGGGCCTTGGACAGGCAGAGGAAATCCGGCGTGATGCCGGCCTGCTCACAGGCGAACATCGTCCCGGTACGGCCAAAGCCGACGGCGATTTCGTCGTGGATCAGGTGCACGCCATAGCGGTCGCAGGCCTCGCGCAACAACTTCAGGTACACCGGATGGTACATGCGCATGCCGCCGGCGCCCTGGATCAGCGGTTCGACGATCACTGCCGCCACCGTGTCGTGGTGCTCGGCCAGGGTCTGTTCCATGGCTGCGAACATGTTGCGTGAATGTTCTTCCCAGCCCATGCCTTCGGGGCGGTGGTAGCAGTCGGGGCTCGGCACCTTGATCGTGTCCAGCAACAAGGCCTTGTAGGTTTCAGTGAACAACGGCACATCGCCCACCGACATCGCCGCGATGGTTTCGCCGTGGTAACTGTTGCTCAGGGTGACGAAGCGCTTCTTGTCCGGCCGGCCGCGATTGATCCAGTAATGGAAGCTCATCTTCATCGCCACTTCGATGCAGGACGAGCCGTTATCGGCGTAGAAGCACCGGGTCAGGCCTTCGGGCGTCATCTTCACCAGGCGCTCGGACAGCTCGATCACCGGCTGGTGACTGAAGCCGGCGAGAATCACATGCTCCAACTGATCGACCTGGTCCTTGATGCGCTGGTTGATGCGCGGGTTGGCGTGGCCGAACACGTTGACCCACCAGGAGCTGACGGCATCGAGATAGCGCTTGCCTTCGAAATCTTCCAGCCACACGCCTTCACCGCGCTTGATGGGGATCAGCGGCAGCTGTTCGTGGTCTTTCATCTGGGTGCAGGGATGCCATAGCACCGCGAGGTCGCGTTGCATCCACTGGTTATTCAGGCCCATTTACAGTCTCCTCGAGGCGGCTCGCGGCGGGCGCGGGCAAAACAATCGCGCAAGCCTATGCAATGGCGGCCCCGCGGACAACCCATTGTGTCATTCCCACTACTTTGAACGAGGCGATAGACGTCGCTGGCGGCGTTTTGATGGCTGACGTATTCTTCGCCGTTCCCTGAGCCGACTGGCTCGAAAAACCGAGAGCCGCCTGGCTCGAAAACTGAAATTTCCCACGTTTTAATCCGGAGTTCGTTGAATGTCTGCTGGTTGGCTGCGCGCCTGTGCGCTGGTGATGATAGGGCTGTTCAGCGTTTCGGCGCTGGCCAAGGACAAACAACCGACGGCCATCGTCATCGGCGGCGGCCTGGCGGGGCTCACGGCGGCCTATGAGTTGCAGAACAAAGGCTGGCTCGTGACGTTGCTGGAAGCCAAGCCGGACCTGGGCGGTCGTTCGGGCATGGCCACCAGCGAGTGGATCGGCAACGAGAAGACCCAGCCGGTGCTGAACAAGTACGTCTCCACCTTCAAGCTGAGCACCACGCCGGCGCCGGAGTTCGTGCGTACCCCCAGCTATCTGATCGACGGCACTTACTTCACCGCCGCGGACCTGGCGACCAAACAGCCGGCCACCGCCGAAGCCCTCAAGCGCTACGAAACCACCCTGGACGACCTGGCGCGCTCCATCGAAGACCCGCAGAACCCGGCGGCGACCAGCACACTGCACGCGCTGGACCAGATCACTGTGTCCAACTGGCTCGACCGTCTGCAACTGCCGGCCACGGCGCGGCAGTTGGTGAACCAGGAGATTCGCACCCGTTATGACGAACCTTCGCGTCTGTCGCTGCTGTATTTCGCCCAGCAGAATCGCGTCTATCGCGGCGTGTCCGACCGCGACCTGCGGGCCTCGCGCCTGCTCGGCGGTAGCCCGGTCCTGGCCCAGGCGTTCGTCAAGCAACTGAAAACCATCAAGACCAATTCGCCCGTGTCGGCCATCTCCCAGGACAAGGACGGGGTGACCGTCAAGGTTGGCGCCGTTGGCTATCAGGCTGACTACGTGGTGCTGGCGGTGCCGCTGCGGGCGCTGAACAAGATCCAGTTGACCCCGGCCCTGGACGCCCAGCACCAAGGCGCGATCAAGGGCACCAACTACGGCTGGCGCGACCAGATCATGCTCAAGTTCAAGACCCCGGTCTGGGACAGCAAGGCGCGCATGTCGGGTGAGATCTACAGCAATGCCGGCCTGGGCATGATGTGGATCGAACCGGCCTTGAAGGGCGGTGCCAACGTAGTCATCAACCTGTCCGGCGACAACGCCCGGGTGATGCAGGCCTTCGGCGACAAGCAGATGGTCGATCAGGTGCTGATCCGTCTGCACGCGTTTTATCCACAGGCCCGTGGCGCGTTCACCGGCTACGAAATCCGCCGCTACAGCACCGACCCGTCCATGGGCGGTGCGTACCTGGCCTTTGGCCCGGGCCAGATCAGCAAGTACTGGCGCCTGTGGGAAAAGCCATTGCAGCGCGTAGCCTTTGCCGGTGAACACACCGACACCCTGTATCCCGGCACCCTTGAAGGCGCGCTGCGCAGCGGTCAACGGGCCGCCAGCCAGGTTGAAGACCTGGCGGCGGGCAAGTCGTTCGAGCCGGCCAAGGTCGCGCCAGTTGCAACGGCGGCGGCTGCTGGTGCAGTGGCGGCGAAGAAGGGCAACTTCTTCACCAACCTGTTTGGTGGCTCGGATGACGACAAGAAGCCAGAGCCGGTCAAGGCACCGGAACCGGTAGCGCCTGCTCCAGTGCCTGCACCCGCTCCTGCGCCGGCACCGGTGGAACCACCTGCACCAGCCCCGGCGAAGGTTGAGCCAGCCAAGAAAGCAGCGGCCAAACCCGCGGCGAAAAAACCAGCCGCCAAGGCTCCGGCTAAAAAAGCGCCAGTGAAGAAAGCCACTCCGACGAAGAAACCGGCGGCCAAGCCGGCAGCGACAACACCGGCGGCGACTGAGACCAAGGCTCAGTAAGGCTCGGTGACAGAAAAAAGCGCGACGTGTCAGCCGCGCTTTTTTTTGCCTGTAGAACTGCTATCGCGAGCAAGCCCGCTCCCACAGGAATTGCGCTTGGCCAGTGTGGGAGCGAGCTTGCTCGCGATGAGGCCCTTCCTGATATAACGCCTTGTATTGGTTTTAATCTTTCCTTAACCCACCCCTTCCAGACTGATGATCGTATTTCTCGATATTTCAAAGCGAAATTTTCCGCTTTAAATCGATAGATAACTCGCTAGTCTTGATCGCAGTTTTTACAGGAAATGAGCAATGCAGCTACGCAACTCTTCTTCTCGCTATGGCTGGGTCAGTATCGCTTTGCACTGGGGCGTTGCGCTGGCGGTCTACGGGCTGTTTGCCCTGGGCCTGTGGATGGTTGGCCTGGATTACTACAGCACCTGGCGCAAAGACGCACCGGACCTGCACAAGAGCATTGGCCTGGTGCTGCTGGCGGTCATGTTGCTGCGGGTGATCTGGCGCGTTGTCAGCCCGCCGCCACCGACCCTGCCGACCTATGGCCGCCTGACCCGCGCCGGTGCCAAGCTCGGTCATAGCGCACTGTATCTCGGGTTGTTCGCGGTGATGATTGCCGGTTACCTGATTTCCACCGCAGACGGTGTCGGGATCCCGGTGTTTGGTTTGTTTGAAGTACCCGCGCTGGTGTCCGGACTGCCCGATCAGGCAGACGTCGCTGGCCAGATTCACCTCTACCTGGCGTGGGCGTTGGTAATTTTCTCCGGCCTTCATGCGTTGGCAGCATTGAAACACCACTTTATCGACCGTGACGCGACCCTCAAGCGAATGCTGGGGCGCCAAGCCTGATGTTCAACCTCGACTCCAAAGGAATAGAAAGCATGTTGAAAAAGACGCTCGCCGCCCTGGCAATCGGTTCTGCCCTGCTGTCGGCCGGTCAGGCCATGGCTGCTGACTACGTAGTCGACAAGGAAGGCCAGCACGCCTTCGTCGACTTCAAGATCAGCCACCTGGGCTATAGCTACATTACCGGTACATTCAAGGACATCGACGGCAAGTTCAGCTTTGACGCCGCCAAGCCTGAGGCCAGCAAGATCGAGTTCAACGTACGTACCGCCAGCGTGTTCACCAACCACGCCGAGCGCGACAAGCACATCGCCAGCAAGGACTTCCTGGACGTAGGCAAGTTTGCCGATGCCAAGTTCGTGTCCACCAGCGTCAAGTCCACCGGCAAGAACGCTGATGGCAAAGACACTGCAGACGTGACGGGTGACCTGACGCTGCACGGCGTGACCAAGCCAATCGTGGTCAAGGCCACGTTCCTGGGCGAAGGCAAGGATCCATGGGGCGGCTACCGTGCTGGCTTCGAGGGCACCACCAGCATCAAGCGTTCCGACTTCGGCAAGATGATGGACCTGGGGCCACAATCCGACGCAGTTGAGCTGTATATCTCGTTTGAAGGTGTCAAAGCGAAGTAACCTTCGCGCCTGACAAAAAACGCCCCTGGTCTTGCGATCAGGGGCGTTTTTTATTACCCGGATTCGGGCAACACGGAGAACCCTGTGGGAGCTAGCTAGCTAGCTAGCTAGCTAGCTAGCTAGCTAGCTAGCTCGCGATGGCGTCATGCCAGCCGACTTCGATGTTGACTGATATATCGCTATCGCGAGCAAGCTCGCTCCCACATTGGAATTGTGTTGGGCCAAAAAAAAGCCCCAGGTCGCGAGACCTGGGGCATTTTTCAAGGTTTGGAAAAACTCAGCGATTGCGTGTCAGCAATGCCGGTTTTTCGCCCCGTGGACGGCTTGGCAGTTGATCCAGCTGTTCAGGCGTCGGGAAGCGATCGGCTTTCGATTCCTTGTGCACGATCTTCGGCTGGTTGCTGCGCGGGTTCTGCACGGCGGGTTCCTGGCGAGGCTGGTCGTCACGGGCCGGACGGCGCGGGCGGGTGTCATCGCGGCGAGCCTGGCCGTCACGCGGGGCACCGTTGCGTGGGCCGCTGCGCTTGGCCGGTGGCGTACCGGTGGACGAGCCATTGCTGTTGCGCGGACCATTCTGGCGACCTTGTGGCTGGCCGCTGCGCGGCGCGCCTGCAGCTGCACCCTGTGCCGGGGCACCCGGGCGACGACCACGGCCTTGGGCCGGTTTCTGCTGTGGCACGTAGTCGACTCGGTTACCGAAGTTATCGATATCGTCGTCCAGGAACTCGTCCGGGGCACGATCGGCTGCGGCGCGTGGGGCTGGACGCTGCTGTTCACGGGCTGGCGTGCCTTCGCGAGGCTTCTGCTCGCGGGTTGGGCGTTCGCCACGGCCATTGCTGTTGCTGGCCGGTTTTTCCTTGCCCTTGTCCTTGCCTTTGTCCTTGCGTCCACCGCCACCACCGCCGCCATTCGGACCGTCGCCGCGCGGGCCACGGGCATTGCGCGGATTGCGCACGTCCGGACGTTCGCGTACTTCAGGCTTCTCGGCCTCGATGGTGCTGGCGTCGAAGCCCATCAGGTCGCCGTCGGCAATTTTCTGCTTGGTCATGCGCTCGATGCTTTTGAGCAGCTTTTCTTCGTCCGGTGCGACCAACGAGATCGCCTCGCCCGAACGACCGGCCCGGCCGGTACGGCCGATACGGTGCACGTAGTCCTCATCGACGTTTGGCAGCTCGAAGTTGACCACGTGAGGCAACTGGTCGATGTCCAGGCCACGGGCCGCGATGTCGGTGGCCACCAGGATGCGCACTTCGCCGGCCTTGAAGTCGGCGAGGGCCTTGGTGCGGGCGTTCTGGCTCTTGTTACCGTGGATTGCAACAGCCGGCAGGCCGTGCTTGTCCAGGTACTCGGCCAGGCGGTTGGCGCCGTGCTTGGTGCGCGTGAACACCAGGACCTGTTCCCAGGCACCAGCGGTAATCAGGTGCGCCAGCAGGGCACGTTTGTGGCTGGCCGGCAGGCGGAAGACGCGTTGCTCGATGCGCTCGACCGTGGTGTTCGGTGGCGTGACTTCGATTCGCTCCGGGTTATGCAGCAGCTTGCCAGCCAGGTCGGTGATGTCCTTGGAGAACGTCGCCGAAAACAGCAGGTTCTGACGCTTGGCGGGCAGGCGAGCGAGGACTTTCTTCACGTCATGGACAAAGCCCATGTCGAGCATGCGGTCGGCTTCGTCCAGCACGAGGATTTCCACGTGGGACAAATCGACGCTGCCCTGGCCGGCCAGGTCCAGCAGGCGACCGGGGCAGGCAACCAGTACATCGACGCCACGGGACATGGCCTGGACCTGGGGGTTCATACCGACACCGCCAAAAATGCAGGCGCTGACGAACTTCAGGTCGCGAGCGTAGACCTTGAAGCTCTCGTGTACCTGGGCCGCCAGTTCGCGGGTTGGGGTCAGGACCAGTACGCGCGGTTGGCGCGGGCCATGACGCTGGGATTTGTCTGGGTGACCGTTGGGGAACAACCGCTCCAGGATCGGAAGGGCGAAACCGCCGGTTTTACCAGTACCTGTCTGCGCCGCGACCATCAGGTCGCGACCTTGCAACACGGCGGGAATGGCCCGCTGTTGCACCGGGGTAGGCTGGGTATAGCCGGCGGCTTCGATGGCGCCGACTAAAGCCTCGGAGAGACCGAGGGAAGCAAAGGACATGAGTAATCCTGTTTTAGTGAGGGCCTGGCCCAATGGGATAGTCTTGCCTGGCGCGAATGACGTTCAACAAAAAGACGTCATCCCGTCCGGTCCTGCCGGGCCAAGAAGGCGGATCCGGACAAGGCTCGCGCGGGCCGTAGGCGGCGCTGTAGCGGTGTCGGGATGCCTTTTGCAAGGCCGGGCGTCCGGGCGTGAGCCTGGCGGGAAGGCCGGAGTATAACAGAGCAAACGCCGTGCGCCGCTTTCCTGCTGCTCAACGGTTTATTTCAACGTTGACCCGCCCGGGCGAGATGACCTCGGCCACTGGGCCGGCGCCGTAGCGGGCGCTCAGTTCGGCATAGGCGGGTTCGCGCTTGAAACGCTTGAGTTCGGCACTGAAGCGTTGCACCAGCAAATCCATCCCGGCGTTGCGCCGCACCGCCAGGTATTGGCTTTGACGGCTCACGACCATCGGGTTTTCGGTGATCTGGTCGCCCAATTGCATTTGTTCGAGCACATGTCGTCCCACCCTGCGGTCGGTGATGAGCAGGTCGATGCGTCCCAGCTGTAGCTTGCCGAAATTGGCTTCGTGGGTCGGCGCTGTTTCCCGGGTGAACAGGGTCGACTCACTGAAGGCCTGACTGTAGAGATAGCCGGGTGAGGTGCCGACGGTCAGGCCGCCCAGGTCATCGAGCGTGCGAAACGGATGGGGCCGGGCATTGGCGTAGAACATCACGAACTCCACGTCCGACAGCGGTTCGCTGGGGTAAAGCAGCGTGGCATCGCGTTCATCGCTGTGGAAAATGTCCAGCGCACCGTCCGCCAACCCTTGCTCCAGCATCACCAGGCAGCGCTTCCACGGCAGGAACTGCCATTCCACGTCGATGCCCAGGCGCTTGAACACGATGGCCGTGGTTTCGTAGTCCAGGCCCAGCATCTTGCCGTTCTCTTCGTAGACATACGGCGCCCAGGGTTCGGTGACAATGCGCAACTTCTCGGCCCGGGCAGTCATGCTCAGGCACAAGAGAAGAAGGGTGGTCAGCAACTGGACAATGACGGGCATGGCCTGAGGTTACGACGAGAGCTCATCAAATAGCTAGAGCGCTCTGGCCTGCGCCCTGGTGGCAACTAACGAGCCAACCACACATGCCACTAATTGCCCTTCGCCTGCATCAGGTGCTCGTAGATGGTTTCGCGGCGCTCGCCCAGTACCAGGCGAATCAGTGGATGATTGAGCCAGCGTTTGAGCTCATGGTCGTGCAATGGTTTTTTCAGCCGGTGTTCGACGTTCTCCAGGGCTTTTTCCCACCAGACCGGGGCGCAGGCTTGATCGAACTGGTTGGTGTGGCGATAGCAGCCGTAGAGGATCTCGCGCATGAATTGGCGTTTATGGCTGGGCAGTGCCAGGGTGATGAGCTTGTAGGCCAGGCGCTGGAGGCCCGGCGGCCGGGGCAGCGTTGCGGTCACTTGGCCGGTTTCATCCAAAGCCTGTTGGCAGACCGGCGCGTCACGGTGTTTGTCGAGCCAGGCTTTGGTCTTGGCGCGGAACAGTTGCTTGCGACTCCAGTAATGATGGATCAGATCCGGGCATTCGCGCACCTGCACCGAGCGATAGGCTGCCACCGAAAGGCAGAACTCTTCGAGTGTGTAGGCACCCTGCGCCAATGGATACAGTTCATCCATCAGGGCGATCGAGCGACCCAGGACTGACGCATCGGCGCAGTTGAGCCCAATGACCCCCGAGTTCAACAGGGGCATGTCGTCGTCTGCCAATTGCCGCTGGCGCAGTGTGTCGGCCAGTGTCTGGTACAACCCGGCATCCTTGTTGGCGCCATAATTCATGCCGAAGGCGTTGCACAGCAGTGTGCCAGGCTGCACACGGCGGAACAGTTCTAGGGGCGAGTAGTGGAAAAAAGTGTCGGTGTCGATCAGCAGCGCCACTTCTGCTTCTTCAAGGACTTTCTGCATCACCACATGCTTGGCGCGGAAGTGATAACCGTAGGGTTCGATCCAGGCCTGGCGGGTCTCGTTGTCCAACGGGCGCAAACGCACCGGCAGCCCTTCGTACGGCGCGGGATTGTCGGTGAATACCTGGATATCCAATGCTTCGTCCGGCGTCTTGCGCAGGCCGGCCACCGCGCTGGCGATGCTGAACAACGCTTCCTGGTGATAGGTTTCGGCCCCGTAGACCAGGTAAATGAGTTGTGGGGTCGTTAGCCTGTGACCATTAGGCATCTATTGCAATCCTCCGGATTTCCTTGCTTAAAAAAAAGCCTTGGTTTTCGCCAAGGCCTCTTTGTACCACCGCATTAAGTCATTCAGCGCGGCAGCTTGAGGTTGTTCCATACCGCGAGGCTGGGTTCGGCCTGGTTAAGGGTATAGAAATGCAGCCCCGGTGCACCACCTTGTAACAAACGCTCACACATTTGCGTGATGACTTCCTCGCCAAAGCTTTGGATGCTGGAGGAGTCGTCGCCGTAGGCTTCCAGCTGCTTGCGGATCCAGCGTGGGATTTCTGCACCGCACGCGTCGGAGAAGCGCGCCAGCTTGCTGTAGTTGGTGATCGGCATGATGCCCGGCACCACAGGAATGTCGACGCCCAACTGGCGTATGCGCTCGACGAAGTAGAAGTAACTGTCGGCGTTGAAGAAGTACTGGGTGATCGCGCTGCTGGCGCCAGCGTTGGCTTTGCGCACGAAGTTGCGCAGATCGTCTTCGAAATTGCGCGCCTGGGGGTGCATTTCCGGATACGCAGCCACTTCGATGTGGAAGTGCTCGCCAGTTTCTTCACGAATGAAACTCACCAGTTCGTTGGCGTGGCGCAGCTCGCCGCTGGCCATGCCCATGCCTGACGGCAGGTCGCCGCGCAGGGCAACGATGCGCTTGATGCCAGCGGCCTTGTATTGGGTCAGCAGGCTGCGCAGGTCGTCCTTGCTGTCACCCACGCAAGACAGGTGGGGGGCGGCGGGAACTTTGACTTCGCTTTCGAGCTGCAACACGGTGTTCATGGTGCGGTCACGGGTCGAACCGCCGGCGCCATAGGTGCAGGAGAAGAAGTCGGGGTTGTAGCTGGCCAGCTGACGGGCAGTGGCGATCAGTTTTTCATGTCCAGCATCGGTCTTCGTCGGGAAGAACTCGAAGCTGTAGCGACGGTCTTGGGACATGGTCATATCCTTGGAAGCTCGTAAGCCGGAGAGGCTCGCACATCCCTTGTGGGAGCGGGTTTATGTGGGAGCGAGCCTGCTCGCGATTGGCATCGCCTCGGTCCGATAGCTGGATCGAGGTGTCTGCATCGCGAGCAAGCTTTGCTCCCACAGGCCTGCCCCCAAAGGGAAGGGCGCCTATTAGTAGCGGTAAGCGTGCGGCTTGAACGGGCCTTCGACGGTAACGCCGATGTAGTCAGCCTGTTGCTTGGTCAGTTTGGTGACCACGCCGCCGAAACCGCGGACCATTTCCAGGGCCACTTCTTCGTCGAGTTTCTTGGGCAGTACTTCCACGGTCAGGCGCTCGGCTTTCTGGGTCGGCGACAGGTCGGCGTATTTCTGGCCGAACAGGAAGATCTGGGCCAGGACCTGGTTGGCGAACGAGCCGTCCATGATGCGGCTTGGGTGGCCGGTGGCGTTGCCCAGGTTAACCAGGCGGCCTTCAGCCAGCAGGATCAGGTAGTCATCGTTCTGTGGGTCGAAGCTGCCGGTGCCAGTGCGGTGCACCTTGTGGACCTGCGGCTTCACTTCTTCCCATGCCCAGTTCTTGCGCATGAAAGCGGTGTCGATTTCATTGTCGAAGTGACCGATGTTGCAGACCACGGCGCGCTTCTTCAGGGCCTTGAGCATGTTGGCGTCGCAGACGTTGACGTTGCCGGTGGTGGTCACGATCAGGTCGATCTTGCCCAGCAGGGCCTTGTCGATGCTGGCTTCGGTGCCGTCGTTGATCCCGTCGATGAACGGCGAAACCAGCTCGAAACCGTCCATGCAGGCCTGCATGGCGCAGATCGGATCGACTTCGGACACCTTGACGATCATGCCTTCCTGACGCAGGGACTGGGCCGAACCCTTGCCCACGTCACCGTAGCCGATCACCAGCGCCTGCTTGCCCGACAACAGGTGGTCGGTGCCGCGCTTGATGGCGTCGTTGAGGCTGTGACGGCAGCCGTACTTGTTGTCGTTCTTGCTCTTGGTTACCGAGTCGTTGACGTTGATGGCCGGGATCTTCAGTTCGCCCTTGGCCAGCATGTCCAGCAGGCGGTGCACGCCAGTGGTGGTTTCTTCGGTCACGCCGTGGACGTTTTCCAGCACGGCTGCGTACTTCTTGTGCAGCAGCTCGGTCAGGTCGCCGCCGTCGTCGAGGATCATGTTGGTGTCCCACGGCTGGCCATCCTTGAGGATGGTCTGCTCCAGGCACCACTCGTACTCTTGCTCGGTCTCGCCTTTCCAGGCGAATACCGGGATACCGGCGGCGGCGATGGCGGCAGCGGCCTGGTCCTGGGTCGAGAAGATGTTGCAGGACGACCAGCGCACTTCGGCACCCAGGGCAACCAGGGTTTCGATCAGCACGGCGGTCTGGATGGTCATGTGGATGCAGCCGAGGATCTTCGCGCCCTTCAATGGCTGTTCGCCAGAGTACTTGCGGCGCAGGCCCATCAGGGCTGGCATTTCGGATTCGGCGATGATGATTTCGCGACGGCCCCAGGCAGCCAGGGACATGTCGGCGACTTTGTAGTCGGTAAAATCGGCAGGCGTGATAACAGCGCTCATGAAGAGCCTCCATTCGTAATGTATGCGAATGGGCGCCGTTGTGCGTTTAGTGTCCGTGCGGGGAGCCCCCGTACAAACAACGCCCCATCCGAGCCTGACAGGTCGAGCCTGCTGCAGCGCCCCTCGGACAGGTGGCGGGAACGGTCCAAAGGGTGGACCGAGGTAAAGCGGTTGCGATTATAACGGGCTAATCGGATCTTCCAAAAGGGTTTCTGTCGGCAAATCGAAAATGCCGATGACCGTCATAGGGCCCGCGACGTAGAGCCTGACCGTGCGGTCTGCCATGATGCAGCAATCCAACGGCCAGACACTCAGGAGTGATCATGAATTTCCACACCCGCAAATGGGTCAAGCCCGAAGACCTCAACCCCAACGGCACACTGTTCGGCGGCAGCCTGTTGCGCTGGATCGACGAGGAGGCGGCGATCTACGCCATCGTCCAGCTCGGTAACCAGCGCGTGGTCACCAAGTACATCTCGGAAATCAATTTCGTCAGCGCTTCGCGCCAGGGCGACATCATCGAGCTGGGCATCACCGCCACCGAGTTTGGCCGTACTTCCATCACCCTGACCTGCGAGGTGCGCAACAAAATCACCCGCAAGAGCATCCTGACCGTGGAGAAGATGGTCTTTGTCAATCTCGGCGAAGACGGCCTGCCCGCGCCTCATGGGCGGACCGAGATCAAGTACGTCAAGGATCAGTTCAAGGATGCTGTCGTCGAGTGAGATCGACGGCGCTGCTATCGCGAGCAAGCTCGCTCCCACATTGATTTCGGTGTGTTCACGGGATTTGTGCTCACCGCCGTCTCCCTGTGGGAGCGAGCTTGCTCGCGATGGCGGTTTCAGGCTGAGGTAACTGAACAGCTCCGAACGCCGCGTGTCGTAGGTACATCACGCCACCGGTTCAGGAGCTGTATGGACACCCATGAAGAAGGCAAGACCCCTGACCTTTCGGCTCAGGAGCAGCATGAAGTCGACCGCAGCCAGCCACCGCGGGCAGCCGTGTTGCATGAAATCATCCGCACCCAGGGCAACCAGGAGCTGGAGCGCAGTATCGCCGCGCTCTGGTGGTCGGCCCTGGCGGCGGGATTGACCATGGGCCTGTCGCTGATGGCAATGGGATTGCTCAACTCCCGGCTGCCGGACCACGAAGGCTTCAAGGTGATCGCCAGTTTCGGTTACTGTGCCGGCTTTCTCGCGGTGATCCTGGGCCGCCAGCAACTGTTCACCGAAAACACCCTGACCGCCGTGTTGCCGATCATGAGCAAGCCCACGCTGGGCAATTTCGGCCGGCTGTTGCGGCTTTGGGGCGTGGTGCTGGTGGGCAACCTGTGCGGCACCTTGCTGGTGGCGTACGTGATGTTGCACTTGCCGATCTTCGATCAGCGCACTGACCAGGCTTTCCTGGAGATCGGCCGCAAGGTCATGGAAAACGACACCGGCCAGATGTTCGCCAAGGGCATCATCTCCGGCTGGATGATCGCCACCATGGTCTGGATGATCCCGTCCATGGAAAGCGCCAAGATGTGGATCATCATCCTGATCACCTACCTCATGGCGCTCGGGGATTTCACTCACATCGTCGTCGGCTCGGCCGAAGTGTCGTACCTGGTGTTCGCCGGCCAGTTGTCATGGGAGGATTTCTGGATGGTGTTTGCCGGGCCGACGTTGGCGGGGAATATCATCGGCGGCAGTTTCATCTTTGCGCTGATCAGCCACGCACAGGTGCGCAGCGAGACCAATACGCCCCTCAGTCGGCAAGGCCTGCCGCAGCGCCGAGATGACGCTGGCGATAAATAAAATACAGCGCGGCCAGTACGGTTAGCCCGCCCACCAGGGCCCCGGTCCACGGCAAATCCGCCAAGTCGGCACCACTGGCGACGACCAACCCACCAATCCATGCTCCGGCCGCGTTGCCGAGGTTGAAGGCGCTCTGGTTCAGGGTCGAGCCGAGGTTCGGCGCCTCAAAGGCCTGGTCGATGATCAGCAGTTGCAGGATCGGGCACAGGGCGAAGGCGAAGATCCCCCACAGCACCAGGGTGATCGCCGCCGGAATCACCGATTGGCTGGTCTGGCTGAACGCGGCCAACACCAGCACCACGGCCAGGGCCATGGCCACCAGCGAAGGTAGCAGGCGCCGGTCCGCCAAGCGCCCGCCGAGGAAACTGCCCGCTGTCAGGCCGACACCGAACAACAGCAACATGATGGTGATGCCGTGGGGGCTGACCCCGGTGATGTCCTGCAGGATCGGCGCGATGTAGGTGAACACGCTGAACAAACTGGTGGAGGCCAGCACGCTCATGCCCAGGGCGAGCAACACGTTGATCTTGCCCAGCACCTTGAACTCGCTGGCCAGGTTGGCTTTGTCCATGGGGATTTCCTTGGGCAGCCAGGCCCATTGGGCGATGGCGGCGATCACGCCGATCACCGATACCGCCCAGAACGTCGAGCGCCAACCGGCGTATTGTCCCA
Source organism: Pseudomonas sp. A-RE-22 (assembly GCF_019956035.1). Taxonomy (NCBI): domain Bacteria; kingdom Pseudomonadati; phylum Pseudomonadota; class Gammaproteobacteria; order Pseudomonadales; family Pseudomonadaceae; genus Pseudomonas; species Pseudomonas sp. A-RE-22. Next base: position 245,694 of record NZ_JAHBCZ010000033.1, read on the forward strand.
ACGCCGTGCCCAACGGTACGCCCAGCACGTTAGCCAGGGTCAGGCCGGTGAACATCATGGCAATCGCCTGGGCCCGTTTGTTCGGCGCCACCAACCCGGCCGCCACCACCGAGCCGATGCCAAAGAACGCTCCGTGGCACAGCGCAGTAATGACTCGGGCGGCCATCAGCGTGGCATAGTTCGGCGCCAGGGCGCAGAGCACATTGCCGAGAATGAACATCAGGGTCATGCCCAGCAGCGTGGCCTTGCGCGGCATGTTGGCGGTGCCAATCGCCAGGATCGGCGCGCCGAACACCACGCCCAGGGCGTAGCCAGTAATCAGTAGCCCGGCCTGGGGAATGCTCACGGCCAGGTCCCGGGCGACATCGGGCAACAGGCCCATGATGACGAATTCAGTCGTGCCGATGCCGAAAGCGGCGACGGCCAAAGCAAGCAAGGCGAGTGGCATGCGCAAGGTCTCTGTCTGTAGTCTTGACGCTCTGATCAGGCATACGCATGCCGGCGCCCCCATTCGAATGAGCGGGGCAACAGCGAGATTATTGGAATATGTGTATGCGCAACTGAGTGCGGCGTGGTCGGCTTGCAGTATAAACGATAGCGAATCAATTCATGAGCCTTACTGAGCGTAGGAGCTGCCGAGTGCAACGAGGCTGCGATCTTTCCGCCGACAATTGAGTCTGGAGTGAAAGATCAAAAGATCGCAGCCTTCGGCAGCTCCTACGGGCGGGGGATAAGACAAGGAGCGTGCCGTGCTTGCAACGGCCTTGGTGTTGGTCGCGGCGCTGTTGCATGCGGCGTGGAATACGCTGATCAAGTTCAGTGGCGAGCGTTTGCTGGTGGTGGCGTGCATGGACAGCGTCGCCTTGCTGTTCGTCGCGTTGGCACTGGGTTTCGTGGCCTTGCCGCCGTTGGAGATCTGGCCGTGGATCCTGGCGTCGGCGGCGTTCGAGCTGCTCTACCGCTATTTGCTGATCCAGGCTTATCGGGTCGGTGACCTGGGGCTGGTCTATCCGCTGATGCGCGGCCTGTCGCCGCTGGTGGTGCTGGCCCTGACATTTATGTTCGCTGGTGAAACCCTGGCGACCCAGCAGGTCATCGGCATTTTGCTGATCCCGTTCGGCATGCTTTGCCTGTTGTGGCAGGGCGGTGGTGGCGAGCGGCTGCCCTGGTCGATGCTGCCGGTGGTGGCGCTGATCGGCCTGTGCATCGGTTGCTACACCTTTATCGACGGTCACGCTTTGCGGCGCTGGTCCCATCCGCTGGATTACCTGGTCTGGGTCACGCTGCTCAGTGCCTGGCCGTTCCCGTTGCTGGCGCTGGTGAGCAAGCGGCCGGCCTTCATGCGCTTCTGGCGTGAGCAGTGGCGGTTGGGGTTGGCAGTCGGATTCTGCGTATTGTTCAGCTACGCTCTGGTGCTGTGGGCCATGCAACTGGGCTCGATCGCCGAAGCGGCGGCGCTGCGGGAGATCAGCGTGATCCTGGTGGTGCTGTTCGGCATGCGTTACTTGAAAGAACCTTTCGGCTTGCCGCGGCTCTTAGCCTGCGGGCTGGTGTTGGTTGGCATGCTGGTGATGAAGTCCTGACCGGCGCTGGACTTGCGATATTCTATAAAACTCAAAGAAGGAACTGCGTCAATGACGGTTGCCCTGTGGTGTATTTTGATTGCCTTTCTCCTGCCTTACCTGTGCGTCGCCATTGCCAAGATCGGTGGACGATACAGGCTGGCAGATAACCACGACCCTCGGGACTTTCTGGACTCACTCGAAGGTGCGCCTCGGCGGGCATACGCCGCGCAACTGAACAGCTTTGAAATCAGCCCGTTTTTTGCCGCCGCCGTGATCGTCGCGCACCTGGCCGGCAATGCCGAGCTGGTGACCATCAATGTGCTGGCAGTGCTGTTCATCACCAGTCGCCTGCTCTACATCATTTGCTACCTGGCTGACTGGGCGATTCTACGTTCGCTGATGTGGTTCGTGGGGGTGGGGTTGGTCTTGAGTTTCTTCTTCGTTTCGGTCTGAGCCTGGTTTCGGATTTTTGGCGTTTTGGCTGGCCTCTTCGCGAGCAAGCTCGCTCCGACAGTTGATCTCGGTGAATACATATTTTGTGTACACAACCGATCCAATGTGGGAGCGAGCTTGCTCGCGATCGGGGCCCTAGGGATTGGCGGTCACCGCATTCGCCACCTGCGGCACTTGCGGCAACGCCATGCCCTTGGGCCAGAGCATCCAGATCTGGCCCTGTTGCTTCATGTCCCCGGCCAGTTGTCCGGCCGCCTCGCCCGTGCCCCAGAACAGGTCCGCCCGCACTTCGCCGGCAATTGCACCGCCAGTGTCCTGGGCGGCGACGGGCCGGTTCAAGGTGCTGCCGTCGGGGCGCGTGGTGGATAGCCACAGCAGGCTGCCCAGCGGAATCACCTTGCGGTCCACCGCCACGCTGTAGCCGGCTGTCAGCGGTACATTCAGCGAGCCTCGCGGGCCTTCGTTGCTGTCGGGGTTACGGTTGAAGAACACGTAGCTGGGGTTGCTGCCCAGCAATTCGGGAATACGGTTCGGGTTGGCCTTGGCCCAGGCACTGATGGCGCCCATGGTCACGTCTTCTTTCTTCAGCTCGCCCTGTTCAACCAGCCAGCGCCCGATGGGGCGGTAAGGATGGCCGTTCTGGTCGGCATAACCGATGCGCAGTTGGCGGCCATCGGCGAGTCGAATGCGTCCCGAACCCTGGATTTGCAGGAATTGCAGGTTCATGGGGTCGGTCAGCCAGGCGATGACCGGCGCCTTTACTCCGTTGGTTTCGATGGTGGCCGCGTCGTCGTATGGCTTGAGCACGCGGCCTTCGAGGCGGCCACGCAGGCGTTTGCCCTTGAGTTCAGGGTAAATGCTGTCCAGCGACACAATGATCATGTCCTCCGGCACACCGTAGACCGGGATATTCGCCGTAGCGGTCTGGGTGAGGCTGCCGGGGTAGACCGGCTCGTAGTAGCCGGTAATCAGGCCGTTGGGGCTGTTGTCTCCCGAGCGCAGGCCATAGACGTCCAGGTTCTGTTTCAGGAAATTGCGTACATCCTGTGCGGTTTGCGGCACATTGGCCGCTGCCGCGCAGGTCGGGCCCCAGGTCGCATCGGCCTTGAGCCGGGTGCAGGCACTGCGCCAGGAGCCGAAACCGGCCAGCAGGTCTGCATCGGACACCGACGGCAACGCCTCCCACGGTGCGCTGACATAGGTGGCGAGGGCGTGGGTCTGAGGTTCTTCGACCTTTTCGCCGCGATTACAACCGGCCAACAGTGCGATCAGCGGTAGGGTCAATGCCAGGCCTTTGTGCCAGGTCTTGATGCGGCTGTTCATGAAGATTTCCTTTGCAGTCATTCGGAACGCTGTCAGGCGCTCGAACAACCCGTATTGTTGATAGGGCCATTGGTCTTTACCGATGACCCGAGGATACTAACTGCCGTTTCCTGCCCCGAGGCCAAGATGTTTGTAAAACGATTTTCCATGGCCGTACTGGCCTGCCTGATGTTATCCGCCTGTGGCGGCGTCGATCCCAATTCTCCCCTTGGCCAGCGCAAGGCGATCTTCAAGCAGATGCTCAAGACCAACGAAGAGTTGGGCGGCATGTTGCGTGGGCGAGTCCCGTTCGATGGCCCACGATTTGCCGAAGGCGCGGCGCAACTGGATCAACTCTCCCATGAGCCGTGGAAACACTTTCCGCAAGTGCGCGAGCAAGACCACACCAGCGCCCGGGATGAGGTCTGGCAAAAGCAGGCGCGTTTTCAGGAAATGGCCCGCAACCTTGAAGCCGCCACTGGTGAGTTGGTGATCGCCAGCAACGTCCAACCCTACAAGGCCAGTTACTTGGGGCCGGCGGTGCAAAAGGTCGAGGATGCGTGCAGTGCCTGTCATAAGGAGTTTCGGGATCATTGACATGTCTTGAAAGATCGCAGGCTCCTACAGGGGATCGCATTCATCCTGCAGGAGCCTGCGATCTTTTCAATGTTCACTTGTCCAGCTCGTCCACCGCTTCCTGCAGTTCCTTGCGGGAGGTTGCCAGCTTGTCCTTGCGTTTGTTGATCCGCTCGGCGTCGCCTTTTTTCATGGCCTTTTCCAGGTCGGCCTGACGCCGGCTGACCTCGTGCTTGGCATCGAGCACCTTGTTTTCACGCTCCTTGCGCAAGGACGCATCGGTGCAATGGCTGGTGACTTCGTCCAACGCGGTTTCCAGGCCTGCCTGCTGGTCCTGGTTGCCACGGGACTTGGCCAGTTCGATCTGGTTGATGATGCCCTGGCGCTTGGCCGCGCAACCGGTGAGCTCCGGGGCTTGCTCGTCCGCCATCAAGGGGGCGGCCATGGCACTGCATAAGACCAGCAGGGCAACGGGGGACAGGAAATTCATAGCAACTCCGTAAAAAATCGCGAGCGGTCGGTACAGATGCGCTGTTGGAACGCATGCTTGCCCCTTGGGTTCAACCGCACAGGGCCCGGATTAAAAACCGTCGACCCCGGCAGTGTGTAATACGTCACTCAAGGCCAGCACCCGCGGGTCGCGAAAAAATGCGCTCAGTTGCGCGGCGCGTCCCGGTCCGATGCCGGCCTCGGCTTGCCATTGTTCGGTGCTGCGCTCGGCCAGCGCCTGCCACGGCCCCTCCAGCCGGGCCTCACCAGCGGGCGGCAGGCCCAGGGCCTTGAGCCATTGCTCGAAAGGGCGTTGTCGGGCGCTGTGCAGGCTGGCGAGCAGGCGGGTGCTGCTGTGTTCGCCGAAGCCGGCAATGTTAGCAAGCTCGGCGGCATCGAGGGTCATCCAATCCAGCAATCCGTCGAGTCGTCCGGCGGCCAGCAGCTTTTCCCAGGTGCCGGGGCCGACGTGGGGCAGGGCAAGCCCTTGTTTGCCGCTGAGCCAGCCCAGTCGCGCGAGGAACTGGCTTTCACAGCCGGGTGTCGGTTGCCAGCAACTCAAGAAGTGATGATCGGTTTCCGCAGGGACGTTGAGGTTCTGCCGCTCGACGCTGCGCAGCACGACGCTGTCGAGCCGTGGGATGGTCAGCCCGGCCAGGCTGATAGCGACACGGTCGCCGGGGCGAATGTCCATCTCTTCCCAACGCTTGAGGGAGCTGACACTTACCCGGCGAATCCACCGGTCGTCGAGTCGGATGCGTTCAAGCTCCAGTACGGGGGTGATGCGTCCGGTGCGACCGACCTTGAAGTGCACCTTGCGCACTTCGGCCAGCGCCTGGGCATACGGGTATTTCCAGGCCACGCTCCAGAACGGCGCCCTGGCCTGCCAGCGGTCGGCGGGTGGGCGGCGGCTCTGGTGCAGGACGATTCCGTCGCTGGCGAATGGCAGCGGCGTGCGGTACCAGTGATCGCGCCACTGCTCGGCATCGGCCAATGTCCGCACAGGTTGGTTGTAGTCGAGGGTGTCAGCGAAGCCCAGCGCGTTCAGCGCAGCCATTCGCTCGGGCAGGGTGTCCGGCCCTTCCGGCCAGTCCCAGACAAACAGGCCGATATACACCCCATCGTGCACCGTCAAACTGCTGCGTGCCATCAAGCCTGCCATGGTCCCGCGGGCGTTCACGCTGCCGCTGCTGGCTTGGACATGGGCCTCCAGGCGCCAGTACAACTCGCCCTGGACGACCAGGTCTACGGACTGGTGCAGTCGCTGGGGGATGGCGCCGATCTTGCGCGCATTCGTGGTCCAGTCATGTCCTTGGACGCCATCGCCACGGCTGATTGCCTGATGCAGGCGACCCTTGCGATAGACCAGGGTTACCGCCACACCGTCGACTTTCGGCTGGGCCCAGACGTCCTCCCGACCGCGCAGCCAGGCCCCCACGGCGTCGGCGTCCTTCAGCTTTTCCAGGCCGGTATGGACCACGGGGTGCGGAACCTTTCCGCCCGTTGAGCGCAGCGGATCGTCGGGTGCCGCGAGGTTGAAGCAGCGGCGCCATTGGCCCAACTGTGCGCGGGACTGATCATACAGTTCGTCGGCCACCGGCGATTGACCGAGGCGGTGATAGCCGTCGTCCCAGGTGTCGATTTGCTGTTGCAGCGCGGCGATCTCGGCCCGGGCGCGTTCAGTGGGCCAGTCGGGACAGGGCGCGGCGAGCGCAGGAATGGCAATGAAGACAAGACAGGCGAGTGCATACAAAAACGGTGGCATCGAAGCATCCTTGCTTGGTTGAGTACTGAAGGCTAGCCACCGTCCCGGAAGTTGCGAGGCCCGGAGCGTTACCGGATTTTGCGGGGCCTGGTGGCAAAATCGCGGCGGTACAGTGCGAGGCGATTTAGCCGTGCAACTGTGCCTTGCCCTCCTCAACGGCCGGCGCAGAATGGGCTTTCGATTCACCGCTGCCTGGAATGCTCCCGATGGAACTGTCGACGCTCGCTGTTTTCATCCCGGCCTGCTTTGCGCTGAACATGGCGCCGGGGCCGAACAATCTGCTGTCCATCAGTAACGCCTCGCGTTATGGCTTCGTCCGGGCGTGCAGTGGCGGCATTGGTCGATTGCTGGCGTTTGCGATCATGATCGCCCTGGCAGCGGTGGGGCTCACCGCCGTGCTGCACACCTCGGAGTTGCTGTTCCTGGGGATCAAGCTCGTCGGTGCCGGCTACCTGTTCTATTTGGCCGTGCAATTGTGGCGGGCCCAGCCTGAGGCCGGCAGTGAAGCCGCGGTCGCGTCGATGAGCCGGGCCGGCCTGGCGCGTCAGGAGTTCCTGGTGGCGATCGGCAATCCGAAGGCGATCCTGTTGTTTACCGCGTTCCTGCCGCAATTCGTCGACCGTACAGGCACCGTCACCCAACAATTCGCCGTGCTGGGAGGTTTGTTCCTGGCACTGGAGTGCATCGCCATCGGCCTGTATTGCTACATGGGCATTTACGCGCGACGGCTGTTCGCCCGGCCTAGTGGCAAGCGCCTGTTCAATCGAATGTGTGCGGGACTGCTGGCCAGTGCGGCTTCGTTTTTGCTGGTGGCGCGGCGGACTTGAGCGCCATGACGAGGGGATTTTGTGGGAGCAAGGCTTGCCCGCGATACAGGCACCTCGTTACCGCAGGGACCGCGTTGTCCTCATCGCGGGCAAGCCTTGCTCCCACAGATAAATTCTCTCGCCTCAAGAGCCTGGCATGAAAAAGCCCCTGGCGACCCGGTCGCCAGGGGCTTTTCTTTACACGCGGGTATTACAGGCCGGCAGCGGCGCGCAGGGAGTCGGCGCGGTCGGTTTTTTCCCAGGTGAACGTGGTGAAGGTATCGTCACCCACGGTCTTGGTCTGCGGCGTACGACCGAAGTGGCCATAGGCTGCAGTGTCCTGGTACATCGGGTGCAGCAGGTCGAGCATGGTGGTGATGGCGTATGGACGCAGGTCGAACACTTCACGGACCAGGTTGATGATCTTGTCATCGCCGATCTTGCCGGTGCCGAAGGTATTCAGCGAGATCGACGTAGGCTGGGCCACGCCAATGGCGTAGGAAACCTGGATCTCGCAGCGCTCGGCCAGGCCGGCGGCGACGATGTTCTTGGCGACATAACGGCCGGCGTAGGCCGCCGAACGGTCAACCTTCGATGGGTCCTTGCCGGAGAACGCGCCGCCGCCGTGACGAGCCATGCCGCCGTAGCTGTCGACGATGATCTTGCGACCGGTCAGGCCGCAGTCGCCCACCGGGCCGCCGATGATGAATTGGCCAGTCGGGTTGATGTGAAACTGGGTGTCCTTGGACAGCAGCTCGGCAGGCAGCACGTGCTTGACGATCAGTTCCATCACGCCTTCGCGCAGGTCTTTGTAGGACACTTCTGGGTTGTGCTGGGTCGACAGGACAACGGCATCGATACCCACCACCTTGCCGCCTTCGTAACGGCAGGTCACCTGGGACTTGGCGTCCGGGCGCAGCCAAGGCAGCAGGCCGGATTTGCGGGCCTCGGCCTGGCGTTGAACCAACTGGTGCGAGAAGGTGATCGGGGCCGGCATCAGCACGTCGGTTTCGTTGCTGGCGTAGCCGAACATCAGGCCTTGGTCGCCGGCACCCTGGTCTTCCGGCTTGGCCCGATCAACGCCTTGGTTGATGTCGGGGGACTGCTTGCCGATGATGTTCATCACGCCACAGGTCGCGCCGTCGAAGCCGACGTCGGAGCTGTTGTAGCCAATGCCCAGGATCACGTCCCGGACGATCTGCTCCAGGTCGACCCAGGCCGACGTGGTGACTTCGCCGGCGATGATCGCCACGCCCGTTTTCACCAGAGTCTCGCACGCCACGCGGGCGAACTTGTCTTCAGCAATGATGGCGTCCAGCACCGCATCAGAAATCTGGTCGGCGATTTTGTCCGGATGCCCTTCAGACACGGACTCGGAGGTGAAAAGGGAGTATTCGCTCATCTCGATGTTTTCCTACAAGTTACCGTTGGTGAGTGTCGCCAGTCGGCCGCTGAAAGTGGCGAACCTGGATCTGGAAACCATTACGTAAGCCTACATAGAGGCTTTCCCCGGGCACGAGGCCCGCAGCGGTGGCCCAGCGGGCCAGGTCGTCCTGTTCGAAGCCGAGCCAGAGGTCGCCGCAGGCCTCCCTGGCCCAGCTCTGGTTGTGGCTGCATAACTCCGTCACCAGCAGGCTGCCGCCCGGTTGCAGCAGGCCGGCCATGTGCCTGAGTGCGTCGGCCGGCGCGGCGAAATGATGCAGCACCATGTTCAAGACCACGCAGTCGGCCTGCAGGCTCATGCCATCCAGGGCATCGGCCAGTTGCAGGCTGACGTTAGCCAGGGCCTCGCGTTCACACACTTGGCGCGCCAGTTCGAGCATGGCCGGGCTGTTGTCCAGCGCCGTCACCTGGCTGAAGCGTCGCGCCAGCTCCGGCAGAAAAGCTCCATCACCGGGGCCGACTTCGATCGCCGTGGCCGTGGCTTCGAAGCTTAGTTTGTCGAGCAGCGCCACGACGCTTTCGCGGTATTGCGGCAGCCCGGCGATCAGGTCTTGCTGGGCGCGAAATTTCTCGGCGACCCGGGCGAAAAAGTCCTGGCTGGCGGCGGCCCGTTGCCCGTGTACCTGGGCGATGCGAGCCTGTACGTCGATCGGCAGGTTCAGCGCGTCCACTTCGTCCAGCAGCGCCGCGTGCAGCTTGCCGCCCAACAGGTCGGTGTGGGGCAGGGCACGGCGATAGAAAATGGCGTTGCCTTCGCGGCGGGTCGCCACCAGGTCAGCCTGGGCCAGGACCTTGAGGTGGTGGCTCATGCCGGATTGGCCGATGCCGAAGATCTGCGCCAGTTCCAGCACGCCGAACGAGTCGTTGGCCAGGGCGCGCAATACATTGAGCCGCAACGGATCGCCGCCGGCCTTGCAAAGGGCCGCCAGCTCATCGCAGTCGTCGTGGCGAATGGAAGGCGCAGGTAAGTTCATAGTGCGGCAGTCTAGTGAGGGGTTTCGATCACCGCAAGTTCAATATCAAAAAGTTTTGATATTGGTTGATAAATGGCACTTCCCAACCTGTGCTTGACTCTACAAGCCATCAGCGGAAAGGTTTCACCAGGCGAATGCGACTTTATCCACCGGAAAAACGCCCGAGGATGACTATCTGTCATTGCCCCGGGGTGGGTGGGTGAGGGAAAATGCTCGCCTTTTTTCAGTTCCATTTTTATTCATTCTCGATTCAATACCCGCAGGAGAACAGCGATGCCCAGCCGTCGTGAGCGTGCCAATGCCATTCGTGCCCTCAGCATGGATGCCGTGCAGAAAGCCAACAGCGGCCATCCCGGTGCCCCCATGGGTATGGCGGATATCGCCGAGGTGCTTTGGCGCGACTACCTCAAGCACAGCCCGAGCAACCCAGCCTTCGCCGACCGTGACCGTTTCGTACTGTCCAACGGTCACGGCTCGATGTTGATCTACTCGCTGCTGCACCTGACCGGCTACGACCTGTCGATCGATGACCTGAAAAACTTCCGCCAACTGCACAGCCGCACCCCGGGCCACCCGGAATACGGCTACACCCCAGGCGTGGAAACGACCACCGGTCCATTGGGCCAAGGCCTGGCCAACGCCGTGGGTTTTGCCCTGGCGGAAAAAGTCCTGGCCGCGCAATTCAACCGCCCCGGCCATAACGTCGTCGATCACCACACCTACGTATTCCTGGGTGATGGCTGCATGATGGAAGGCATTTCCCATGAAGTCGCCTCCTTGGCCGGCACCCTGGGCCTGGACAAGCTGATCGCTTTCTATGACGACAACGGCATCTCCATCGATGGCGAAGTCGAAGGCTGGTTCACCGACGACACCCCCAAGCGCTTCGAAGCCTATAACTGGCTGGTGATCCGCAACGTCGACGGCCACGATCCGGAAGAGATCAAGACCGCCATCGAGACTGCCCGCAAAAGCGCGCAGCCGACCCTGATCTGCTGCAAGACCACCATCGGTTTCGGCTCGCCGAACAAGCAAGGCAAGGAAGACTGCCACGGCGCGCCACTGGGTGCCGAGGAAATCGCCCTGACCCGCGCCGCGTTGAAGTGGAACCATGGCCCGTTCGAAATCCCGGCCGACATTTACGCCGAGTGGGATGCCAAGGAAAAAGGCCGCGCGCTTGAAGCCGAATGGGACCAGCGTTTCGCCGCGTATTCCGCCGAATTCCCTGAGCTGGCAAACGAGCTGGTGCGTCGTCTCAGCGGCGAGCTGCCGGCTGACTTCGCCGAAAAAGCCTCGGCGTACATCGCAGAAGTCGCCGCCAAGGGCGAAACCATCGCCAGCCGCAAGGCCAGCCAGAACACCCTGAACGCCTTCGGCCCGTTGCTGCCGGAACTGCTGGGCGGTTCGGCCGACCTGGCCGGTTCCAACCTGACCCTGTGGAAAGGCTGCAAAGGTGTCAGCGCTGAAGATGCCAGCGGCAACTACATGTACTACGGCGTTCGCGAGTTCGGCATGAGCGCGATCATGAACGGCGTGGCGCTGCACGGCGGCCTGGTGCCTTACGGCGCGACCTTCCTGATGTTCATGGAATACGCCCGCAATGCCGTGCGCATGTCGGCGCTGATGAAAAAACGCATCCTGTATGTGTTCACCCACGACTCCATCGGCCTGGGCGAAGACGGCCCGACTCACCAGCCGATCGAGCAACTGGCGAGCCTGCGTTGCACGCCGAACCTGGACACCTGGCGTCCATGCGATGCCGTGGAATCGGCAGTGGCGTGGAAGTACGCGATCGAGCGTAACGACGGCCCGTCGGCGCTGATCTTCTCCCGCCAGAACCTGCAGCACCAGAACCGCGATGCCGACCAGATCGGTGACATCACTCGCGGCGGCTACGTGCTCAAGGACTGCATCGGCGAGCCTGAACTGATCCTGATCGCCACCGGTTCCGAAGTCGGCCTGGCCGTCCAGGCCTACGACAAGCTGACCGAGCAGGGCCGCAACGTACGCGTAGTGTCCATGCCTTGCACCAGCGTGTTCGACGCCCAGGATGCTGGCTACAAGCAAGCGGTGTTGCCGCTGCAGGTCAGTGCGCGGATCGCCATCGAGGCTGCTCACGCTGATTACTGGTACAAGTACGTGGGCCTGGAAGGCCGCGTGATCGGCATGACCACCTACGGCGAATCGGCACCTGCGCCGGCGCTGTTCGAGGAATTCGGCTTCACCCTGGAAAACATCCTGGGTCAGGCTGAAGAGCTGCTGGAAGACTAAGTCCAGGCATGTATTGCCTGTTCTGACGCTATCGCGGGCAAGCCTTGCTCCCACAGGATGTGCATACCCCCACTGGGAAAGTGCCAGTCTGTGGGAGCAAGGCTTGCCCGCGATGACTGCGGAACATTCAGCGCTGTACTCCATGGATTCACTCTGGTCAGAGAACCCCCCATGCCCCAACCGCGTCCCTACAAAGTTGCACTCAACGGCTACGGCCGGATAGGTCGTTGCGTCTTGCGTGCGTTGTTCGAGCGAGGGGCCAAGGCCGGTTTCGAAATTGTGGCGATCAATGATCTGGCCGACATGGCCAGCATCGAATACCTGACACGCTTTGACTCCACCCACGGCCGGTTCCCCGGCGAAGTGCGGGTCGAGGGCGATTGTCTGCATATCAATGGCGACTGCGTGAAGGTCCTGCGCAGTGCCACCCCCGAAGGCATCGACTGGGCGTCCCTGGACGTCGACCTGGTGCTCGAATGCTCCGGCGCCTACCACACCCGCGAAGACGGCCAGCGTTTTCTCGCTGCCGGCGCGCCAAGGGTGCTGTTCTCCCAGCCAATGGCCAGTGAAGTGGACGTGGACGCCACTATCGTCTATGGCGTGAACCAGGATTGCCTGACCGGCGAAGAGCTGCTGGTGTCCAACGCGTCCTGCACCACCAACTGCGGCGTGCCGCTGTTGCGCCTGCTGGACCAAGCCATTGGCCTGGAATATGTGTCGATCACCACCATTCACTCGGCGATGAACGACCAGCCGGTGATCGACGCCTACCATCATGAGGACTTGCGCCGCACCCGTTCGGCGTTCCAATCGGTGATTCCGGTGTCCACTGGTCTGGCGCGCGGCATCGAACGGCTGTTGCCGGAACTTGCGGGGCGAATTCAGGCCAAAGCCGTGCGGGTGCCGACGGTCAACGTGTCCTGCCTCGACATTACGATGCAGACCGTGAGCGATACCGACGCCACCGAGGTCAACCGGATCCTGCGCGAAGCCGCCACCAGCGGTCCGCTCAAAGGCCTTCTGGCCTACACCGAGTTGCCTCATGCCAGTTGTGATTTTAACCATGACCCACATTCGGCCATCGTCGATGCCAGCCAGACCCGTGTTTCCGGGCCGCGGCTTGTGAACATCCTGGCCTGGTTCGACAACGAATGGGGGTTTGCCAACCGAATGCTGGACGTTGCCGAGCATTACCTGCAAACCGCTTCTAAAAAACCTGCTCTCTAAACAGTTACCCAGGAATTGCGACCCATGACCGTGTTGAAGATGTCCGACCTCGATCTGCAAGGTAAGCGCGTACTGATCCGCGAAGACCTCAACGTCCCCGTCAAGGACGGTGTTGTCACCAGCGACGCGCGTATCCTGGCTTCGCTGCCGACCATCAAGCTGGCCCTGGAAAAAGGTGCGGCCGTGATGGTCTGCTCCCACCTGGGCCGTCCGACCGAAGGCGAGTTCTCGGCGGAAAACAGCCTCAAGCCTGTGGCCGATTACCTGAGCCGTGCCCTGGGCCGCGAAGTGCCATTGGTCGCTGATTACCTGGGCGGCGTGGACGTGAAGGCCGGCGATGTCGTGCTGTTCGAAAACGTGCGCTTCAACAAGGGCGAGAAAAAGAACGCTGACGAACTGGCCCAGCAATACGCCGCCCTGTGCGACGTGTTCGTGATGGACGCTTTCGGCACCGCCCACCGCGCCGAGGGTTCGACCCATGGCGTGGCGAAGTTCGCCAAAGTCGCTGCCGCAGGCCCGTTGCTGGCTGCCGAGCTGGACGCACTGGGCAAGGCCCTGGGCTCCCCGGCCCAGCCGATGGCTGCCATCGTCGCCGGCTCCAAGGTCTCCACCAAGCTGGACGTGCTCAACAGCCTGAGCCAGGTCTGCAACCAGTTGATCGTCGGTGGCGGCATCGCCAACACGTTCCTCGCCGCTGCGGGTCACCCGGTCGGCAAATCCCTGTACGAACCGGATCTGCTGGACACCGCCCGGGAAATCGCCGCCAAGGTCAGCGTACCGTTGCCGGTGGACGTGGTCGTGGCCAAGGAGTTCGCTGAAAGCGCCACCGCCACCGTCAAGCTGATCGATGACGTAGCCGAGGACGACATGATCCTCGACATCGGCCCGCAAACCGCAGCCAACTTCGCCGAACTGCTGAAATCTTCCAAGACCATACTGTGGAATGGCCCGGTCGGCGTGTTCGAGTTCGACCAGTTCGGCAACGGCACCAAGGTACTGGCCCAGGCCATCGCCGACAGCGCTGCGTTCTCCATCGCCGGTGGTGGCGACACCCTGGCCGCGATCGACAAGTATGGCGTGGCCGAGCAGATATCCTACATTTCTACCGGTGGCGGCGCATTCCTCGAGTTCGTCGAAGGCAAGGTGTTGCCTGCCGTGGAAGTCCTGGAAAGCCGGGCCAAGGCCTGAAGCTGCATTGACCAGGCAAAGGAGTGTTCTGATGGTCAAGACGATCCCGTTGCTGTTGGCGGCGACGATGCTGGTGGCTTGCTCAAGCAGCCCGCAGGCTCCGGCCCCGCAACCCGGCACGCCGGCTCCTGAAGACGGCTGTTATCAGGCCGACTGGCAGGCCGAGACCAACCCGGTGCTGAACAAGCGTTCCGGACCGGACGGCCTGGACAAATACGAGACGCAAACCCCGACCAAGGAACATGGCTGTCCTTGACGGGTCTGACTCTTAACTCATGGCTGGCGGCGTGTGCCGTCAGTCGAGGAACACGGATGAAAGGCTTGATCGCCGTCGTGGCGTTGGTATTGCTGGGCGGTTGTGCACAGTTGGACTTTTTGCACACGTCCGAACCTGTTGAAGGTTGGACGACCTGGACTTGTGACAGCGAGGCCAAAGTGCTCTGGCGCTACACCGACGCCGCCCACAAGGAAGTCGATGTACGCCTGGGTGGCGCCGATAAGGTTTATCGCCTCAAGCTTGAGCCGGGTGCTGAAGGTTCACTGTACAGCGATGACATGCTGGCGTTTCACGTCAAGGGTGAGGAAGGCCTGGTGTATTGGGTCGCCACCAATGATTTGATTGGGCGTGGCTGCAAGGCCGAGTGACAAGATTGATCCACACGGATCCAGAGGCTGGAACAGAACCAATGTGGAAGCGAGCTTGCTCGCGATAGCGGTGTATCAGGCGACAGTGATGTTGCATGTGCCACCCTGATCGCGAGCAAGCCCGCTCCCACAGGGATTGCGTCAGTATCTGCGTTTAGCGATACCGAACACGCAGCTCGGGCCGACCCCCGATCCGCAATGACTTGAATAGCCGCCGCCGCTCCGGCAGGCTGGCACGATTAACGACCCTCGACCGGGAGAGAGACACAATGGCACTTATCAGCATGCGTCAGATGCTGGACCACGCAGCCGAGTTCGGCTACGGCGTTCCAGCCTTTAACGTCAACAACCTTGAGCAGATGCGCGCCATCATGGAAGCCGCTGACAAGACTGACTCTCCGGTGATCGTCCAGGCTTCGGCCGGTGCCCGCAAATACGCCGGCGCGCCGTTCCTGCGTCACCTGATCCTGGCTGCGATCGAAGAATTCCCGCACATCCCGGTGTGCATGCACCAGGACCACGGCACCAGCCCGGACGTCTGCCAGCGCTCCATCCAGCTGGGCTTCAGCTCGGTGATGATGGACGGTTCCCTCGGCGAAGACGGCAAGACCCCGACCGACTACGAATACAACGTACGCGTCACCCAGCAGACCGTGGCCATGGCCCACGCCTGCGGCGTGTCGGTGGAAGGTGAGTTGGGTTGCCTGGGTTCGTTGGAAACCGGCATGGCCGGTGAAGAAGACGGCATCGGCGCCGAAGGCGTGCTGGACCACAGCCAGATGCTGACCGACCCGGAAGAAGCCGCGGACTTCGTCAAGAAGACCCAGGTCGACGCCCTGGCCATCGCCATCGGCACCAGCCACGGCGCCTACAAGTTCACCAAGCCGCCAACCGGCGACGTGCTGGCGATCGACCGCATCAAGGAAATCCACAAGCGCATTCCCAACACCCACTTGGTGATGCACGGTTCTTCCTCGGTTCCACAAGAGTGGCTGGCGATCATCAACCAGTACGGTGGCGACATCAAAGAGACCTATGGCGTGCCGGTTGAAGAAATCGTCGAAGGTATCAAGTACGGCGTGCGCAAGGTCAACATCGATACCGATCTGCGCCTGGCTTCTACTGGTGCGATGCGTCGTTTGATGGCGACCAATCCGAGCGAGTTTGATCCGCGTAAGTTCTTCGGTGCGACCGTGACTGCGATGCGTGATGTGTGTATTGCGCGTTATGAGGCGTTTGGTACTGCGGGTAATGCTTCCAAGATCAAGCCGATCTCTCTGGAGGCTATGTATCAGCGGTATCTGAAAGGTGAGTTGAACGCTAAGGTTAATTGATGTTTTAGCGTTTTGAGAAACCCGCAGTGATGCGGGTTTTTTTATGAGTGGGGTTTGTGTGTGTATCCGTTTTTTTGGGTGACGGCGGCTTATGGTTCCGCCCTTACGGCGGCTCACTTTTGAAGAGCGCAAAAGTAAGCAAAACGCTCCTGCCCCACCACTCGGTGCCTCGCTAGGGCTCGGCATGCCTGAACGAAGGCATTGCTCCGTGGGCCCGCCGCGAAGGGCCATCCATGGCCCAGCGCGGCTACCTCGGCATCCATGCCGAGGTGCCCACTCCACAATGCCTGCGTTCAGCCATCGTGGTTAACGGGGCGCCGAGATCAACGTCCGCCCCGAGGCGGCCTTATAGCCGACCTGACTCTCCCGGTCGTACTCCCGTCAGATCTGTGGGAGCAGGACCTGTGGGAGCAAAGCTTGCTCGCGAAGACGGTGGCACATCCAGCGCTGATGCAAGCTGATCGATCGCTATCGCGAGCAAGCTCGCTCCCACAGGGGATCATCTCCCACCGGGAGGGCTTGGTCTTCGAGCCCACGCTATTCAATGACGCCGAACACGTCGGTGACATCCTGAACCAGGATCCGAGCAACATTGGTGAGGGTATTGAAGTCGCTGGCGGCCGAATCGCGTAGGGTGGCGCAGGCGTGAAGCTCTGTTAGCGGGGCAGTCTTGTCAATGAACAGCACAGGTTGTGTGGTGGCGATCGGGGTCAAGGGCGTGAAGCGGTTAATCGATTGATGCGTGGTCATAGATGAAATTCCCTATAGAAAAAAAATTGCCACCTTTTTTGCTGCGAAACAAAGTGGGTGGCAGCTACGCGCGGGTTCGCAGACCGAGAATGACCAAACCCGGCAGACCCAAAGGCCTCCCACGCGCAACCGCCATAAAATGAATGTCGGCAATTTTGCCTGAGTTTTCATTTTGCGGTGCAAAGTCATTGTTCTCTGTCGGGCTGCGAAACCCTTGCCCACTGACCAAAGCCAGCAGACAAGCCGAACTATAGAGGAGATTTTCGAAGCCAAAATCGACCTGTAGGACGCCCACAACCCCCTGTGGCGAGGGAGCTTGCTCCCGCTCGGGGGCGCAGCCGCCGTAAAGTCGGCACATGCGGTGGGGCTGACGGAAAGAGGGGGCTGCTTCACGCCCAACGGGGATAAATCCCCCTCGCCACAAGAGGGGGTTTCCTACGAGATTATCGGAAGTGAAATTTCAGGTGTTGTGATCGATATCCAGCACGCTGAACGTCACTTTCCCGCCTTCACTGGTGTAGCCAGTGTTGTCCTGCACGTACACCCCAGCCTTGAAGTACAACGGCTTGACCCGCCAAGTGGAGCTGATGGTGGTGTACCAGCTACGACCCGCCGCAGTAATGCCCAGGTCGCCGGTACGATCAAGGTGGATCCGGTAACTGAAGGACTGATTGAGTTTCACGCCGGAGGCGACGGTGATGACCCGGCCTTCATCGTCATCGGGGCGCATGCGCACCTTGGCGACGATGTCCCCGGTGCTGGTGGCATCCTTGTATTGGTATTCCAGCTTCACCAAGGGTTTGCTGCTGTCCTTGGCATGAATCTGACCGATCACGATCTTGCCGCTACTGGGCACCTGGCTGACGACCAGGTTTGCACGCAATTGGTTGTCGGCATCGGGGTACAGCCAGTTGCGCAAGGTGCCGTCTTTGTAGGTCTCACGCAATTCGCTGCGCGGGTAGATCGCGTTTTCAGTCTTGGTGCCGGTCACCGGTGACCAGAAATACACCGTGCTGCCTTCGGAGTTGAAATATTTGTCCTGGAACCCATCCACTAGCCGAGGGGTTTCGATGGTTTTCGGCGGACTGCCTTCGGGGATGCTCAGGTTCCAGGTTGCAAGATCGACCATGTTCGGATCCTTTCTGAGAAGAAGAAATGATTTACGCCACAGCCGGAGGCTCTAAGACGCGCTTTTGCTGAGGCCAGAAGGGGGTGCAGGCGAATGTTTGGCACGTTCGTCTGGCGGAGGGTTGGCGTCAACAGTCCGTCAGAGTTGCGTTTGTCGGTTTTGTGCCCGAGACAAACGACCGTTGGTCGACTATTCCGATTTTTTTCGGAACCTTGTGCGATGGCTATTTGACTCTTTCGCCATGCGCGGACAAAAAAACACCCTGAATGGGTGCTTCGAAGGTGGGTCGATAGCAGCGTTCCATGCTGCTAATACGGGCGGGGGAGTGCTCAAAGGGTGGCGTGTTTGATTTCTAGCAGGCTGAACGTCACTTTGCCGCCTTCGGTGGTGTAGCCGGTGTTGTCCTGAACGTAGACGCCCGCTTTGAAATACAGCGGTTTGACCTTCCAGGTAGCGTCGACAGTGGTTCTCCAGTTGTAGCCTGCCGCACTGATGCCCAGTGCGCCCTTCGGGCTGAGGTGGATCATGTAGGTAAAGCTCTGGTTGAGCTTCACGCCGGTGGCGATGGTGATGACTTGACCGGTTTCGTCGTCGGGGCGCAAGCGCACCTTGGCGACGATGTTGCCGGTGGAGCTATAGGTTTTGTACTGGTACTCCAGTTTCACCATGGGGCTGGTGCTGTCTTTGGTGTGGATCTGACCGATCACGATCTTGCCGGAGCTGGGCACCTGGTTGACGCTGACGGCGGCACGCAGGGTGTTGTCCGCCGCCGGGTACAACCAGTTGCGCAGGGTACCGTCGCTGTAGGTTTCGCGCAGTTCGCTGCGTGGGTAGATCGCGTTTGCAGTCTTGGTGCCGGTCACCGGCGCCCAGAAGAACAGCGTGCCGGTGTCGGAGTGGAAATATTCATCCTTGAACCCTTGGGCCAGCCGAGGCGTTTCGATGGTGGTGGCGGGGCTGCCTTCGGGAATGCTCAAGTTCCAAGTGTTGAGATCGATCATGGTCGGATCCTGCGTAACGGGCGTAAAAGTGCTGAGTACCAAAGCGGGAGGCTCTACTCCGAGCATTTGGAATGGGTTGATCACGCAGGAAGGGGTCTTTTTGAGTAACCATCCGGCGGATGTTTGACGTCAATTGTTCGTCAAACATGTCAATTGCAGCATCTATGCCTGGATGGATGACCGTTAGTCGGTAGTTTCGAGCTAGACATGAACTATGGCGCATCGATAGTGTCGCGTTGGGCGGGCGGCATTCCGTTGCTGCCCTGGCGTCACGCAAAGCACCTAGATGTGATCGATATCCAGCAAGCTGAACGTCACGGTTCCGCCTTCGGTGGGATAACCGGTGTTGTCCTGCACGTACACGCCCGCCTTGAAGTACAGCGGCTTGTCGCTCCAAGTGGAGCTGATGGGGGAGCTCCACTGGTAACCCGCGCCATTGATGGTCAGGACGCCGGCGGGGCTGAGATGGATCAGGTAAGAGAAGGATTGATTCAGTTTGATGCCCGTGGCGATGGTGATGACCTGGCCTGTTTCGTCGTCCGGGCGCATGCGCACCTTGGCGACAATGTTGCCGGTGGAACTGTAGGTTTTATATTGGTATTCCAACTTCACCATGGGGCTAGTGCTGTCCTTGGCATGGATCTGACCAATCACGACCTTGCCGGTGCTGGGCACCTGGCTGACGGCCAGGGTGGCTGCCAGCTTGTTGTCCGCCGCCGGGTACAGCCAATTGCGCAAGGTGCCGTTGCTATAGGTTTCACGGAGTTCACTGCGCGGATAAATAGCATTAGTGGTCGTGGCGCCGGTCACCGGTGCCCAGAAAAAAACCGTGCCGGAATCGGAGTGGAAATACTGGTCCTGGAACCCCTGCACGAGTTGAGACGTTTCGATGGTGGCCGGAGGGCTGCCTTCGGGGATGCTCAGGTTCCAGGTTGAGAGATCGATCATGGTGGGATCCTATGTCACTCGATGAAAAAGCTGCACACCACAAAGCAAGGCTCTAGGCCGGTCTTTTCGGGGCGTACGGATGAGCGACGGAAGAAACTGGCTGGCAACCTTTCGGCGGATGGCTGACGTCAATTGTCCGTCGAAGTCGTCTGTGCAGCTTTTGTGCCCGAGGAGGGTGACCGTTAGTCGGCTATTTCGGGCTTTGTCTGGATGATGGCGCGTTGACACCTACTGCTTTTCACAATCCCGGTCTAGAGTGAGGGGACAGTATTTGTCCGCTTTGCTACGTAAAAACGGACGTGGCGCCCGATAAGAGAAGCAGCATGGAATGCGCGCAACCACCGCTCGGCGAAGACAGCTCTGTCCTTTTGATTGTTGATGATTACCCTGAAAACCTGCTCAGCATGCGAGCCTTGTTGCAGCGTCAGGATTGGCAAGTCATGACCGCGTCCTCGGGGGTCGAGGCGCTTAACCTGCTGCTTGAACACGACATCGATCTGGTTCTGCTGGATGTGCAGATGCCCGACATGGACGGTTTCGAAGTGGCGCGCCTGATGCGCGGTAGCCAGCGCACGCGGCTCACGCCGATCATTTTCCTGACGGCCAATGAGCAATCCCAGGACGCGGTCATCAAGGGCTACGCCAGTGGCGCCGTGGATTACCTGTTCAAACCCTTCGATCCGCAAATCCTCAAGCCCAAGGTCCAGGCGCTGCTCGAGCACCAGCGCAATCGCCGGGCCTTGCAGCGCCTGAGCCAGGATCTCGAAGCGGCCAGGGCCTTCAATGCCTCGGTGCTGGACAACGCCGCCGAAGGCATCCTGGTGGTGGACGAGAATGGCTGTATCCGCTTCGCCAACCCCTCTACCTGCCGCTTGCTCAATGCCACCGCCGAGCAATTGCAGGGCATGCCGTTCCTGGATTTCCTGCAGAAACCGCATATCCCCGAGTGGCTCGATTCCGATATCCACAACGCCTATCGTCGGGGTGAAACCTGGCGATTGCATGACGCGGTCCTGCGCACGGCGCCCGGCCAGCAGGTGTCGGTGGCCTTGTCCTGTGCGCCGTTGCCGTCGGAGCAGAAGGCGATGGTGGTGACACTCCAGGACATGTCCGTGGTTCGCCACTTGCATCAGCAACTCGAATACCAGGCTGTCACGGACCCGCTGACCGGTTTGCTCAACCGCCGGGGGTTCTACCAGACCGCCGAAAACCTGTTGATGCGCAGCGAGCGCCTGGAAAGCAACTGGGTGCTGCTGTACCTGGACCTCGATGGTTTCAAGCGGGTCAATGACTCGCTGGGGCACGATGCCGGGGACCGGGTATTGCGCTGGGTGTCGGAACAGTTGAAGGCGTGCCTGCGCCCGTTCGATATCCTGGCGCGGCTGGGCGGGGACGAGTTCACCGCGCTGCTGGACCTGGAGTTCCCCGAGCAAGCGGCCAAGATCGCCGAGAAACTCATCGAGCGAGTCGCGATCTGCCAGCAGATTGAAGGCATGGATGTGGCACTGGGGGCCAGCATCGGCATCGCGACGTACCCGGATTGCGGCGCCAATCTCGATGGGTTGCTGCGGGCGTCCGACATCGCCATGTACGAAGCCAAGCGTGCCGGCCGCCAGCAATACCGTTTTTACGATCATGAAATGAACGGTCGAGCCCGTTCACGGCTGATGCTGGAAGAGAGCGTGCGCTCGGCCATCGAGAACCGCGACTTCAATATGGTCTATCAACCGCAGGTAAGCATCATCGATGGGCGGATCCGCGGGTTCGAGGCGCTGTTGCGCTGGCAGCACCCCAGTGTCGGTGATGTTCCGCCGGGCCTGTTCCTGCCCTTGCTGGAAGAGGCGCGGTTGATCAGCCGGTTGGGCAGCTGGATTTATCATCGCAGCGCCGCCCAGCGCAAAGTCTGGGAACGCTTGTTCGCTGACGACCTGGTGTTGGGGGTGAGCCTGAGTAGCACCCAGTTCGGCATGCCCAACCTGGTGACCGAGTTGCGCCAGGTCCTGGAACGCCATGCCTTGAAGCCCCGGCAACTGGAGGTGGAGGTGACCGAGGATGCGCTGATGCGCAATCCCGATGAAACCCACAAGCAACTGCGACTGCTGCGTCACCTCGGAGTGCGGGTGGCATTGGATGACTTTGGTTCGGGGCCCTGTTCGCTGACGCATCTGCGTGACCTTGAGCTCGATACCCTCAAGCTCGACCGGCACTTGATCGCCCGCGTGCCGGGATCGCCCCGGGATGCCGCGTTGGCCGCTTCGGTGATCGACCTGTGTGGACAACTGGGCTTGCGGGTGATTGCCGAAGGGGTGGAAACCCGCGAGCAATATGAGTGGCTGCAGGCCCATGGCTGTGAGTACGTGCAGGGGTTCCTCGTGGCGCGGCCCTTGATGGCCGAAGACACCAATGCCTTCGCCACGCCGTTTGACTGGAGCGCGGTGCAGGCTTGAATTCGCTACACTGGTGGCCTCTTGTGACTGTGTTGCCCCTTGATGACCGCGCTCAAATACCTCCAGGCCTACCCCGCCGCCCTGCAAGCCCAGGTGCAGCAATTGATCGCCCAGGACCGACTGGGCGATTACCTGCAACAGCGCTATCCGGGCCGACATCCGATCCAGAGCGACAAGGCCCTGTACGGTTATGCGCTGGACCTCAAGCAGCAGTACTTGCGTAACGCGCCAGCCATCGACAAGGTGCTGTTCGACAGTCGCCTGGACCTGACCCACCGCGCCCTCGGCCTGCATACCGCGGTGTCGCGGGTGCAGGGTGGCAAGCTCAAGGCCAAGAAGGAAATCCGCATCGCTGCGTTGTTCAAGGACGCGGCGCCCGAGTTCCTGAAGATGATCGTGGTGCACGAGCTGGCGCACTTCAAGGAGTCGGACCACAACAAGGCGTTCTACCAACTCTGCGAGCACATGCTTCCGGGGTATCACCAGTTGGAATTCGACCTGCGGGTGTACCTGACCTGGCGGGACCTGCAACCCCACAAGGAATGACCGAATGGATGTCAGCAAGACCAAGACCAGCTTCTACCGTCGCTTGTACGTGGCTTACCTGATCGACAGCGGTGTGGCCAGCAACGTCCCGGCCCTCACCGAAACCACCGGCATGCCACGGCGTACGGCCCAGGACACCATCGCCGCGCTGGCTGACCTGGATATCGTTTGTGAGTTCGAGCAAGAGGACGGCGCTCGCAATCATGCCGGGCGGTATCGGATTCGCGATTGGGGGGCGATCGATCGGGGGTGGATCGAGGGGAATTTGCCGCGGATCAAGGCGGTACTGGAGTATCCCTGAATATTGGATTTGCCTGGGCCGGCCCTATCGCGAGCAAGCTCGCTCCCACATTTGATCGTTGTTCACTGAAGATCCCTGTGGGAGCGAGCTTGCTCGCGATGGCGTCCTCAGGGCCGATGCATGCCGATGTGCGGAATCCCATCCTCCATATACTCCACACCCACCACTTCAAACCCGTACCGCCCGTAATACCCCTGCAAATGCGCCTGGGCCGACAATGAGATAGACGTACCGGGCCAATATTTCTCGGCCTGCTTGAGCGCCTGTTCCATCAACGTGTGGCCCAGCCCCTGGCCGCGCGCTTGCGGCGCGATGATCACGCGCCCGATCACCACGTCACTGTTTTGCGAGTGCGGGTCGAGCAGGCGCAGGTAGGCCATCAGGTGGTTGTCCTGCCAGGCCATCAAATGGCACGTGTCGCCTTCAAGGTCCAGGCCGTCAACATCCGGGTAGGCGCAGTTCTGCTCGACAACGAACACTTCGGCACGCAATTTGAGGATGGCATACAGCTGTTCCTTGCTCAGGTCACTGTGATGTTTACAGACCCACTCGATATCCATTTTTTTGAATTTCCTGAAGAACCTGATGCCGATATTAAGCGTGCTTGGCCCGGAAGTCTCTTTCTCGGTCGACCGGAAAATCTGTGATAAATACCAAAATGCCATCATTCCTCTGTCGCGGCGTTGTCGTCTTTGTGTAATCTTCGTGACAGCGCTGCGCAGCGGTTCCAATGAGCTAATGTTAGGACCGGGTGTCTGAGGATGCCTGTTGAGTTTCGGCTAAAAACAAACCGGGCTTTGAACCCGTCAAGGACGTTTGGCATGCCGCGATTGCATCGAGCTCTTGCATTGATCGGGTTGTTGTTACTGAGCTACGAGGCCTGCGCGCAAAAGCTGCGTCTGGTCGCCGATGGCTGGCCACCCTTTACCGACTCCACGTTGATCAATGGTGGCCTGGCGACCGATATCGTCAGCACGGCCCTGGCACGGGCCGGCTATGCCTCGGACTTCGAACAGGTGCCCTGGGCCCGGGCGATGCTGGGCATCGGCGAGGGCCGCTATGACGTGCTGGTCAACGCCTGGTACAGCGAGGAGCGCACTCACATCGGCCAGTTCTCGGCCGAGTATCTGCTCAACCGTGTGCGCTTCATCAAGCGCAAGGACGAAGCGATCCAGTTTGACAGCCTGCAACAGCTGCGTGCCTATCCCATCGCCGTGGTTCGCGGCTACGCCTATTCCAAGGACTTCGACGAAGACCCGCAAATGCAAAAAGTCCCGGTGCATAACTTCGCGATGGCGGTGCGCATGCTGGCTGCCGATCGCGTGAAGTTGACCCTGGAAGACGAGTACGTCGCCCGCTATTACCTGGCCCGCGAATCCGCCAAGGTGCGTAACGCCGTGGAATTTTTGCCCAAGGCATTGAGTGAAAACAGCCTGCACATCCTGGTCAGCTTGAAGAACCCGGAGCATGAGCAGATCGTGGCGGGGTTTGACCGGGAGATCGCGGCGATGAAGGCGGATGGGAGTTACGCGCGGTTATTGAAAGCTCACGGGATGTAGGGTGCCCGGGCTGGCCTCATCGCGAGCTTGCTCGCGATGGCGACAGTGTAAACACCACAGCCCTCAAGCCTCGCTGGTGTCCTTGACCAAATGCGCCGCCAAGGTTCGCAACGGACCGAGCTGACGGCAGATCAACCCCAACTGTGTCTGCACCAGCCGCTGGCCTTCGTCGATCTCATCGGGCATCTGCTCAAGCTCATTGGCCAGGGCCTCCTCCTCGTCGCTTTGGACCACAATCGGCGTTTTACTCGCCAGGCCCTGGGCGATTTCGTCGATGCTCGTCGCCAGCTTCACCCCCGCGCCATCGATCAGTTGCTCGCGTACCTGCGCCGGCAGTTCGGTGCCCCGGTGGGCGCCCAGGCCCGACAGGTAGCTGAGCAGGGTGTGGGACAACACCAGGAAGCGGAACCCAACATCGGCTTCCTTACGGAAATGCCCCGGCTCCATCAGCATGTTGGCCAGCGTGGTGGACAACGCGGCATCGGCGTTGTGGGCGTTGCGTCGGGCCAGGCGATAGGCCAGGTCGTCGCTTTTGCCGGCGGCGTACTGCTGCATGATCTGCCGCAGGTAGATGCTGTTGCAGGTCAGCGTGTTGGCCAGCACCTTGTTCAGCCGTCGGCCCTGCCAGTCGGGCAGGAACAGGAAGACCGCAAGCCCGGCAATCAGGCTGCCGAGCAAGGTATCGAACAGCCGCGGCAACAGCAGCCCGTAGCCGTCGCCCACCTGGTTGAAGCAGAACAGCACCATGATGGTGATCGCCGCCGTCGCCAGGGTGTAGCGGGTCGTGCGGTTGGTAAAGAACACCACCCCGGCGGCAATGGCGAAGCTCGATTGCACCAGCGGGTTGGGAAACAGATCGAACAGCGCCCAGGCCACTGTCAGGCCGATGGCGGTGCCGATGATCCGCTGGCCGAGCTTGCGCCGGGTGGCGCCGTAGTTGGGTTGGCAGACGAACAGCGTGGTGAGGATGATCCAATAACCCTGGGACGGGTGGATCAGATGCACCATGGCGTAGCCCACGCTCAGAGCCAGGGGCAAACGCAGGGCATGCCGGAACAGCAGCGAAGTGGGCGTCAGCTGCGTGCGCAAGCGCAGCCAGACATCCTTGAGGTTGCGCGGCGAGCGGTCGAGCAGGCTGCTGTCGGTGGCGTCGGCCAGGGCGTCGGGGTTGCTGGCATCGCTGAGCAGGCGGTCCATGGTGGCAAGATTCACTGACAGTGCCCGCAACGAACGCAGCAGGCCGCGCCAGGCCGGGTTGCTCTGGATGCGCAGGTGTTCGAGGGACGCATGCAGGTCGTTGAGGGCCTCGGCGAAGGTGTCGTCGTAGACGAACGGCTGACGCAGTTGGATCGACTCGGCCAGTGCCTGGCAGGCCTTGCCTTGCTGACGCAGCAGGCGCTGGCAGCGGAACAGCACGTCGCTGTGGAAGAAGGCCTCGGCCAGGGCGTTGTAGGGATAGTGAGAAGAGCTGGCGCGTTCGTGGATGTCCTGGGCCAGGAAGTACAGTTTCAGGTACCGGCTGACTTTCGAGCCGGGGCGGCCATTGCCCACGCGGTGCAGGATGATTTCCTTGGCACTGTTGAGCGCAGCGACCACCCGGCCGTTTTGCTGGGCCAGTTCCAGGCGGCGGGCTTCGACGTCCAGTTGGCGGATCGGCTCCAGGAGCGACGATTTGAGTTTCAGGTAGCGCCCCAGTTCGCGAAACAGCCGCGCCAGGCTTTGTTGCACCGGTTGGTTGGAAAACAACGCCTGCCACAACACCGACAGCAAGCCGTACCACGCGGCACCAGCGACCAGCAGCAGGGGTTCATGCCAGAAATCGTTGACTGCGCCACCGCGTTGGTCCACGCCGATCATGGTGTAGACCGAAAGAATCAGCGTGGCCGAGGCGATGGCGCCATAGCGCTCACCCAGCGCGCCCAGCATGGTCAGGCCAAAGGCCGCCAGTGCCAGGGCGATGATGAACAGGACGGGGTAGGGGAACAATAACTCAACCGACAGTGCTGCGACGGTGAAGCACACCAGGGTCACGGCCAGCGCGTTGAGGCGGCCCTGCCAACTGTCGTCCGTCTCGGCCAGGGCGCTGGCGATGATGCCCAGGAACAAGGGAATCAGCAGCACCATTTCGTCCAGGTACCAGCACAGCCCCATGCTGCCGGTCAGGGCGATGAAGACCCGCACGCTATAACTGAACTTATCCAACGCCCAAAGGCGACGCAAAGACTGGCTAAACGAATTCGCTGACATGAAGTGCACGGGCCTGACGGGCAATGACGCTAAATTGAGGCAGTAATGACGCCGACGCAATGGCGGCGATCACATCTGACAGCAAAAAGTGTTCCGGGGTATACCCCCGAACCTCTGTGGGAGCGAGCTTGCTCGCGATAGCGGTGTCTCAGGCAATTCAATAGTGGCTGACACACCGCTTTCGCGAGCAAGCTCGCTCCCACAGGGTTATTGCCCGCATTCGAGTCGTGTCGGGTCAGACGTATTGCGCCGCCGCATACCCCGACGCCCACGCCCACTGGAAGTTGAACCCGCCCAGGTGCCCGGTGACATCCAGCACTTCGCCGATGAAATACAGCCCGGGGCTTTTCAGCGATTCCATGGTCTTGGACGAGACTTCCCGAGTGTCGACGCCGCCCAGGGTGACTTCGGCGGTGCGGTAGCCTTCGGTGCCGGCGGGGACGACGTTCCAGCTCGCCAGTTTTTCGGCGATGTCTGCCAGCTCCGCATGGGTGTATTGCTTCATGGGTTTGGACACGAACCAGGTGTCCGCCAGCAGGTTGGCCATTTTCTTGGTGAACAACTCGCCCAGCAACGTCTTGAGTTCGCTGTTGGGGCGTTCGGCCTGCTGCTGTTGCAGCCATTGCGGCACGTCGTGGTCGGGCAACAGGTTGATCTGCACCGTGTCCCCCGATTCCCAGAACGACGAAATCTGCAGGATCGCCGGACCGCTCAGGCCGCGGTGGGTGAACAGGATGTTCTCGCGAAAGCTCTGGTCGTTGCAGCTCACCAGGCAATCCACCGATGTGCCCGAGAGTTCGGTGCAGAGGGTCTTGAGCTGATCGGTGATGGTGAACGGCACCAGGCCGGCGCGGGTTGGCAGCAGTTCATGGCCAAACTGTTTTGCCACCTGATAGCCGAAACCGGTCGCCCCCAGGGTCGGGATCGACAGTCCGCCCGTGGCGATCACCAGGGACTGGCAGACGAGGGCGCCGAGGGTGGTTTGCAGCAGGTAGCCGCCGTCGGCTTTTTCGATCTGCGTAATCGAGGTGTCCAGATGCAGGCTGACGCCGGCCTGGTCGCACTCATCCAACAGCAGGCCGAGGATGTCACTGGACTTGTTATCGCAGAACAACTGGCCGAGCTTTTTCTCGTGATAGGGCACGCCGTGCTTGGCCACCAGCGCGATGAAATCCCACTGGGTGTAGCGGGCCAGGGCCGACTTGCAGAAGTGCGGGTTCTGCGAGAGGAAATTGCCTGGCTCGGTGTACATGTTGGTGAAATTGCAGCGCCCACCGCCCGACATGAGGATTTTCTTGCCGGCCTTGTTGGCGTGGTCCAGCAACATCACCTGCCGTCCGCGCGCGGCCGCGGTCAGCGCGCACATCAACCCCGCGGCGCCAGCGCCAATGATCACGACTTCGGTAGAGCGCAAAACGGTGTCCTCTCAGTTTTCCCACATAACTGAATGTGGGAGCGAGCTTTGTGGGAGCAAAGCTTGCTCGCGATCCAGGCGCTGCGGTCCTCAAGAGACCGCGGCGTTTTCATCGCGGGCAAGCCTTGCTCCCACACAGCTCGCTCCCACAGTTTGATCTCTGTTCTTCAGGCGATCGGTTACAGGATCCGCACCCGCAACGAGCGGCCCTTGATCTTGCCATCGTTCAGGCGTTGCAGGGCCTGTTTGGCGATGCCGCGTTCCACTGCCACGTAGGCCTGGAAATCGAAGATCGCGATTTTGCCGACCTGGGTGCCGGGGATGCCGGCCTCGCCAGTCAAGGCGCCGAGGATGTCGCCGGGGCGGACTTTGTCCTTGCGCCCGGCGCCGATGCACAGGGTGCTCATGGCCGGCAACAGCGGGCCACCGCCTTGAGACTTGAGGTTGTCCAGTTGGTCCCAGCTCAGCGGCGACTTCTGCAGTTGCTCGATGGCCTGGGCGCGGTGGGCTTCGGACGGCGCCACCAGGCTGATGGCGATGCCTTTCTCCCCGGCGCGGCCAGTGCGGCCGACGCGGTGGATGTGGATTTCAGAGTCCCGGGCCAGTTCGACGTTGATCACCATGTCCAGGGCATCGATGTCCAGGCCGCGGGCCGCCACGTCGGTGGCCACCAGCACCGAGGTGCTGCGGTTGGCGAACATCGCCAGAACCTGGTCGCGGTCGCGCTGTTCCAGGTCACCGTGCAGGCCGACGGCCGAGATGCCCTTGGACGTCAGGTGATCGACGGTTTCCTGGACCTGCTGCTTGGTGAAGCAGAACGCCACGCAGGAGGCCGGGCGGAAATGCGCCAGGACCTTGACCACTGCGTCCATGCGTTCCTCGGGGGAGATCTCGTAGAAGCGCTGCTCGATCTGCGCGTCGGAGTGGAACGCCTCGGCCTTCACTTGCTGCGGGTTACGCATGAACTTGGACGACAGTTGCTTGATGCCCACCGGGTAGGTGGCGGAGAACAGCAGCGTCTGGCGGCGTTCCGGGGTCTGCTGGATGATGTCTTCGATGGCGTCGTAGAAACCCATGTCGAGCATGCGGTCGGCTTCGTCGAGGATCAGCGTGTTGAGGCCGTCCAGGACCAGCGAACCCTTGCGCAGGTGCTGCTGGATGCGTCCTGGCGTGCCGACGATGATGTGGGCGCCGTGTTCCAGGGAGGCGATCTGCGGGCCGAAGGACACACCGCCGCACAGGGTCAGGACCTTGATGTTGTCTTCGGCGCGGGCCAGGCGACGGATTTCCTTGGCGACCTGGTCGGCCAGCTCGCGGGTCGGGCACATCACCAGGGCCTGGCAGCCGAAGAAACGCGGGTTGATCGGGTTCAGCAGGCCGATGCCAAAGGCGGCGGTCTTGCCACTGCCGGTCTTGGCCTGGGCGATCAGGTCCATGCCCTTGAGGATCACCGGCAAGCTTTGCGCCTGGATCGGCGTCATCTGGGCATAACCGAGTGATTCGAGGTTAGCCAGCATGGCGGCGGACAGCGGCAAAGTATTAAAAGCGGTGGCAATGGTGGTCACGGGACTGGCCTGCAAAACAAAATGTCGCGCAGTGTAGCAGTCTCGTGCCACTTTCTTCGAAAGTTCTGGACGAGCTGTGAGGGCAGGGCCTGCCCTGGGGGGCTGGCAATTCCAGAAACTGTGGGAGCTCTGGAACTGTGGAACTGTGGAACTGTGGAACTGTGGAACTGTGAAACTGTGAAACTGTGGGAGCAAAGCTTGCTCGCGATGCAGGCGACGCATTTCCCCCAGGAAAACCGAGTCGCCTGTATCGCGGGCAAGCCTTGCTCCCACAAAATCTCCAAGCCACGAAGCGACTTAGTGTTCGATATGCTCATCCGGGCGTTTCACCCGTCGCCCGTCTTCGCGTGACAACTGGGAAAAAATCGTCGCCGCCAGCATCGCCATGATCCCCACCGTGACGAACGTCAGCTGGAACGCCCCCAGTACGGTCTCCACCCCATCGTTACCCACCTGGGCGGTAAAGCCGCCGAGCAGGGCGCCGGCGCAGGCCACGCCGAGGCTCAGGGACAGTTGCGCCACCACCGACAGCAGGCTGTTGCCGCTGCTGGCGCTGGCGTCGTCCAGGTCGATCAGGGTCACGGTGTTCATCGCGGTGAATTGCAGCGAGTTGATCGCCCCCAGCACCGCCAGTTGCGCCAGCAGCAGCCAGTACGGCGTCTGTTCACTGACCAGGCCCATGCTCGCCAGCATCAGGCCCAGGGCCAGGGTGTTGCCGGTCAGGACGATGCGATAGCCCAGGCGTTCGATCAGCGGCCGGGCCACGGACTTGGCGACCATGGCCGCCGCCGCCAGGGGCAGCATGCTCATCCCGGCCTGGGACGGTGAATAGCCCAGGGCGACTTGCAGCAGCAACGGCACCAGGAATGGCAGCGCACCGCTGCCCAGGCGCGCGAACAGGTTGCCAAGAATGCCCACGGCGAAGGTCCGGGTCTTGAACAGTGACGGCGGGAACAGCGCGTTCTCGACGTGCCCGGCCCGCAGCCAATAGGCCGCCAGGCAGGCCATGCCGCCGAACAGCAGCAACATCACGCGCAGGTGCGGCAGGTGCAGTTCACCCAGGCCTTCCATGGCGATGGTGATCAGCACCATCGCCGCGCCGAACAGCAGGAACCCCAACCCATCGAACCGCGTGCGCTCGCTACCCCGCAGGTCGGGGATGAACTTCCACACGGCATAACAGCCGAGCACGCCCACCGGCAGGTTGATGATGAAGATCCAGTGCCAGGTCAGGTACTCGACCATCCAGCCGCCCATGGTCGGCCCGATCAGTGGGCCGAGCAGGCCTGGGATGGTGATGAAGCCCATGATCCGCACCAGTTCCGAGCGCGGATACGCCCGCAGCACCACCAGCCTGCCCACCGGCAGCATCAGCGCTCCACCGAGGCCCTGGATGACCCGGGCGCCGATCAGCATGCTCAACGAACTGGACAGGGCGCACAGCAACGAGCCGAAGCTGAACAGCAGGATCGCCCCGAAGAAAATCTTCTTGGTGCCGAAGCGGTCGGCGATCCAGCCCGAGGCCGGGATCAGCAACGCAACGGTGAGCATGTAGGCAATGATCACGCCCTGCATGCGCAGCGGGTTTTCCGCCAGGTCGCTGGCCATGGCGGGCAGGGCCGTGTTGAGGATGGTCCCGTCCAGGGACTGCATGAAGAAGGCAATCGCCACCACCCACGGAAGCCAGCGGGCGGTGACGGCGTCGAGCGGTGCACGGTTGGGCATGGGACCTCTTGTTTGTGTTCGGGTGTCTGTTGGCTTCATCGCGGGCAAGCCTTGCTCCCACATGTACGGCGTACATCCTGTGGGAGCAAGGCTTGCCCGCGATGCTTTTTTACAGCGTCAAGGTCAACCGCTTGACCAGCGCCCCCGGCAGCAACATCGAGGCCGTGGCCCGCTGGCTGTAAGTGCTGGCCGAGAGCAGCAGTTCCCGCTCCCGGGTCAGGCCTTCGAGTTGCGAGCCGAGCAGGCTGTAGACGCTGTCGTCGAAGCGCATGGTGCTGACCGGCGCTACGATCTGGCCGTTCTCGACCCAGAACGTGGCGAAGCGGGTCATGCCGGTCAGGCGGGCGGCCGGTTGGTCCGAGTAGTTCAGGTACCAGAGGTTGCTGATGTATAGCCCGGTGCCAAGTTGTTCGAGGATGTATTTGTGCTCCAGTTGCCCGCCCTGCATGTCCAGCGCCGTGGGGTATTCGTAGCTGCTGGCACCGTTGGCGGTGAGGCCGTATTCGGCGGCGCTGCGGGAGTTGACCAACTGCGCATTGGCCGTGCCCTTGGCGATCAGCCCCAGGTCATCGCGGGGATAACCTTCGTCGGAAAACGCCGGGCTCAAGGAACCGCTGACCTGCTCGCTCAGCCACACGTTGGGGCTCAAGCTTGCTTCGTTGGCGTAGAACTTCTGCAACGGGCTCTGCTTGCTGGCAATCGCGCGGGCCGAGAACCCGCCCCAACTGAGCATGCCCATGATCTCTTCCAGGGCGGCCGGTGCCAGGTAGGCGCGGTATTCGCCGGGCGGCAACGTGCGCAGCGGCAGGCCGAGAAATGCCAGCTGCTCGCGGGCCTGCTCGAAGCGCCGGGCAAACCCTTCGCTACTCCACGCATGCCCGGCATAGCTGGCTTTTACCGCCTGGCCGTTTTCATGGAACAGGCTGAAATCGAAGTTGAAGCTGTTGGCCTGATGCCAGCCGAACGCTCCCGACGAACTGGCGAAACCGCGGCTGATGGGCCCGGCCGCATAGAACCCCACCAGGTCCAGGCCTTCGGCGGCGCGGCTGATTTCAGCCACGGCCTGCTCGGTGTCCGGCAGCGGATGGTCCTGCACGTTATGGCTTTGCCAGTGGTTGTGGTTGAGCAACAGGTACGGATCGCGGGGCAGCAGCGGCAAGGTTTCGCGCAGTTGTTGCAGGCCTTCGGACAGGCGTTGCAGGTCGGTCTCGGTGTCGCCGGACAAGGTGATCTGCAAGTCGGCGTGGCGTCCGTCGTCGATCAATTTGAAACTCACATTGGCCTGCTGCACCTGCCCGGCCTGACGCACCTTGGCGTGGTTGAAACGCACGAAGGCCGAGGACTCGGCGGCGTAACCCAAGGTGAACTGTTCCTGCTCATGCAGGGCATCGCGCAGCCAGTCGACCAATACCTTGAATGCCTCGGCCTGATTATTGACGGTGCTCATATCAGGCATCCCCTCCAAACACATCAACGTTGCTGAACACACAGGCCGGCGACGCATGGCCGACACGGATGACCTGGTTCGGTTCGCCCTTGCCACAGTTCGGCGTGCCCAGGACCCGGGAGGTACTGGCATCGCCCACGGCGCGCAGGCTCTTCCAGAATTGCGCGGAAATACCCCGGTAGTTGGGGTTCTTCACCACGCCCTTGAGCTCGCCGTTCTCGATCAACTGGCCCCACTCGCAGCCGAACTGGAATTTGTTGCGGGCGTCGTCGATGGACCAGGAGCGGTTGGTGCGCATCAGCACGCCGTGCTCGGTGCCTTGGATCAATTGTTCCAGGGACTGGTCGCCGGGTTCGATGTTCAGGTTCGCCATGCGGTCGATGGGCGGACGATTCCAGCCGCAGGCGCGGCTGTTGGCGACACCGTCCAGGCCAGCCCGGAATTGTGACAGCGCGCCGCCCAGTGGACGCAGCAACAGGCCTTCACGAATCAGGAACTGCTTGCTGGCGGCGCTGCCGTCGTCGTCATGGCTGTAGCTCGCCAGCTCCTCGGGAATGTTCGGGTCGAAGGTCACGTTCAGCAGGCTGGAGCCGTATTGCAGGTGGCCGAAATCACTGGCCTTGACGAAGCTGGTGCCGGCGTAATTGCGTTCGTCCCCGAGGATGCGGTCCAGTTCCAGCGGGTGACCGATGGATTCGTGGATCTGCAACATCATCTGGTCGGGCATCAGCAGCAGGTCGCGGGGGCCTTGCGGGGTGTTCGGTGCCAGCAGCAATTGCAGGGCCTGGTCGGCGATTTTCAGCCCGGCGCCGATCAGGCCGCTGCGGCTGATCACATCGAAGCCGCCTTGCTGGCCGAAGTTTTCCCGGCCCAGGGTACGGGTCTGGCTGTCGTTGCCGTCGAAGGCGGTGACTTCCAGGGCCGGGTAGATGAAGCGTTGGGCCTGGCGCAGTTCAGCGCCGGCACTGTTGAGGTAGATCTGCTCGACCTGGGTCAGGCCGATGCTGGCTTGCCAGTTCACCAGGCGCTCGTCCTGAGGCACTGCGGCTGACTCGTCACCGAGCAATTGATAGCAATCGCTCAGTGCCGGGAAGGCCTGGTCGAAATTCGGCGAGAAGTAATCGGCGCGGTCGCTGGACACCGCTTGCTCGCGCAGGTCCAGCAGGGCATGGGGCTTGAGGCCGCGGGCATGTTGCTCGGCGCGTTCCAGTGCCGCTTGCAGGCCGGCCTGGGACAGGTCGTTGGTAGCGGCATACGCCTCGACCCCGTTGACCCGCACGGTGAGCATCGCCCCTTCATCACGGCCCAGGCTGGGCGGTTCGGCGACATTCTTGCGCACCGACAGGTGCTGGCCGGACTCGCGCACGTAACGCAGGGAAAAGAATTCAGCGCCCGTGCGCAAGGCAGCAAAACGCTGCTTGAGCTGGGGGTGGAAGTCGAACATGGAACCTCCTTGTCTGGAGTGGCGGTGCAGCGAGGTGCGGCGCGTTGACGCGGCGGCTCTAGATTAGGCCTGGGCGGGGGAGGGATCAAGGCAGATAGGCATTTGGGGTGTCAGGGTGGACGCAATCGCGAGCAGGCTCGCTCCCACAGTGGATCTTGGGTGGTCACAAAATCTGTGTTCACCACCAATCCCCTGTGGGAGCGAGCCTGCTCGCGATGCGGCCCTGAGTCTTACTGGGCGGTAGGCCCGACTTCACGCATTGGCCTGCCACGCACCGGCGCATCGCCGGCCACGAAGTACGGTGCGGTGCTGCGTGGCAGAGGCTGGCGGCCGCGGATCTTGTCGGCGATTTTCTCGGCGATCATGATCGTCGGCGCGTTGAGGTTGCCGGTGGTGATGATCGGCATGATCGAGGCATCCACCACGCGCAACCCTTGCATGCCATGCACGCGGCCTTCGCCGTCCACCACCGCCATGTCGTCGGTGCCCA
This sequence comes from Pseudomonas sp. A-RE-22, assembly GCF_019956035.1. Taxonomy (NCBI): domain Bacteria; kingdom Pseudomonadati; phylum Pseudomonadota; class Gammaproteobacteria; order Pseudomonadales; family Pseudomonadaceae; genus Pseudomonas; species Pseudomonas sp. A-RE-22. Next base: position 280,745 of record NZ_JAHBCZ010000033.1, read on the forward strand.
TCTTGCACGAGCAGGACGGGTGGAACGCGGTTTCGGCATGCTCGCGGATGAACTGGTCCAACTGCTCGTCCGTCTGCACCTCGATGCCCGGGCTGATCTCGCGGCCACGGAACGGATCGAGCGCCGGCTGCTGCATGATCTCGCGGGTCAGGCGGATGCCATCGCGAAATTCCTGCCAGTCCTGCTCGGTCGCCATGTAGTTGAACAGGATGCTCGGGTACTGGCGTGGGTCCTTGGACTTGGCCCGGATCCGGCCGCGGCTTGGCGAGCGCATGGAACCCATGTGCGCCTGGAAACCGTGTTCCTTCACCCCGTTGCTGCCGTTGTAGTTAATCGCCACCGGCAGGAAGTGATACTGGATGTTCGGCCAATCGAATTCCGGACGGGTGCGGATGAAACCGCCAGCCTCGAACTGGTTGCTGGCGCCAATCCCGGTGCCGTTGAACAGCCACTCGGCACCGATGGCCGGCTGGTTGTACCAGAGCAGCGACGGATACAGCGAAACCGGTTGGGTACAGGCGTATTGCAGGTACAGCTCCAAGTGGTCCTGCAGGTTTTCACCGACGCCTGGCAGATCGTGAACCACCGGGATGTCGAGGCTTTCCAGCAGCTTCGCCGGGCCTACACCGGAACGCTGGAGGATCTGCGGCGAGGCGATGGCGCCGGAGCACAGCAGCACTTCCTTGCGCGCCCGGGCTTCGACGCGCTCTTCGGCGGCGCCTACCAGGTAACGCACGCCGACCGCGCGCTTGCCTTCGAAGATGATCTTGTCGGTCAGGGCGTGGGTGACGATGGTCAGGGTCGAGCGCTTCTTGGCGATGTCCAGGTAACCGCGTGCGGTGCTGGCGCGACGGCCATTGGGCGTCACGGTACGGTCCATCGGGCCGAAACCTTCCTGCTGGTAGCCATTGAGGTCTTCGGTACGCGGGTAACCGGCCTGTACGCCGGCTTCGACCATGGCGTGGAACAGCGGGTTGTTGCCGGCCTTGGGCGTGGTCACGCTGACCGGGCCGTCGCCACCGTGGTAATCGTTCGGGCCGATGTCGCGGGTTTCGGCTTTACGGAAATACGGCAGGCAATCGAGGTAGGTCCAGTCTTCCAGGCCCGGCAGCTTGGCCCAGTTGTCATAGTCCAGGGCGTTGCCGCGGATGTAGCACATGCCGTTGATCAGCGAAGAACCGCCCAGGCCCTTGCCGCGACCGCATTCCATGCGGCGGCCATTCATGTGTGGCTCCGGGTCGGTCTCGTAGGCCCAGTTGTAGCGCCGGCCTTGCAGCGGGAACGCCAGGGCGGCGGGCATTTGTGTGCGGAAGTCCAGGCGGTAGTCCGGCCCGCCGGCTTCGAGCAGCAGGACGGTGACGCCTTCGTCTTCGGTCAGGCGGGTAGCCAGGGTGTTACCGGCCGAACCGGCGCCGATGATGATGTAATCGAATGTTTGGGACATGAAATGCACCCTCTTCTGGAATTGGGTTCAGGGTTGGCGAGTGCTTTGCACTCGATCGCGAGCAAGCTCGCTCCCACAGGAGATCTCATCCCAATGTGGGAGCGAGCTTGCTCGCGATGGCGGCCTGGCCGGCGAAGCAATGCCAGATCAGAACACCGACGTGTAATCGCCCAACTCGACCTGTACCGATTTGATGCGTGTGAAGTTGTTCAGCGAGCTGATGCCGTTCTCCCGGCCCACGCCCGATTGCTTGTAGCCACCGACCGGCATTTCAGCGGCCGACTCACCCCAGGCGTTGATCCAGCAGATACCGGCTTCGAGCTGGTGGATCACACGGTGGGCGCGGTTCAGGTCGCGAGTGACGACGCCAGCGGCCAGGCCGAAGTCGGTGTCGTTGGCGCGGCGGATCACTTCTTCTTCGGTGTCATAGGTGAGGATGCTCATCACCGGGCCGAAGATTTCTTCACGCACAATGGTCATCTCGTCGGTGCAATCGGTGAACACGGTCGGGGCGACGAACGCGCCCTTGGCCAATTCGCCGTCGGTCAGGCGACTGCCGCCGCACAGCAGGCGAGCGCCTTCGGCTTTGCCTTTCTCGATGTAGCCCAGCACGCTTTCCATGTGGGCGAAGCTCACCAGTGGGCCGAAGTTGGTATTTTCGTCCTCAGGATTGCCGATGCGGATGCGTGCCACGCGCTCGGCGATCTTGGCTTCGAAGGCGGGCTTGAGGTGGCTCGGCACGAACACGCGGGTGCCGTTGGTGCAGACCTGACCGGAGCTGTAGAAGTTGGCCATCATCGCGGTGTCGGCGGCGCGATCCAGGTCGGCGTCGTCGAAGATGATCAGCGGCGACTTGCCGCCCAGTTCCATGGTCACGTCCTTGAGCGAAGAGCTCGAGGCGCTGGCCATGACTTTCTTGCCGGTGTCGGTGCCGCCGGTGAAGGAGATTTTTTCGATGCGCGGGTGCTCGGTCAGCCAGGTGCCGACTTCACGGCCGCTGCCGGTCAGGACGTTGAACACACCCGCTGGAACGCCGGCTTCGGTGTAGATTTCGGCCAGTTTCAGGGTGGTCAGCGAGGTGACTTCGCTCGGTTTGAAGATCATCGCGTTACCGGCTGCCAGGGCCGGGGCGGATTTCCACAGGGCGATCTGGATCGGGTAGTTCCACGCGCCGATACCGGCCACTACGCCCAGGGGCTCGCGACGGGTATAGACGAATGAAGTGGTGCGCAGCGGAACCTGCTCGCCTTCGATGGCAGGCACCAGGCCGGCGTAGTATTCCAGCACGTCGGCGCCAGTGACGATGTCGACGTAGCGGGTTTCGGAGTAGGCCTTGCCGGTGTCCAGGGTTTCCAGGGCGGCCAACTCATCGTTGCGCTCGCGCAGGATGTCGACGGCGCGACGCAGGATGCGCGAACGCTGCATGGCGGTCATGGCGGCCCAGACTTTCTGGCCCTTTTCGGCGCTGACCACGGCGCGCTCGACGTCCTCGAACGTCGCACGCTGCACTTGGGCAAGGACCTCACCGTTGGCAGGGTTGATGGCTTCGAAAGTGGCGTCGCCGCTGGCATCGCTGTACGCGCCATCGATGTAGAGTTTTTGCAGTTCGAAACGGGCCATAAAGTCCTCGCAAGTGCATAAGTGGTTGGCTGACCACCGGAGCGTGTCGTTTATAGCTGACTACGCGGTTCGGCGGCGGTTCAGGAGTCGAGCGGTTCTGTGTGCTCTGGTGCCCCTGCTTTGGCCAGTTGGAAATCCATGTATTCGTAAGCGATCTGGTGCGCCTGGGCGGTATCGAACGCGTCTCCCGACAGCGCTCCGCGCAGCCACAAGCCGTCAATCAGCGCGGCCAGGCCCCGTGCCGCGCTGCGCGCCTGATCGACGGGCAACACGCGGCGGAACTGGCTACACAGGTTGGAATACAGACGGTGATCGTTGATCCGCTGCAACCTGTGCAAAGACGGGTGGTGCATGCTGGTGGCCCAGAAGGCCAGCCAGGTTTTCATTGCCGGGCCATTGACCTGGCTGGCGTCGAAGTTGCCTTCGATGATCACCTTGAGGTGAGCCCGGGGGCTTGTGTCCTCCAGCGCCTGGCGGCGTGCGGTGACGTTCTCGCTCAGGACAGTCATCAGGTACTGGGCCGTGGCCGCGATCAGGCCATTCTTGTCCTGAAAGTAGTGACTGATGATGCCGTTGGAGACACCGGCCAAACGGGCGATCAGCGCAATGCTGGCGTCCCCCATGCCGACTTGATCGACCGCTTGTAACGTGGCTTCGATCAGTTGTTGGCGGCGGATGGGTTGCATACCGACCTTGGGCATCTAGCACATCTCCTTAGGCCATCCGGCGCACGAATGTCGTCTGCCGGAACGAAAGCCAGTCTATTTTGTTTTGATTGAACGTTCAATCAACAAAAAATAAGTTCATGACAAGTCGTCGCTATTTGCCGGGGCGAGGACTTTTGGGGATGTCTTTATAACACTCGTCGGTTGGCATGCAGGCCAAATGCGCTTGATCGCTGGAATGCTGTTGTGGCGAGGAGATTTGCATTCCAGGTCAAGCTAGTCAGCAGTTCAGAACCACCCAAACAAAAACGCCGCGTTCATCTCGCGGCGTTTTTGCTGGCGTTGGCTCAGCCCAGGTTCTTGCCCAGCAGCGCGTGGTACAGCTCGCTGTCGCCCAGGATCCCGACGACTTGCTGGTTATCGTGGAGCACCAGTTTGTTGCCGGTCTGGTAGCGAATCTGCAACGCGTCGCGCATGCCGATGTTGGAGTCCACCAGGGTCGGACGCCGACCCAGCTCTTCGACGGCTTGGCCCGGTACCCAGTTTTGCAGGTCCAGTGCCGCGCCGTTCTGCCGGGCGCCCTTGATGGTGTTGCCTTCGGCGAGGTCGAGCCAGGAGTCGCCGCCCGGGTCCAGGCACACCGAACCGTTGATGCGCTTGCAGTTGTCCAGGGTGCGCATCAGGCTGCGACCGCACAGGACGTTGAGCGGGTTGGTGTGGGCGACGAAAGTGCGCACGTAGTCGTCCGCCGGGTTCAGCACGATTTCTTCCGGCTTGCTGTACTGGATGATCCGGCCGTCTTTCATGATCGCGATACGGCTGCCCAGCTTCAGGGCTTCGTCGAGGTCGTGGCTGACGAATACGATGGTCTTGCTCAGCTTGCGTTGCAGCTCCAGCAGTTCGTCCTGCAGACCCTGGCGGATCAGCGGGTCGAGGGCCGAGAAGGGTTCGTCCATCAGCAGGATGTCGGCGTCCATCGCCAGGGCGCGGGCCAGGCCGACCCGTTGCTGCATGCCGCCGGACAATTCATCGGGCTTCTTGTTGCGCCATTGGGTCAGGCCCACCAGCTCCAGCTTCTCATCCACCAGCTTGCGCCGTTCTTTCTCGGGACGGCCCTGCATTTCCAGACCGAAGCTGATGTTCTCGCGCACCGTCAGCCAAGGCATCAGGGCGAACTTCTGGAACACCATGGCGATGCGCTTGGTGCGCATCATCTTCAGTTCGGCGGGGGTACAGGAGGCGATGTCGATCTGCCGGCCTTCGTGTTCGACGAACAGCTTGCCGCGGCTGACGGTGTTCAAGCCGTTGATGCAGCGCAGCAGGCTGGATTTGCCGGAGCCGGACAGGCCCATCAAGACACAGATTTCGCCTTTCTCGATGTCCAGGCTGGCTTTTTCCACGCCGACGATTTGCCCGGTTTTCTTCAGGATTTCGTTGCGGGTCATGCCCTGGTCGAGCAGCTTGAGGGCTTCGCGTGGATCCCTGGAGAAGATCACGTCAACGTCTTCAAAACGGATTATGCTCATGCGTCACCCCCTACTTTGGCGTCGGGTTGTTTGCAGATTCGGTCGAGCATGATCGCCAGCAGCACGATCGCCAGGCCGGCTTCGAAGCCCAGGGCGATATCGGCCGTGTTCAGTGCGTTGACCACGGGTTTGCCCAGGCCATCGGCGCCCACCAGTGCGGCGATCACCACCATCGACAACGACAGCATGATGCACTGGGTGATACCAGCCGCGATGCTCGGCATCGCATGGGGCAGTTCGATACGCGACAGGAGCTGGCGACGGGAGCAGCCGAAGGCTTTGCCAGCGTCCATCAGTTCGTCCGGTACGTCGCGGATGCCCAGGTAGGTCAGGCGGATGGGCGCGGCAATCGCGAACACCACCGTGGAGATCAGGCCTGGGACCACACCCAGCCCGAAGAGGGTCAGGGTAGGAATGAGGTAAACGAAGGTCGGTACGGTCTGCATCAGATCGAGCACCGGACGCATCAGGGTGTAGAACATCGGCTTGTGCGCGGCAACAATGCCCAGCGGCACGCCGATCAGTACGCAAACCAGGGTCGCGAACAGCACCTGGGCGAGGGTTTCCATGGTCTCTTGCCAGTAACCCAGGTTGAGGATCAGCAGAAAGGACGCAATGACGAATACGGTCAGGCCCCATTTGCGCTGGATGAAGTGCGCCAATAGCGCAATGAGGCCGATCAGGGCCAGGGGATTGAACCAGGTCAGCGCAAACGTCACGCCGTGAATCATCGTTTCCAGGAACAGTGCGATTGCGTCGAAGGTGCTGGCGCCGTGTTGCGTCAACCATTCGACGAAGCCGGCAATGTACTGGCCTAAGGGTATTTTCTGATCAATGAGCATGGTAGTGAACGTCCGCATGCAAGGGAATAAACAGCCCGGGCGAGCGAACCCGCCCGGCATAACATAAGCAGTTACTGCGCAAGCTTGGCTTTCACGGCGTCCAGGCCAGGTTTACCGTCAATGGTGGTCACGCCAGCCAACCAGGTATCGAGTACCTGTGGGTTTTTCTTCAGCCAGGCCTTGGCGGCAGCCTCCGGCTTCATCTTGTCGTCGAGCACGTTGCCCATCAGCGTGCTTTCCATGTCGACGGTGAACTCCAGGTTTTTCAACAGCTGGCCAACGTTGCTGCATTCCTGGCTGTAGCCCTTGCGGGTGTTGGTCGCCACGGTTGCGGCACCGAAGTCGGGGCCGAAGAAGTCGTCGCCGCCGGTCAGGTACTGGATCTTGAAGCGGGTGTTCATCGGGTGTGGCGCCCAGCCGAGGAACACCACGTCGGTGCCACGCTTGGCGGCGCGGTCGACCTGCGAAAGCATGCCGGCTTCACTCGACTCGACGACTTTGAAGCCCGCGTCCTTCAGGCCGAAGGCGTTCTTTTCGATCATGCTCTGGATCAGGCGGTTGCCGTCGTTGCCGGGCTCGATCCCGTAGATCTTGCCGTCCAGCTCTTTCTTGAATTTGGGGATGTCGGCGAAGTCGTGCAGGCCTTTGTCATACAAAGCCTGAGGCACGGCCAGGGTGTACTTGGCGCCCTTGAGGTTGGTGCGCACGGTTTCCACGGTGCCGGCTTCGCGGTAGGCCTTGATGTCGTTTTCCATTGTCGGCATCCAGTTGCCGAGGAATACGTCCATGTTCTTGCCGTCGGCCAGGGACTTGTAGGTCACCGGCACGGAAATCATGGTGGTCTTGGTCTTGTAGCCGAGGGCGTCCAGCACCACGCTGGTGGTGGCGGTGGTCACGGTGATGTCGGTCCAGCCGACGTCGGAGAAGTTGACGGTGCTGCACTGTTGGGGTTCAGCAGCGTTGGCCAGCATCGGAAGACTCAGCATGGCGGCCAACAACAACGATGTGGAACCTTTCATGGGTGGACTCCTGGTGTTTTATCGGCGGTGTCCGGTCAGGACAACCGCGCTTATTGGATGTTGCGGTTGGTGGCGCGTGGGCACTCTCTGACACGCGGCCTTGCAAACGAGCCGTAACCGATCATGTACCAGTGCAAATCTGACGCCTACAGGGTGGGTCGTATCCAGTACAGGGAGGGTCGCATCCAGTGTCGGTGACGTCGTTTACAGATTTTTTCCGCCCCTGGCGGGCCCCTGATACGCAGAAAAACGGCGCAAAACCGGGGCCAGGACGGGGCGGCGTTGCTGGGCATGATTGCGTCGGTGTCAGACGTCGGACCCCAAGGCAAAAACCGGATGATGCGGCCATCCCGGCGTTGAGCGTAGCAGCTCCGTCACCGGACGCTCCTGCGCCCGGATGTGCCTGTTCTGGAGGTTTTCGGCAATGGCAATCAGCGTGTTCGACCTGTTCAAAATCGGTATCGGCCCGTCCAGCTCACACACCGTGGGCCCGATGCGGGCCGCCGCCTTGTTCGTGCAAGGTTTGCGTGAACGAGGACTTTTGGAACTAGTAGCGCGGGTGGAAGTTCAGCTCTACGGTTCGCTTTCAGCCACAGGCATCGGCCATGGCAGCGATAACGCGGTGATCATGGGCTTGATGGGCGAGTGGCCGGACGCGATCGATCCGTCGCAGATTGGTGTACGCATCGAGCGACTGCGCGACACCCAGACCCTGCTGCTGGACGGTCGCCTGTCGGTGCCGTTCATCTGGTCCCGGGACATGCGCCTGATCGACGAAAACCTGCCATTCCATCCCAACGCCATGACGCTGGTGGCCGAGGCCGCCGACGGCGAGCTGCACCGCGACACCTATTACTCGGTCGGCGGTGGTTTCGTCGTCGATCAGGCCCAGGCCGCCAGCGGTGTGGTGGACCTGGATCGCACCGAACTGCCTTACGATTTTTCCAGCGCCGAAGAGTTGCTTCAGTTGTGCCGCAGCCACAACCTGCGGGTGGCCGAGTTGATGATGGCCAACGAAAAGGTCTGGCGTTCGGAAGACGAGATCCGCAGCGGCCTGATGAAGCTCTGGCGGGCCATGCAGGATTGCGTCGAGCAGGGTCTCAAGCACGAAGGCATCCTGCCGGGCGGCTTGAATGTTCGTCGACGGGCGGCCAAGTTGCATCGCAGCCTGCAAGAACTGAACAAACCCAATGTCATCGGCTCGACCCTCAGCGCCATGGAGTGGGTCAACCTGTTCGCCTTGGCGGTCAACGAAGAGAACGCCGCCGGCGGACGCATGGTCACGGCGCCGACCAATGGCGCGGCGGGGATCATTCCGGCGGTGCTGCATTACTTCATGAAATTCAGCGAGGCGGTCACCGACGCCAACGTCGTGGATTATTTCCTCGGTGCGGCGGCGGTCGGGATCCTGTGCAAGAAGAACGCATCGATTTCTGGCGCCGAAGTCGGTTGCCAGGGCGAAGTGGGATCGGCCTGCGCCATGGCGGCGGCGGGCCTGGCGGAAATTCTCGGGGCCACGCCGGAGCAACTGTGCAACGCGGCGGAAATCGGCCTGGAACACAACCTCGGCCTGACGTGCGACCCAGTGGGCGGCCTGGTGCAGGTGCCGTGCATCGAGCGCAATGCGATCGCCGCGGTCAAGGCCATCAACGCCGCCCAAATGGCCCTGCGCGGGGATGGCCAGCATTTCATCTCCCTGGACCGGGTTATTCGCACCATGCGTGATACCGGTGCCGACATGCATGACAAATACAAAGAGACCTCGCGCGGCGGCTTGGCGGTCAGTGCGGTGGAGTGCTGAATCGCGTTCTCGCATCCTCTGTAGCAAGGGGATTCTCTGTGGGAGCAAGCTTTGCTCCCACAGATGATTCCCTTTATTCACAAGAGCGAAAACCGCTCACAAAATGAACACCAATCTGCAAACGCGCCACCTTTTAGCGCGTCGCAAACAGACAAGCCCCCTGTTGTCGAGCCAACCACTGAATCGCGCTCGACCGTCCGTCATCCGCACCTGTGGTGATACTCGTTGCGCAAGCGGCGCAGCCCAGTACCCACAAGTGCTACCGAACTGCTCACGGTCCGCTGTGGCAGGTGCCTGCCGCCATTGATGGCGCTCATAACCCGTACTCGATGTACGCCTTATATAGACAGGTCGTGATGTCGTTTTCAGGATTTATTGAACGCGTATTCAATTTTAGGCATGGCAATTGCTCTATTGCTGTAAAGCCCAGCTCCTTTGTGAGAACGAGGGCAATAACCAATAAAAAGAGCCTCCGCCTGAGGCCATCACCCGCTTTGTGTGAGGAGATACCGCGATGACGACGTCCAACTCCGGGGCCCAACCCCAGAACCGTGCGCCTCAATCCATCGGCTTTTTGCTGCTGGACAATTTCACGCTGATTTCCCTGGCGTCCGCGGTAGAACCGCTGCGCATGGCCAACCAACTGTCCGGTCGCGAGCTATATCGGTGGACCACCCTTACGGTCGATGGCGGCCAGGTCTGGGCCAGCGACGGCTTGCAGATCACCCCCGACGCCTCGATGCACAAGGCGCCGGCCCTGGATACTGTCATCGTCTGTGGCGGCATCGGCATCCAGCGCACCGTGACCCGCGAACACGTGTCGTGGCTGCAGAGCCAGGCCCGCCAATCCCGTCGCCTCGGCGCGGTTTGTACCGGCAGTTGGGCCCTGGCCTGCGCCGGCCTGCTGGACGGCTTCGATTGCAGCGTGCACTGGGAATGCCTGGCGGCAATGCAGGAAGCTTTCCCACGGGTGTCGATGAGCACCCGTTTGTTCACCCTTGATCGCAACCGCTTCACCAGCTCCGGTGGCACCGCGCCGCTGGACATGATGCTGCACCTGATCAGCCGCGATCACGGTCGTGAACTGTCGGCAGCGATCTCGGAAATGTTTGTCTACGAGCGTATCCGCAACGAACAGGATCACCAGCGTGTGCCGCTCAAGCACATGCTCGGCACCAACCAGCCGAAGTTGCAGGAAATCGTCGCGCTGATGGAGGCCAACCTCGAAGAGCCGATCGACCTGGACGAGCTGGCGGTGTACGTCGCCGTGTCCCGGCGTCAGCTGGAGCGGTTATTCCAGAAATACCTGCACTGCTCGCCATCGCGCTATTACCTCAAGCTGCGGCTGATCCGTGCACGGCAACTGCTCAAGCAGACGCCGATGTCGATCATCGAAGTGGCCTCGGTGTGCGGCTTCGTCTCCACTCCGCACTTCTCCAAGTGCTACCGCGAATACTTCGGCATTCCGCCACGGGACGAGCGCGTCGGTTCCAACACCACGCAACAGGTGGCGATGATGCCGCTGCCGCAGGCGCTGGTGCTGTCGCCATTGTCCGGCCCGCTGTCGGCGCTGAGCCAGGCGCGCAATGAATCGACGTTTGCCAGTGTGAGGCTCTAAGACCGCAGCGCCTTTATCGCGAGCAAGCCCGCTCCCACAGGTTTCGTGAACGACACAGATCCTGCGGGAGCCATTGGTTTGTCAGGCGCTATGGTTCTGCTGGTATTGCATCAACGCAGGCAACAGCTGCTTATCAATCGCCTGGCGCACGGCCGGCAGGATGGTGGCGCTGCTGGTGTACATCTCCTTGACCATCCGCCGCAAGTCATTGGCACGGACAGTGTCCAGCCCCCGCACGGCGCACTCGCATGCCTGCTCGGCGGTGGAGCCACTGGGTATTTGCAGGCCCAGGGCCTTGAGATGGCCCAGCAGGTCTTCCTGGTCGATCAAATCGGCGTACATCATGACGCTTTTCCTTGTTCAGGGATTGGGGTCGTGTCTCGATTCTGGTAGCGACCCGAAGCGGCGGCAAGGGCAAATGGTCGCAATGTCATGAATGACTATGGAGGCGTCGTTTTCGGCTAACTTGCACGGGGCTGGACTGGGCACACTGACCTCAAGCTGAATCACGATGGTTTGGTCACCCTCGCGCGACAGCTCCTCCAGTAACGCAACCTGCCCCGATCCTGTCACGGCTTGATCGGGGATTTTTTTGCCTGTGAATCAGGGAAAGCTTGGGTGTCTGGTGGATTGTCATCGCGAGCAAGCTCGCTCCCACATTAGATTTTGTGAACGACGCAGAACCCCTGTGGGAGTGAGCTTGCTCGCGATGAACGATGACGCGGTCTAGCGCTGCAACACCAGAATCCGCGACAACAACTCATCCCGATCCACATAGCACCCCTGGAAATGCCGGGCCCCGGAAGCCGGGTCGAAGGCATTGCGGGCGTGGAGCGTGCGGCGGTTGTCGAAGCACCAGAGCTGGCCGGGCTCGAGACGCTGTATCAGGCGAAATTGTGGCTCGCGGGTCAGGGCAATGAGGCGGCGGTAGGCGCGGTAAAGCTTAGGCATCTGCTCGACCGTGGTGTCGAACGGCCCACGCAGGAAGTTCGCCATGCGGATTTCCGAAACCTGGCCGAGGGCGTCCAGGGCGATGATGGGCGCCAGGCAGCGGTAGTCGCTGCGACGGTCCTTGTTGCGAAACTCCACCGGGATCCGGCACAGCGCGTCGAAGGCCTCGGGGTCTTCCTGGCGCAGCGCTTCAGCAATGGAAAACCCGTCGACAAAAATGCTCTCGCCGCCGTCGGCGTCATTCACCAGGCAATGCAGGAATTGCAGCCCCGGCTGCAATTCCCGGGTCGGCAAATCACTGTGCAGCGGCAGGTTGAAAGCGGTGTAGGCGTTGCTGTCGGCATCGGCCTTGGACTGCACATTGAACAGCACACCGAAGTTGCTCTCGCGAATAAAGGAAATGCGCTGGGCAATCCGTTTCAGCGAGCCGGGTTCGGTGGGTACGCCGCGCACCTGGGTCAGGCCGATGTCGCGCACCGCCAGCAACCATTGCAACAACGCATCGGTGTCGTCCATCAGCGCTGGGTAGTCGAACACTGGCAATTGCAGGTCGTGCCGCCACAGTTGGCGTCGGGGCTTGTTCGCCAGGCGCTCGGCTCGGGACTGATCATCGTAGGCGTGGGCGCGCAACCAGCCCGGATCGAAACGGCTCTGGTGGCCGTCCTGCCAGTCCACGCACAGGCAGCCTTCGTCATCGAGGTAGGTTGCGCGGGGGGTGATGTCTTCAGGGACGTCGACGATTTCCAGCACCTGCTCGCGGGTGACGCTGTAGACGCATTGAGGGCAAGGGCAGTTGTCCCGCAGCCACTGGTGATGAAAGGGGCTGGCCCGGCCATCGGCCCACGTCACTTGCACCCGGTCGGTCAACGGTGTGGCGGCGGTCAATGGGGAGATCAGGGGGTAACGGCGGAAGTCGGCAAAGGCGGCGGCGGTGTTCATGGCGATCTCCTGTTCGCGGCCTATCGGGGGAGAGGCAGGGCGATGATCCGGCCGATGTACAGCGGCGGCGGCAGGTCGGATTGTTCGTCGAGCAGGGCGCTGAGCTGGCCCAGGGCCTGTTCGGTGAAAGGCGCCGAGCGCGGGCCGGCCAGGTCGACGTGCAGCAGCATCTGTTCATTGCCGGCCAGCTCTTTATCACCGCCGACCAGATGCAGGCTGTGGTAGAGGTGCAGGCGTTTGGCGTCGTGGCCGATGATGTGCGTGTGCACCTCGACCTGGGCGTCGAGCTTCACTTCGTGCAGGTAGTTCAGGTGCAGTTCGAGGGTGAACAACGAGTGGCCGCTGGCTTCGCGGTTCTGGCTGTCCAGGCCGAGCCGGTCCATCAGCGCGTCGGTGGCGTAGCTGAAGATCAGCAGGTAGAAGGCATCGCGCAGGTGGCCGTTGTAATCGACCCATTCGGGGAGTATGCGGGTTTGGTAGGTGGTGAGGGTGGGCATGGCTGTCTCCGAGCATGATCGTTCCCACGCTCTGCGTGGGAACGCCTCTTGTGACGCTCTGCGTCACGCTTCATTCGGAACGCGGAGCGTCCCGGGCTGCATTCCCACGCAGAGCATGGGAACGATCAGTTACTCGGCAAAGGTCATCCCATGCTTTTCTTTGGTGGTCTTCACCGCCTCCAGCACCGCCAGCAGGCAATCATCACGATAGCGCTCCAGGGCCGAGATGCTGTGGCTGCCCAATTGCGCGCTCGTGCCGTCCACCACGTCGTCGATCAGCTTCTCGGTCAACTCAGGCGCTGGCAGGTAAGTCCACGGCAGTTGCAGCGCCGGGCCGAACTGGGCCATGAAGTGCCGCATGCCGGCATCGCCGCCGGCCAGGGTGTAGGTCAGGAACGTGCCCATGAACGACCAGCGCAAGCCGGCACCGAAACGGATCGCATCGTCGATTTCTCCGGTGGTCGCTACCCCGTCGTTGACCAGGTGCAGGGCTTCGCGCCACAGCGCTTCGAGCAGGCGGTCGGCAATGAAACCGGGCACTTCCTTGCGCACATGCAGTGGCCGCATGCCGAGGGATTCGTATACCTGCATCGCCGCCTGCAGGGCTTCGGGCGCGGTGTTTTTGCCGCCGACCACTTCCACCAGCGGCAACAGGTAGACCGGGTTGAACGGGTGCCCGACCACGCAGCGCTCCGGATGGGTGGCGCCTTCGTAGAATTCGCTCGGCAGCAGCCCCGAGGTACTGGAACCGATCAACGCGTTCGGCTTGGCGGCGGCACTGATCTGGCCGTGCAATTCGAGTTTCAGTTCCAGGCGCTCGGGGGCGCTTTCCTGGATGAAATCGGCGTCGCGCACACACTCCTCGATGGTCGCGACAAAGCGCAGCCGATCCTGTGAAGCGCCGGGTGCCAGGCCTTGTTTTTCCAGGGCGCCCCAGGCGTTGGCGACGCGCTTGCGCAACGCTGCTTCGGCACCCGGCGCCGGGTCCCAGGCGACGACGTCCAGGCCATGGGCCAGGGCCCGGCTGACCCAGCCGCTGCCGATCACACCGCTGCCCAGGGCGGCGAAGGTCTTGATGTCGGTGATAAAGCTCATGGTGATTTCCTGAAAAAATAGTTCGGTGATCTCCTGTGGGAGCAAGGCTTGCCCGCGATGGCAGCAGTAGATTCAACAGGGATGTCGACTGACATACCGTCATCGCGGGCAAGCCTTGCTCCCACAGGTTGTGCCCCCAATAGGGGAAGTTGATGTCGGCTCAGCCGCGCTGGGTCAGCCCCATTTTCTTGCGACCTTCAGCCGGGGTCAGCACGCGGGCGCCGAGGCGGCTGAGGACCTCGCCAGCGCGCTCCACCAGTTGGCCGTTGGTAGCGAGTACGCCTTTGTCCAGCCAGAGGTTGTCTTCCAGCCCAACCCGCACGTTGCCGCCCAACAGCACCGCCTGGGCGGCCATCGGCATTTGCATGCGGCCGATGCCGAAGCCGGCCCACACCGCGTCCGCCGGCAGGTTGTCGACCATGGCTTTCATGGTGGTGGTGTCGGCCGGTGCGCCCCACGGGATGCCCAGGCAGAGTTGGAACAGCGGGTTTTCCAGCAGGCCTTCCTTGATCAGTTGCTTGGCGAACCACAGATGACCGGTGTCGAAGATCTCCAGCTCGGCCTTGACCCCCAGCTCGGTGATGCGCTTGGCGCCGGCCCGCAGTTGCGCCGGGGTGGAGACGTAAATGGTGTCGCCGTCGCCGAAGTTCAGGGTGCCGCAATCCAGCGTGCAGATTTCCGGCAACAGCTCTTCGACGTGGGCCAGGCGGGTCAGCGGACCGACCAGGTCGGTGTTGGGACCGAACTCCATCGGCCGTTCGCCCGCACCGATCTCCAGGTCGCCGCCCATGCCGGCGGTGAGGTTGACGATGATGTCCACGTCCGCTTCACGGATGCGCTCCATCACCTCGCGGTACAGCGCCACGTCGCGGCTGAACTTGCCGGTCTGCGGGTCGCGGACGTGGCAATGGACCACCGTGGCCCCGGCCTTCGCCGCCTCGACGGCAGCGGCGGCGATCTGTTTCGGGGTGACCGGTACGTGAGGGCTCTTGGCGGTCGTGTCGCCAGCACCGGTGAGTGCGCAGGTGATGATGACGTCGTGGTTCATGGTGCGGATTCCTTCAGGCGTGGTGAGTCACTGCACAGCCCTTTGGTGCTGCGCAGATGGATAGCGGTTGCTCAGTTACTGGTCAGTTTCAGGTTGTCGGCGGCGGGCTTGCCGTCGAAGGTGGTGACGCCTTCGAGCCAACGCTGCTTGTCTTGCGGATGATCCTTGAGCCATTGCCGGGCCGATTCGAGCGGGTCCTTGTGATCGAGCAACGGCTGCATCATCCGGCTCTCATCTTCGGCGCTGAACGTCAGGTTGCTCAGCAAGCGACCGACGTTCGGGCATTGTTGGGCGTAGTCCGGCGCGGTGACGGTCCACACGGTGGCCATGCCTTCGTTCGGACCGAGGGCGTCGTCGCTGCCGGTGAGGTAGGTCATTTGCACGTTGACGTTCATCGGGTGCGGTGCCCAGCCGAAGAACACCACGGCTTCCTTGCGGCGCACGGCGCGGTCCACGGCGGCGAGCATGCCGGCTTCGCTGGACTCCACCAGCTGGAACCTACCCAGGCCGAACTGGTTCTTGGCGATCATTGCCTTGATCTGGGTATTGGCGCCGGAGCCGGGCTCGATGCCGTAGATCTTGCCGCCCAACTCTTTTTCGAATTTGGCGATGTCGGCGAAGGTCTTCAGGCCCTTGTCGGCCAGGTAGGTCGGCACGGCCAGGGTCGCGCGGGCGTCCTTGAGGCTTGGCTGCTCCAGCACCTTGACCTGCTTGGCCTCGACGAACGGGGTGATGGTCTGGGTCATCAACGGATTCCAGTAGCCCAGGAACAAATCCAGGCGCTGGTCGCGGATGCCGGCGAAGATAATTTGCTGGGAGGCGCTGGTTTGCTTTGTCTTGTAGCCGAGGCCGTCGAGCATCACTTGGGTCAGGGCGCTGGTGGCAATGACGTCGGTCCAGTTGACCACGCCCAGGCGCACGTTCTGGCACGCGGCGGGCTCGGCAGCCATGGCGGCGCCATTGAGCAAAGTGGTACCGCAAAGTGCAAGTACACAGGAGCTGATCAGTCGTTTCATGTCGGGTTCCTCGGCAGCTTATTGTTATGGGGTCCGGCATCTGCGCACCGGTGATGCCAAGTTACGCAGCCCGGCGCCTGGCAAAACGCACAGCGGCGACGTGCTCTTGCACTGCAGCGACTCTTGAACGGCCGTTGCAACTGGCGTATCAAGGTCCGCACGCTACCCGCCAACCGAGTGCGCTCCATGTCCCAGGATTTCTACTTTTTGTTGATGCCGGGTTTTTCGGCCATCGGTTTTATTTCGGCCATCGAGCCGTTGCGGGTCGCCAATCGGTTTCGTGGCGAGCTATACCGCTGGCATGTGCTGAGTGTCGATGGCGGGCCGGTGCTGGCGAGCAATGGCATGTCGGTCAACGCCGATGCCGCACTTGAACCCTTGAAGAAAGGCGCGACCCTCTGGGTGGTGGCCGGGTTCGAACCGCTCAAATTCGCCACCCCGGCGCTGGAGCGCTGGCTGCATCGGCTGGACAACGAAGGCGTGACCCTGGGCGGCATCGACACCGGCAGTGTGGTGCTGGCCGAGGCGGGGCTGTTGGAAGGGCACCGCGTGACCTTGCACTGGGAGGCGATCGAGGCGTTCAAGGAGTCCTATCCGCAACTCAGCGTGACCCAGGAACTGTTCGAGATCGACCGTCGCCGCATCACTTGCGCGGGCGGCACTGCTTCCATCGACCTGATGCTGGACCTGATCGGCCAAGCCCACGGTTCGGAACTGGCGATCCAGGTCAGCGAGCAGTTCGTGCTCGGCCGTATCCGTCCGCGCAAAGACCACCAGCGCATGGAAATCGCCAACCGCTATGGCATTCGCAACAAGAAGCTGGTGCACGTCATCGGCGAGATGGAAACCCACAGCGAACCGCCCCTGAGCACCTTGGCGCTGGCCGAATCGATCAACGTCACCCGTCGCCAGCTCGAACGCCTGTTCCGCCTGCACCTGAACGACACCCCGAGCAACTTCTACCTGCGCCTGCGCCTGGAGAAGGCCCGGCAGCTGCTGCGCCAGACCGACATGAGCGTGTTGGAAGTGAGCATCGCCTGCGGCTTTGAGTCGCCGTCGTACTTCACCCGCAGCTATCGGGCACGGTTCGAGCGCTGCCCGCGGGAGGATCGACGACGGCAGGGGGATGGGCGGGAACTGGTTTGACAGGCTTTTATACTCAATTATACTCGCGACTATAAATTATACCTGTCGCCATAATTGAGTATAAAACCATGTCCAAGCACCCCGGTTTTGTCTTCCGGCGCCCCGATCTGGCCCGCAATATTGTCGATGGGCTGGCCGGCGCCGGGATCCAGGATTACACCTCAGGCCTGTTCCTGGCCGCGCCAAGGCGTACCGGAAAAAGTACGTTCCTGCGCGAAGACTTGATTCCCGAATGCGAGACGCGAGGTTGGCTCGCGGTCTATGTCGATCTTTGGGCCAACAAGGAGAAGGACCCTGCCGACCTGATCGCCTCGGCCATCGCCGGGGCACTGGTGCCTTATGAAAAGGGCATCCGCAAGCTCGCCAAATCCATGGGCATCGACAAACTCAGCTTCTTGCGCACGTTGTCCTGGGATTTCAGCCAGCCGCAACTGCCCGAAGGGGCGACGCTGACCCAGGCGCTGGAACTGTTGCACCGTGCCGCGGGTAAAACCGTGGTGCTGGTGATCGACGAAGCCCAGCATGCCTTGACCACCGAGGCCGGGGTCAACGCGATGTTCGGCCTCAAGGCTGCCCGTGACCAGCTCAACCAGGGACGTGAGGGGGATGCCAGCGGCCTGCGGCTGGTGTTCACCGGCTCCAATCGCGACAAGCTCGCCCACTTGGTATTGAGCCGCAACCAACCGTTCTACGGGTCCAGCATCACGCCGTTTCCGTTGTTGGGCAAAGCTTTCACCCAGGCCTACACCGCCCATTTGAACGCACACCTGGCTCAGACCAACCAGTTCAACGCCGATGACCTCGACCAGGCTTTTGAGTTGGTTGGGCGCCGTCCCGAGATGTTGCGCAGCGTCATCGGCGAAATTGCCCTGGAGCTGGGTGAGGCGAGCCAGTTGGGTGAATTGCTGCGCAGCAGCGCTGAAATGCTGCGCGCCGGCGTCTGGACCGAGTTCGAGAGCGCCTGGAACGCCCTGACGGTGCCACAACGCGCCGTGCTGCAGGTCATGGCAGAGCGCTCGCAAAACAACGAGCCCTTCGCACCTTTCACCGATTCAACGCTGGAGGCGGTGGGCAAGGCGCTGAGGACCATGGGAAGCGAAGTCGTGCCCGGTACCCAGACCATCCAAGCCTGCATTGATGCGCTGCGTGAAAAGGAATTGGTGTGGAAGTCCAACCGGGGTGGTTATGCGCTGGAGGACAAGGCGTTTGCCGATTGGTTGAAGGGGTATCGCAAGCAACAGAATCGGTCCTGACCCGATTGGCGGTCGAGCATAGTGACCTGTGTGGAGAGGGGGTTTTGTGGGAGCAAAGCTTGCTCGCGAAACAGTCGACTCGGTTTCTGAAGGACCGCATCGCCTCCATCGCGGGCAAGCCTTGCTCCCACAAAAAATTCCATGACTATAGGTACGGTGTTCGGCTGGAAAAGGTCTATTTCTTCATCAGCGCCGAACACGCCGCCTTGTACGCCTCATGCTGATACTTGTTCAGCGTCGCCGGCAGGGCGAAGTCATGTTTCTTGCTTTGTGCATTGATGGTCTGCGGCGACAGCAGCGTCACCTCGCAACCGTCCAGCAACTGGAAGACCCCTTCGATCTTGAACGTCGTCGGCCCACCGGCGAACTCGCCTTTCTTGCTGCGCTTTTTGATGGCGATGCGTTCGATACCGTTATCCGTCACGAACGCTCGGACCTGAGCAGCAAACGCCTTGACGTTGGCGGCTTCGTCATCGTCGTCCAGGGCGATTTTCTTGGTGTTCAGCGGGACGTGGCTCAACGCCTGTTGATCCAGCGAGGCAACGGCGATGATCGCTTCGCTGCCTTTGATTTCGATGCCGCACGTTTTCATGTGAATCCTTTTGCTGGAGGGTGGCGTGCAGCTTACAGCTCCAACTGGTCAGCATGGATACCAAAGGCCGCAGCAATTTTTTCGCGGGTGGCTCGGCGAGGCTTGGCGACCGACTCTTGCTGGGCAAACGCCGGTTGAGAAATACCCAGGCGCCTGGCGACTTCATCTTGAGTCAGGTTCAGGTGTTCGCGCCAGGCACGAATGGGCGTGGCGCCATCGACGATGCGGCTGACGACTTCATGGGGAATCAGATCGGGTTCCAGTTTCTGCGCGACGTATTGGGCATATGGAATGACCACAAATGCCGGATGCCCGTCTGCGTCATTGATGATCTGAATATCAGTAGGTACGTTCATCGTGTTTCCTGACCTCTTGAATGCTGACGATCTTGATCGCCCCGTCCCAATCGAACATGACTCGATAGCGGCCTACCCGAAGGCGACAGGCGTAGTCATGGCCGACAAGCGCTTTGACGTTCGCCGCGTCGGGCATCTGGGCGAGCGCCGTAACGGCGTCCCGAACCTGGGCCTGATGGGCAGAATGCAATTTCAGAAGCTGCTTAACGGCTTTTCTGGTCCAGTGGATGGTGTTCATGAAAGGATATAAGTCTTTTATAAGTTTTGCGAATCCTGACTTATATCCCCTCCAGGGCCAACGCATGAAAGGTGTCTGAATATTGCCCTCAGTCTTGCCCAATCGACTCCAAAAACTCCGACCGATCATCGCTCACCTGGGCCATGCAGTCGTTTTCGGCGATTTTGTAGGCTTCGCTGCCGGGTTTGGCCGGGAAGGCGGCGACGGCGCAGTCGGCCTCGCGCTGTTTTTGCCACAGTTGCTGGGCGGCCTTGACCTTGGTGGTAATGTCGTTGAGCTGGGCCTTGTCGCTGGCGTAGCGGGTTTGCAGGCGCTCAAAGAGGCTTTGCAGGTTTTCGCCCAGCAATTGTTCGGCGGCGGTTTTGCCGTAGACCGAGCAGGCCAGGGTCTGGACGTCGTTTTCAACTTCGTCGCAGGGGTTGGGTTCGGTGTCTTCGGTCGCATGTGCGACGGTGCTGATCAGTGCCAAAGCCAGGAAGAGTGATTTCATCGCGTTGCCGCTCGAGTCCAGTGAAAACCAGTGATGCGGCGGATTCTGGCGCAAGCGTCGGCTAAAGAACAGACGGGTAGGGTGGGCCTGTTGTAGTCCATTGTCGTGGATTGACGCTTTCGGCAATTCCCCTGTCGTTTTTGCACCGGGTCGCCACGGCCCTCAGGCATATGCTGGCCCCAAAGCGCCGGCACACGATTCGGCGCATGAATCGCTGACAAAAGGGGACTGCCTGATGAGCCCAGCCGAATTGCACGCCGACAGCATCGTTATCGACGGGCTGATCATTGCCAAGTGGAACCGCGACCTGTTCGAAGACATGCGCAAGGGCGGCCTGACCGCAGCCAACTGCACCGTGTCAGTGTGGGAAGGTTTCCAGGCCACCATCAACAACATCGCCGCGAGCCAGAAACTGATCCGCGAGAACAGCGACCTGGTGATTCCGGTGAAAACCACCGCCGACATCCGTCGCGCCAAGGAACAGGGCAAGACCGGCATCATCTTCGGTTTCCAGAACGCCCATGCCTTCGAAGACCAACTCGGCTACGTCGAGATCTTCAAGCAGCTGGGCGTAGGTGTGGTGCAGATGTGCTACAACACCCAGAACCTGGTCGGCACCGGTTGCTATGAACGCGACGGCGGCCTGTCGGGCTTCGGTCGCGAAATCGTCGCCGAGATGAACCGGGTCGGCATCATGTGCGACCTGTCCCACGTCGGTTCCAAGACCTCCGAAGAGGTCATCCTCGAATCGAAGAAGCCAGTGTGCTACTCCCACTGCCTGCCGTCCGGCCTGAAAGAACACCCGCGCAACAAGTCCGATGAAGAGCTGAAGTTCATTGCCGATCACGGCGGTTTCGTCGGCGTGACCATGTTCGCGCCGTTCCTGGCCAAGGGCATCGATTCGACCATCGACGACTACGCCGAAGCCATCGAATACACCATGAACATCGTTGGTGAAGACGCCATCGGCATCGGCACCGATTTCACCCAGGGCCACGGCCAGGACTTCTTCGAAATGCTGACCCACGACAAGGGCTACGCCCGTCGTCTGACCAGCTTCGGCAAGATCATCAACCCTCTGGGCATCCGCACCGTGGGCGAGTTCCCGAACCTCACCGAGACGCTGCTCAAGCGCGGCCATCCTGAGCGGGTAGTGCGCAAGATCATGGGCGAAAACTGGGTCAGCGTCTTGAAAGACGTCTGGGGCGAATAAAACGCCGCCGTACCGCCAACCCTCTACCTGCGGCCCTCTGCGCCGCAGGCAATACCACGAATTTCCGGAGTCAAGTTTTCATGGCCAAGATCGCCCCGCAACTGCCTATCGAAGTCGACAGCGAAACCGGTGTCTGGACCTCCGACGCCCTGCCGATGCTGTACGTGCCACGGCACTTTTTCGTCAACAACCACATGGGCATCGAAGAAGTATTGGGCGCCGACGCCTACGCCGAGATTCTCTACAAGGCCGGCTACAAATCCGCCTGGCACTGGTGTGAAAAAGAAGCCGAATGCCATGGCCTGGAAGGCGTCGCGGTGTTCGAGCACTACATGAAGCGCCTGTCGCAGCGTGGCTGGGGCCTGTTCAAGATCCAGGACATCGACCTGGACAAAGGCACCGCCAGCGTCAAGCTCGAGCACTCGGCATTCGTCTATGTGTACGGCAAGGTCGGGCGCAAGGTCGACTACATGTTCACTGGCTGGTTCGCCGGTGCCATGGACCAGATCCTCGCCGCTCGCGGCAGCAAGATCCGCACCGTGGCCGAGCAGGTCTACGGCGGTTCCGAAGAAGGCCACGACGACGGCCTGTTCATCGTCAAGCCGTTGTAAGTCGAGGATCGCACCATGGCTTTTGAAGCAATGTTCCAGCCGATCCAGATCGGCAAGCTGACCATCCGCAACCGCGTGCTCAGCACCGCGCACGCCGAGGTCTACGCCACCGACGGCGGCATGACCACCGACCGGTACGTGAAGTATTACGAAGAGAAGGCCAAGGGCGGCATCGGCCTGGCGATCTGCGGTGGCTCGTCCGTGGTCGCCATCGACAGCCCGCAGGAATGGTGGAGTTCGGTGAACCTGTCCACCGACCGCATCATTCCGCACTTCCAGAACCTGGCCGACGCCATGCACAAGCATGGCGCAAAGATCATGATCCAGATTACCCACATGGGCCGTCGCTCGCGTTGGGACGGTTTCAACTGGCCGACCCTGATGTCGCCGTCCGGTGTGCGTGAGCCGGTGCACCGCGCCACCTGCAAGACCATCGAGCCGGAAGAGATCTGGCGGGTGATCGGCAACTACGCCCAGGCCGCACGGCGCGCCAAGGCCGGTGGCCTGGACGGCGTCGAGCTGTCCGCCGTACACCAGCACATGATCGACCAGTTCTGGAGCCCGCGGGTCAACAAGCGTACCGACGAATGGGGCGGCACCTTCGAAGGCCGGATGAAGTTCGGCCTGGAAGTGTTGAAAGCCGTGCGCGCCGAGGTCGGTGACGATTTCTGCGTGGGCATGCGCCTGTGCGGCGACGAGTTCCACCCGGACGGCTTGTCCCACGAGGACATGAAGCAGATCGCCAAGTATTACGATGACACCGGCATGCTGGATTTCATCGGCGTGGTGGGCTCGGGTTGCGACACTCACAACACCCTGGCTAACGTCATCCCGAATATGAGTTATCCACCGGAGCCGTTCCTGCACCTGGCCGCCGGTATCAAGGAAGTGGTCAAGGTTCCGGTTTTGCACGCGCAGAACATCAAGGACCCGAACCAGGCCACGCGGATCCTGGAGGGCGGTTACGTCGACATGGTCGGCATGACCCGCGCCCACATCGCCGACCCGCACCTGATCGCCAAGATCAAGATGGGCCAGATCGACCAGATCAAGCAGTGCGTCGGCGCCAACTACTGCATCGACCGCCAGTACCAGGGCCTGGACGTGCTGTGCATCCAGAACGCCGCGACGTCCCGTGAATACATGGGAGTGCCGCACATCATCGAGAAGTCCACCGGGCCGAAACGCAAGGTGGTCGTCGTGGGTGCCGGCCCGGCTGGGATGGAAGCGGCGCGTGTGGCCGCCGAACGTGGGCACGACGTGACCCTGTTCGAGAAAAAAGAATTCATCGGCGGGCAGATCACCACCGCCTCGAAAGCCCCGCAACGGGACCAGATCGCCGGTATTACCCGCTGGTTCCAACTGGAGCTGGCGCGGTTGAAAGTCGACCTGCGTCTGGGCGTGGCGGCTGATGCGGCAACCATCATGGACTTGCGTCCGGACGTGGTGGTGCTGGCCGTCGGCGGGCATCCGTACCTGGAGCAGAACGAGCACTGGGGCGCCGCCGAAGGGCTGGTGGTCAGCAGCTGGGACGTGCTCGACGGCAAGGTTGCACCGGGCAAGAACGTACTGGTCTACGACACCATTTGCGAGTTCACCGGCATGTCGGTGGCCGACTTCCTCGCCGACAAGGGCAGCCAGGTCGAGATCGTCACCGACGACATCAAGCCGGGCGTGGCGATTGGCGGGACGTCGTTCCCCACCTACTACCGCAGCATGTACCCCAAGGAAGTGATCATGACCGGGGACATGATGCTGGAGAAGGTCTACCGCGAAGGCGACAAGCTGGTGGCGGTGCTGGAGAACGAATACACCGGTGCCAAGGAAGAGCGCGTGGTGGACCAGGTGGTGGTGGAAAACGGCGTGCGGCCGGACGAGGAAATCTACTACGCGCTCAAGGAAGGTTCGCGCAACAAGGGCCAGATCGACGTTGAAGCCCTGTTCGCGATCAAGCCCCAGCCGTGCCTGGAGCAGAGTGGCGAAGGCTACCTGCTGTTCCGCATCGGCGACTGCGTGGCCCAGCGTAATACCCACGCGGCCATCTACGACGCCCTGCGGTTGTGCAAGGATTTCTAACGGCTTGTGGATAACCCTGTGGGAGCGAGCTTGCTCGCGATAGCGGTGGATCAGTCGACATTTATGTTGGATCTGAGTCCGTCTTCGCGAGCAAGCTCGCTCCCACAGGGATCGAGCAAGACATCCAGGTTTCTGTGCCTGCAAGACCTGAGGTCTTTGGGAGCTTCACCATGTTGAACACCCTTCTTCCCATCCTGCTGTTTGCTGCCCTGGGCCTCGCGGTCCTTGGCGCCTTGCGGCGGGTGAACATGTGGCGCCGTGGACGACCGGCCAAGGTCGACCTGATCGGTGGTCTCTTCGCCATGCCCAAGCGCTATATGGTGGATTTGCACCATGTGGTGGCGCGGGACAAATACATTGCCAATACCCACGTGGCCACGGCTGGTGGTGCGGTGGCGTCGGTGGTGCTGGCGATCCTGGTCCACGGTTTTGGCCTGCATAATCGCTTCCTCGGCTATGCGTTGCTGTTGATGTCGGCCGTGATGTTCGTCGGTGCGATCTTCGTCTACCTGCGTCGGCGCAATCCGCCGGCCCGTTTGTCCAAGGGCCCCTGGATGCGCCTGCCGAAAAGCCTGCTGGCCTTCTCGGCGTCGTTCTTCCTGGTGACCCTGCCGGTGGCGGGCATTCTCCCGGAAAACTTCGGCGGTTGGCTGGTGGCGGCGGTCCTGGGTGTCGGCGTGCTGTGGGGTGTGTCGGAATTGTTTTTCGGCATGACCTGGGGCGGGCCGATGAAACACGCCTTCGCCGGTGCCCTGCACCTGGCCTGGCACCGCCGAGCCGAGCGCTTTGGTGGCGGTCGTTCCACCGGTCTGAAGCCGTTGGACTTGAACGACCCTGGCGCACCGCTGGGCGTTGAGAAACCCAAGGATTTCACCTGGAACCAACTGCTGGGCTTCGATGCCTGCGTGCAGTGCGGCAAGTGTGAAGCTGCCTGCCCGGCGTTCGCTGCCGGCCAGCCGCTGAACCCGAAAAAGCTCATCCAGGACATGGTCGTCGGCCTGGCCGGCGGCACCGATGCGAAATTCGCCGGCAGCCCCTATCCAGGTAAACCGGTGGGCGAGCACAGTGGCAACCCACATCAGCCGATCGTCAACGGCCTGGTGGACGCCGAGACCCTGTGGTCCTGCACCACCTGCCGGGCGTGCGTCGAGGAATGCCCGATGATGATCGAGCACGTCGACGCCATCGTCGACATGCGCCGCCACCTGACCCTGGAAAAAGGCGCGA
The DNA here is from genome assembly GCF_019956035.1 of Pseudomonas sp. A-RE-22. Lineage (NCBI taxonomy): Bacteria > Pseudomonadati > Pseudomonadota > Gammaproteobacteria > Pseudomonadales > Pseudomonadaceae > Pseudomonas > Pseudomonas sp. A-RE-22. The sequence continues at coordinate 306,028 of NZ_JAHBCZ010000033.1, forward strand.
CGCCGAACAAGGGCGCCGAGGTGCTGGAAAACCTCATCGCCACCGACAACCCTGGCGGCTTCGCCCCGGGCGGGCGGATGAACTGGGCGGCGGACTTGAACCTCAATCTGCTCAGCGAGAAGAAATCCACCGACGTGCTGTTCTGGGTCGGCGACGGTGCTTTCGACATGCGCAACCAGCGCACCTTGCGCGCCTTCGTCAAAGTGCTCAAGGCGGCGAAAATCGACTTCGCCGTGCTCGGCCTCGAAGAGCGCGACAGCGGCGACGTGGCCCGGCGCCTGGGTGATGAGGCGACGTTCCAGCTGTTGGCCAAGCGCAATATCCAGACCCTGGCCAAATACAGCTTCAACCGCATCGTCACCTGCGACCCCCACAGTTTCCACGTGCTGAAAAACGAATACGGCGCCTTCGATGGCAACTACCTGGTGCAGCACCACAGCACCTACATGGCGGAAATCATCGACGCCGGGGCGCTGAACCTCGGCCAGCACAAGGGCGACAGCGTGACCTATCACGACCCGTGCTACCTGGGCCGCTACAACGGCGAATACGAGGCGCCGCGCCAGGTGTTGCGTGCGCTGGGTATCGAGGTCAAGGAGATGCAACGTTCCGGTTTCCGTTCGCGTTGCTGCGGCGGTGGCGGCGGTGCGCCGATCACCGACATTCCGGGCAAGCAGCGGATCCCTGACATGCGCATGGACGACATCCGCGAAACCGGCGCCGAACTGGTGGCCGTGGGTTGTCCACAGTGCACCGCGATGCTGGAAGGCGTGGTCGAACCGCGGCCAATGATCAAGGACATCGCCGAACTGGTGGCCGACGCGCTGCTGGAAGACGCGGCCCCGAGCAAACCGGTAACCCCGGCCAAACGTGAACCCGCGGAGGTGCATTAATGAGTGACATCATCCGCCGCGACCCCCGCGCCGAGTGGATCGCCCGCAACCGCCTGCACCCGCTGCACGCGGCCATGCAACCGGTGCAGCACAGCTGGATGGGGCCCAACGGCATCATCCGCAAGAATGTCCATGGCGTCGGTTTCATCGGCCCCAATGGCATCAAGCGCATCGACCGCAGCGGCGCCCAGCAGGGTGGCGCGACCAAGCGTACTGCCGCCGCTGAAGTGCAACTGCCGCTGCATCAGGTGCCGCAACCTGCGTTCTACATTAGTGTGGTGCCGGACATGGTCGGTGGCCGCTTGAGCAGCCACGACCGCGATCTGCTGGGCCTGGCCCATCAGCTTGCCGGCAGCGAAGGCGCGGTGCTGGCGGTGGTCTTCGGCGAACACAAGGAAAACGCCTTCGCCACGGCCGGTGTCGACCGCTTGCTGGTGCTCGATGGCGAAGAATTCAGCGGTTATGCACCGGAACAACGAGTGCAAGGCCTGCGGGCTGTGGATAACCAATTCAGCCCGCGCCATTGGCTATTGCCTGACAGCCGCACCGGTGGCGGAGAACTGGGCCGGCGTTTGGCTGCGGCCCTGGGCGAACGCCCGGCCACGCGGGTCTGGCAGGTCAAGGGCGAAGAGTGCATCGGCCGCGCCGGTGCCGGCCTGCAAGACCTGGCCCGGCCGTTGGCGCGCTTGATCCTGGCGGCGGTCGAATGTGCCGAGCCGGTCAGCGAAACCCGCCACGAAGCCTTGCCGGTGGAGTTATCCACAAGCGTGGCTCGCAGCTTGTCGCGTATCGAAGACCTCGGCGCGGTGGCGGTGGACCCGGGTGCGATCCCGATGGCCGAAGCCGAATTCATTTTCTCCGGCGGCAATGGGGTCAAGGACTGGGCGCTGTTCCACCAGACCGCTGCGGCCCTGGGCGCCACTGAAGGCGCTTCGCGGGTGGCGGTGGACGACGGCTTTATGGCTCGCGATCGCCAGGTCGGTGCGTCCGGCACCTGGGTTACGGCGCGGGTCTACGTGGCCGTGGGGATTTCCGGGGCGATCCAGCACCTGCAGGGCATTGGCGCCTGCGACAAGGTGGTGGCAATCAACCTCGATCCGGGTTGCGACATGATCAAACGGGCGGACCTGTCGGTGATCGGTGACAGCGCGGCGATTCTCCAGGCCTTGATCGCGGCGGTAGAGGCTTACCGCAACGAAGCCAAGCGCGATGCGGCTTAAGAAGGATAAGTTGATGAGTACCCAAGTGATCAGCCTCGTGTCCATCGGCGCCCACCCCACTTCCGGGCGACCCCGGCGCGCCGAACAGGACGCCCGGGCCGTGGAGCTGGGCCTGCAACTGGCCGGCAGCGACCTGCAAGTGCTGCACGCCGGTGATGTGGCCGAACCGGCCCTGCGCGCCTACCTGGGCATGGGCCTGGATGAATTGCACGTGCTGGAAAACCCTGTCGGCGCGGACGCTCTGCCGGCCCTGACCGATTACCTGCGTGACGCTGGAGCCCAAGTGGTGCTCACCGGCAGCCAGGCCGAAACCGGTGAAGGTTCGGGCATGTTGCCGTTCCTGCTGGCCGAGAATCTTGGTTGGCCGTTGGTGGTGGGGCTGGCCCAGGTCGAGTCCATCGACGGCGGCGTGGCCCTGGTACTGCAAGCCTTGCCTCGAGGCCAACGACGCCGTCTCAAAGTGCGCCTGCCGTTCCTGGCCACTGTGGATAACGCTGCGCCAAAACCTCGGCAAAGCGCCTACGGCCCGGCCCGGCGCGGGGCGTTGCATGGCGAGGAAGTCGAGGTAATCGACGACACCTTGCTGGCGGTGGCAACCCTGCAACCGGCCAAGCCACGCCCCAAACGCTTGAAAGTGATCAAGGCCAAGAGCGGCGCCGACCGCATGAAAGCCGCCACGGCCAAGGCCAGCGGCGGAGGCGGGCAAGTGCTCAAGGGCGTGAGCGCGGAGGCGGGGGCCGAGGCGATTCTCAAGCTGTTGGTGGAGGAAGGGGTGGTTCGCTGACCTCAAGTACCCCCTGCCCCCCTTGTGGGAGCAAAGCTTGCTCGCGATCCAGGCGCCTCGGCACTTAAGAGATCGAGGCGTTTTCATCGCGAGCAAGCTTTGCTCCCACAGGGCTAGCTCCCACAAAAAATAGGCATGGTGGGTTACCCACAATCCCTGTGCGCGCTTCTGTGGATAACCTGTTCGCCCCTCGCTGCACCCTATGCAAAACAGGCCCTCCAGGCCTGCGCTCAAAAAATAGTCAGCCTAACCCACGGTTTTTATTGGCTTTTGCCTGTGAGTAGTTATTCGCTCCAGCCGAAACTTGCCCCCAATCTCTGTTGGCGCTTCTGTGGATAAGATGTTCGCTCTACGCTGCAAGCCATACGAACCGGGGTCTTCAGTAAGTTGATCATAAAATGATCAATCAGCCATTTTTATCAGGAAAACCTCCGGAAAACCTCGATTTACAAGTCGTCCGAAGGGTTTTCCACAGAATCGTCAGAATTACCCCCAAACACTGTTGGCGCTTCTGTGGATAAGGTGTTCGCTTACCGCCACACGCCTTGCCAGGCATGGCTTACAGGTCTTTGATCAAAAAACAACCGATAGGTCGGTAAAACCGTCATTGTTCATAAGTCACGGTTTTTATTCACTTTGCCGGTGGAAAAATGCCGGACATACACGTACTTGTCCCCATTTGCTGTGGGTGGTCATGTGGATAACTTGTTCGCCAAACGCTGCAAGCCACGGCGGGCATAGCGCAAATCGCGATAGATCAAATTTCATACAGTTCTAAGTCGCAGCCTTGACGAGGGTCTGTGGGCTGTCTTCACTCCATGGCACAAGGACATCGCCACTTTATCCACATCAGGTTCAGGGAGAACACATGATGGATAGCAAGGACCCCCGCTCACACCCGCAATCATCGGTGACCTGCGTCCCGACACCTCCCACCTCGTTGCACAAACGCATTCATCGCCGCGCCGTCAATCAGCGTGCGCGTCTATAGCGCCTGGTTTTTTCCCTGTAGCACCGCTGACTGCCGCCGGACCCTGCAAGGGACGGTGGCCAGGCGTTCGTGCGCCTGTCGATTTGCAGGCAACCGCAGAGTTGCCCCTTCTGCCTGAGAGGACTTGAACATGACACGGATCTCGACCCCCATCAGTGATATCCAGGAGCACTACGACGTGATCGTCATCGGTTCCGGCTACGGGGGTGGCATTGCTGCCTCGCGTCTGTCCCGGGCCGGACGCAAGGTGTGCCTGCTGGAGCGTGGCCGGGAAATCCAGCCCGGCGAATACCCCAATACCCTGCTCGCGGCCACCGAGGAACTGCAAGTCCACGACCCGGACGGCCACATCGGTTCGCGCACCGGGCTGTTCGACCTGCACGTCAACGCCCAGCAGAATGTGGTGGTCGGTTGTGGCCTGGGCGGCACGTCGCTGATCAATGCCAACGTTTCGCTGGAGCCGGAGCCTGGCGTGTTCGAGGACCCGCGCTGGCCCCAGGCGGTCCGTGAGCACCAGGACACGCTGCTCAAGGACGGCTACGCCCGGGCCCGGGAGATGCTCAAACCCAACGCCTATCCGGCGTCGGAGCCAAACCTGCCCAAACTTGATGCCCACAAGAAGTCGGCCGATTACCTCAAGCAAGGCGCGCATTTCTACACGCCACCGATCAACGTGACCTTCGACAAGTTGCCTAACAACCTCAACCACGTCGGCGTCGAACAACTGCCGTGCAACGGCTGTGGCGATTGCGTCTCGGGCTGTAACAACAAGGCCAAGAACACCACGCTGATGAATTACCTGCCGGATGCCTGGAACCACGGTGCGGAAATTTTCTGCCAGGCCGAGGTGCGGCACCTGGAGCGCGACGGCGATGGCTGGATCGTGCACTTCCAATACCTGGACAGCGGTCGCGAGATGTTCTCGGCGCCGACCCTGTTCGTGCGCGCCGACATCGTGGTGGTGTCCGCCGGCACCCTGGGCTCCACCGAAATCATGTTGCGCTCGCGGGACAAGGGCCTGTCGATGTCCAGCCAATTGGGCGAGAACATGAGCGGCAACGGCGACATCCTCGGCTTCGGCCACAACTGCGACCAGGTCATCAATGGCATCGGCTTCGGTGCCCATTCGGCCAAGGAACTGGAACCGGTGGGGCCATGCATCACCTCGATCATCGATATGCGCACCGAGGGCGACTGGCGCAGCCGCATGGTCATCGAGGAAGGTTCGATTCCCGGCGCCCTCGGTCGGGCCATGGTGCCGAGCATGGCGGCGTTTGCCGAAATGATCGGTGTGCCCACCGACACTGGCTTCGGCGCCAGCCTCAAGTACAAGGGGCGCGAAGCCGAGAGCTTTTTGCGCGGTCCCTACTACGGCGCGCTGCATAACATGCAGACCTACTTGATCATGAGCCATGACAACGGCAAGGGGCGCATGCTGCTCGACAGCAAGGATCAGTTGCGCATCGACTGGCCCGGCGTCGGCGAACAGGAGAACGTCACCCTCGGCAACGAGCGGCTGCACCAGAGCACCAAGGCCCTGGGCGGGATCTGGGTCGAGAACCCGATCTGGACCAAGCTGCTCAAGCACAGCATCGTCTCGGTCCATCCCCTCGGCGGTTGCGTGATGGGCGAGGATGCGACCCAAGGCGTGGTCAACCACAAGGGCCAGGTGTTCAGTGGCGCCAGCGGCACCGATGTCTACCCGGGCCTGTACGTGACCGACGGTTCGGTGATCCCGACGTCGTTGGCGGTCAACCCGCTGCTGACCATCTCGGCGGTGAGTGAGCGCAACATGGGCCTGCTGGCGGCTGATCGGGGGTGGATCATCGACTACACGCTGCCTTCGGTCCCGCGTAAAGCGGTGGCGGCGCCGACCCTCGGCGTGCAGTTCACCGAAACCATGAAGGGCTACTTTTCCACAGCCTTCATCCAGCCCCAGGGCACCGATCTCAGCCTGTATGAAGCGGCGGCCAAGCGTGGCAAGGCCGACAACTCGTCCATCGAATTCACCCTGACCATCACCGCCGCCGACCTCAACCGCCTGATCAAGGAGCCGGAGCATGCGGCAACCCTGGTGGGGACCCTCGACGCACCGTCGCTCTCGTCGCAGCCGCTGGTCGCCAGCAATGGGGTATTCAACCTGTTCGAGCAGTATCAGGGGCAGGTTGGCGTGCGGCACATGAACTACGACATGAAGCTGACCGCCGAAGACGGCAGCGACTATTACTTCAGCGCCTTCAAGACCGTGCCCGAGGACAACGGTGTGCTGAACATCTGGCACGACACCAGTACCTTGTACGTCACGCTCTATCGAGGGTCAGACAAGACCGGCGCGGTGATCGGTTCGGGGGTGATGCACATTCTGCCGGCCGACTTCGCCAAGCAAATGACCACCATGAAAGTGCTCAATGCCCGCAATGAACGTGAACGCGTGGAGGCGCTGGCGCGGTTCGGCAAGTTCTTTGCCGGCATCTTGTGGGAGAGCTATGGCGGTGTCTTCGCCGGCGACGTCTACTTCAACCCGGACGCGCCGCCCCGGTTGAAACGGCCGTTGGATGCGCCGCCACCGGTGGTGCATTTCTTCCAGACCGAAGACAACGTCGAGCTGCGCCTGACCCGTTACCAGGCCGGCACCAAAGGCCCGGTGATGTTGGTCCATGGCCTGGGCGTGGGCTCTAATATTTTCTCCACCGACACCATCCACACCAACTTGCTGGAATACCTCTGCAAGCACGAATACGACGTCTGGCTGTTGGATTTGCGGGTGAGCATCCTGCTGCCGGCCAGCAAAAATGAATGGAACGGCGACCAGGTGGCCCAGTACGATTTCAAGGCCGCCATCGAGCAGATCCAGCAGGCGACCCTGGCCAGTGACGTGCAGTGCGTAGTGCATTGCTACGGTGCGACGACGTTCTTCATGTCGATGCTGGCGGGTTTGCAGGGCGTGCGTTCGGTGGTCTGCTCGCAGATCGCCGCCGACACGGTGGTCGCCACTGCTACTGGGCTGAAGGCCGGTTTGCATTTGCCGGGGATGCTCGATGCCATCGGCATCAAGTCCCTCACGGCCTACGCCGACACCAAGGAAAGCTGGTTCAACAAACTCTACGACAAGGCCCTCAACGGCTATGCCCGGATCGAGGCCCAGGGCTACTGCACCAACCCGGTCTGCCATCGCATCACGTTCATGTATGCCTCGCTGTACCGCCACGACACCCTCAACGAAACCCTGCACGACAACCTGCATGAATTGTTCGGCGAGTCGAACATCCAGACCTTCGAGCACTTGGCGCTGATCGTGCGCAAGGGGCACCTGGTGGACTTCAAGGGCAACGACGTCTACATGCCGCATTTCGATCGGTTGAAATTGCCGATCTGCTTCATCAGCGGTGCCGACAACCAGTGCTACTTGCCGCAAAGCACCCTCAAGACCTACGAGCGACTGTGCGAGATGCACGGCCCGCAGTTGTTCAGCCGTCACGAGATACCGGGTTACGGCCACATCGACTGCATGTTCGGCAAGGATGCGGTGGTGGATGTGTATCCGATCATCCTCGAGCACCTGGAGAAGACGGCGCTCGGTTGACTCAAGACCGAGTCGACTGCATCGCGAGCAAGCTCGCTCCCACAAGGGGGCTATGTACCGCTGATCCAGTGTGGGAGCGAGCTTGCTCGCGATGGCGATCACCAGAGCGCCGCATCTCGTGAGTCAGGAATAAGGAAAAGGATGCCATGAACACTTACATCCGCTGGTTCCAACGCATCATCTGGGTCGGGATCGTCATGAACATGTTCTTCGCGATTCTGGCGCTGTTTGCGCCGGCGTTGCTGACGTCCATGCTCGGCCTGCCGCCCGTGTTATCCGATCCCTGGCTGGAAAACGCCGGCATGTTGCTGGTGGGAATCAGCCTGTTCTACATGCCCTCGGGGTTCAACGCGCCGCGTTTCGTCGTGCATTCGTGGTTGTGCGTGCTGTCGCGGCTGGTGGCTGTGGTGTTCTGGATCTACCTGATCAACACCAACAACCAGGGCCAGGTGTTCGTGCCGATGTTGATGGGCGACCTGAGCATGTTCCTGATCCTGGGCGTGCTGCTGTACCTCGGCTGCCCAGCGGCCAATCGCCCGCTGGCCTTGCTCTGCGCCGGCTGGCGGGAATGGCGTGCCGGCTGGGCGCTGCGCTGGCAGAGCCACGCTTTCAAGGTCGGCACGCTGGTGGTGCTGCTGGTGCTGGGCTTCATCGGCTACCAGACCTGGTACCAGATGATCCGGGAAGTGCCGCAACCGGACTTCGCCTCAGATGAAGACCATTACAAATACGCCGCCATTGGCCTCGGCATCGAGGCGCGGATTCCGTACTACCTGTTCGCCGTGCTGCCACAGATGTGCCCGGAAAAACTGCCCAAGCCGGGCGGCTACGAGGTGTTCGGTTTTCTCTACGAAAACGGCAACGGTCTGCCCATTGGCATGGCCAAGCGGCAGCTCGGCTACCCCACGGTGGAACCGAACTGCGCCCTGTGCCACACCGGTTCCTACCGGGCCAACGCCAGTGACGTAGCGGTTCCGGTCGCCACCGCACCGGCCAATACCCTGCAACTGCAAGCCTTCCAGTGGTTTGCCTACGATTGCGCCAGCGACCCGAAATTCACCCCCGATGCGGTCATGGCGGCGATCAACAGCAAGTTCCAACTGGGTTTTTTCGAGAAGCTGTACAACCGTTACCTGATCATCCCGATGGCCAAGAGTGCGCTGCTCAAGCAGAAGCAGGCCTACGCCTGGCAGAAGCTGCGTCCGGCCCAGGGGCCAGGGCGGACCGACACCTTCAATCCGACCAAAATGGTGGTGTTCGGCTTCCCGGATGACTCCACCATCGGCACCGTGGATCTGCCGCAGGTCTGGAACCAGAAACCGCGCGAGTCCATGTACCTGCATTGGGATGGCAATAACAACAAGATCCACGAACGCAACTACGCAGCGGCGATGGCCGTGGGGGCGACGCCGCAATCGGTGTTGCCGCCGAGTTTCAATCGCGTGACCAACTGGCTGTTGGGCCACAAGGCACCGGCCTGGCCGTTCGCCCTGGACCAGGCGAAAGTCGCCCAGGGCAAACCGATCTGGGAGAAAAACTGCGCCGGCTGCCATGATTTTGGCCGCAGCGACACCGGCCAGGTCACCACCAACATCGACCAGTTGGGCACCGATCCCCATCGCCTGAATTCCTTCACCACCGGCCTGGTGACGGCGTTCCACGGCTTCAAGAAACCGCCATTCGACTTCAACGCCTACCGCAAGACCCAGAGCTACAGCAACACGCCCACCGACGGCATCTGGCTGCGCGCGCCGTACCTGCACAACGGTTCGGTGCCGACCCTGTGGGATTTGCTGCAAGCGCCGGAGCAGCGTCCGCAGGTGTTCTACACCGGCTCCGACATCTACGACCCGCAGAAAGTCGGCTTCATCACCAGTGGCGCGCAGATGAAGGCGTCGGCGGATTTCAAATACGACACCCGTCTGGAAGGCAACCACAACGGCGGCCACCTGTATGGCACGCAGCTGTCGGACGTCGACAAACGGGCCCTGATCGAATTCATGAAGACCCTGTAGCCCAGGGCATTGCGAAGGAGCGTTCACATGTCATTACTGCACCATTGGGAACATGAGTTCGACAAGGTCAAGGTCCGCCTGCACGGGTTGGTCACGCGGTTGGAAATGTCCTGGAAGAAACTCGTCAACGACCTGGAGCCCGAGGAGTTCCAGGCCATCGTCAAGCTGCTGCAGCGAGGCCACGACCAGGCCCAGCATGTCATCGAGCATGGCGACCTGCCGGACGACGAACCGGCCGTGCCGTGGGAGTTGTCCCACGGCTTGTCGATCCTCAAGATCGGCAACGCCACGCCCCTGCCGCAAAGCGAGGACGAGTTGCCGACCCGGGTACTCAAGGACGGCACCTTGCTCGGCTGCCGCAAATGGGAGCTGCTGGACCTGTTGTGGAGCGAGGCGCTGCTCAAGTGGATCGAGAACCTGCGCCACCACGCGCCGTTCGCCACCAACCCGGCGCTGGTGAAAATGGACAGCGACGTGGTGCTGGCCATCGCTGGCGACTGGGGCACCGGGCCGTTCGACAGTCATGCCCCGGCGGTGGCGGTGGCCAACCAGATGCAACTGGCCCTGGCCGATTTCACCATCCATCTGGGCGACGTGTATTACGCCGGCACCCATTCCCAGGAAGACGTCGACATGGTCGGCTGGCCCCAGGGCAAGCATGGCGCGTTTACTCTCAATTCCAACCATGAGATGTACAGCGGTGCCCACGGCTATTTCAAGGAACTGTCCAAGCGTTTCCCGGTGCAGCAAGGCACCAGTTACTTTGCCTTGTATAACGACGACTGGCTGGTGGTCGGCCTCGACAGTGCTTACGCCTCGGACGCCATGAACCTGTACATGGACGGCACCCTCAACACCCAGCAGATCGAGTGGATGAAGACCCTGCCCAAGCGCAAGAAACTCATGGTACTCAGTCATCACCAGGGTTTTGATATTTCCGGGCACAACAAGACGGCGCTTTACCAACCGGTGTGCGATGCCTTGGGGCGCGAGCCGGATTATTGGTATTGGGGGCATCTGCACAACGGTATCTGCTACGCGCCGCAAGGCGGGCTGCATGCGCGCTGCGCCGGGCACGGAGCGATTCCCTACGGTACTACCAGCGAGTTGAATGGGCATGCCCGGGTGCTGTGGTCGGAAACGCAGTTGGCGGGAGACGAGGCGTATCCGCAGCGGGTGTTGAACGGGTATGTGAAGGTGCGGCTGAAGGGGGAGGAGATTGTCGAGACGTTTTATGGGGAGGATGGCAGTGTGCGGTGGTCTTCCCACTGAAGATCGTTCCCACGCTCTGCGTGGGAATGCCTCTACGGACGCTCCGCGTTCGCTTTTGGGACGCAGAGCGTCCCGGGCTGCATCCCCACGCAGAGCGTGGGGACGATCATCAACCGAAGCTTTGGATTTTAGCCCTGGACCGGAACGCCCTTGAGGTACGGCGCCGGTTCGGCCCCCAGGTTGTTGAGCATGCGCTCGCTGTACCAATCCACGAAGTTCACCACGCCGAACTCGTAAGTCTTGGAGTACGGGCCTGGCTGGTAGGCGGTGGAGTTGATGCCGCGCTGGTTTTCTTCGGCCAGGCGACGGTCCTGGTCGTTGGTGGCGTCCCAGACCTGGCGCATGCGCGCGACGTCGTAGTCCACGCCTTCGACCGCGTCCTTGTGCACCAGCCACTTGGTGGTGACCATGGTTTCCTGCGCGCTGATCGGCCACACGGTGAACACGATGATGTGGTCGCCCATGCAGTGGTTCCACGAATGCGGCAGGTGCAGGATGCGCATCGAGCCCAGGTCCGGGTTCTTGATGCGGCCCATCAGCTTGGCGCAGCCTTGCTTGCCGTCCATGGTCATCGACACGGTGCCCTTGAGCAGCGGCATGCGCACGATGCGGTTGCGCAGGCCGAAGCTGGCGTGGGCGTAAGGGATCTTCTCGGCGTCCCAGGCAGCGGCGGAGGCAGCCACGTGGTCCTTGAACGCCTGGTCGGCGCGTGGGTCGGTGACGTCGTCCCATTCCAGCAGGGTCTTGAGCAGTTCCGGGTGCGCGCCGCCGCAGTGGTAGCACTCACGGTTGTTTTCCAGCACCAGTTTCCAGTTGGCTTTTTCCATCAAGGTGGTTTGCACCGCCACCTTGGTGTTCTCCATGTCGTACGGTTCCATGTAATGGTTCAGCGTCGACAGGAAGTCATCGATGGCCGGCGGGTTCTCGGCCAGGCTGATGAAGATGTAGCCACCAGCGGTCTTCACGTTCACAGGCTTGAGGCCGTACTGCTTCATGTCGAAGTCGGCGCCCATCTCGGTGCCGGCGAACAGCAGGCGACCGTCCAGCTCGTATGTCCACTGGTGGTAGTGGCAGACCAGTTTGGCGACCTTGCCCTTGTCGCTGGTGCACAGCCGCGAACCGCGGTGGCGGCAGACGTTATGGAACGCATGCACCACGCCCTCGGCACCGCGAATCACGATGATCGGGTTCTTGCCGACTTGCAGGGTCAGGTAGTTGCCCTTGGCCGGGATTTCGCAGGTCATGCCGGCGATCAACCATTCTTTCTGGAAGATTTCCTGCATATCGATATCAAACAGGCGCTCATCGGAGTAGAACGGCTGCGGCAGCGAAAAGGTGCGCTCACGCTCTTGCAGCATTTGCGCGGTGGCCTTGCGTGCGGGTTCCAGCGGATCGCCCAGGCTAAGGGTAGTGGTGACGTCCATCGTTTTATCCTCATGGCCCTCTATGTGGCCGGCGAAAAATGACTAATCGGTTGTGCTACGCAAGGCAGAAAACTTTGTTTATCTGTTGGGGCGAGTGTGGGGCCGCGCAGGGGCCGAACCTTATCCATGGGCGACATGGCCCAATCTGTTCCCGACGCGCAAGCCCCGGTAGTTGGGGGCTGGTCGCGATAAGTATGTGAATGTCGCAGATAGGTAAATGGTCACCCAGGCGCCTGCGCACAATCGCCCTCATGAAGGCCGACAGTCGGCCGTGGAGATCAGCATGTCCAATAACTTCCTGAACCCGGTCACGACCCAGACCTGGGCCAATGGCCGACATATCGTACGTTGCGTCAAAGTCATCCAGGAAACCTGGGATGTGCGCACCTTCTGCTTCATGGCTGACCAGCCGATCCTGTTCTTTTTCAAGCCTGGGCAATTCGTCACCCTGGAGCTGGAAATCGAAGGCCAGCCGGTCATGCGCTCCTACACCATCTCCAGCTCGCCGTCGGTGCCCTACAGTTTCTCGGTGACCATCAAGCGCGTACCGGGGGGCAAGGTTTCCAACTGGTTGCACGACACTCTGCATGAAGGCCAGGAGCTGGCGGTGCACGGGCCGGTGGGGTTGTTCAACGCCATCGATTTCCCGAGCCCGAAAGTCCTGTACCTGAGCGGTGGCGTGGGGATCACGCCATGCATGTCCATGGCGCGCTGGTTCTACGACACCAACGCCAATGTCGACATGACCTTTATCCACAGTGCCCGCTCGCCCAAGGACATCATCTACCACCGCGAGCTGGAACACATGGCGTCGCGGATCGACAACTTCAGCTTGCACCTGATCTGCGAAAAACATGGCCTGGGCGAGCCCTGGGCCGGCTATCGCGGTTATCTGAACCACAAGATGCTGGAATTGATGGTGCCCGACTTCCTCGATCGCGAGGTGTTCTGTTGTGGCCCGACCCCGTACATGACCGCAGTCAAGCGCCTGCTGGAAGCGGCCGGCTACGACATGAAGCGTTATCACGAGGAATCCTTCGGCGCCACGCCACCGGAAGCCCGCGCCGACGCAGTGGAGCAGGCCGAACAGGCCGCCGACGCCCCTGAAGTCGACGCTGCGGACTTGCACCTGGTGGAGTTCACCTCCTCGGGCAAGAGCATCCGCGTGGGACCGGGAGAAACCGTACACGCCGCCGCCGCCAAGCTCGGCATGATGATCCCCAAGGCCTGCGGCATGGGCATCTGCGGCACCTGCAAGGTGCTGAAGCTGGGCGGGGAAGTGGAAATGGACCACAACGGCGGGATCACCGAGGACGACGAGGCCGAGGGCTACATCCTGTCGTGCTGCAGCGTGCCGAAGGGGGATGTGCGGATCGAGTTCTGATCTGCCCATCCAAGTAGCGGTGAGCACCTCCCGTGGGATTAAGGTCTGTGGGAGCAAAGCCCTGTGGGAGCAAGCTTTGCTCCCACAGTAAGCCTCTTTCACCACGGCGGGCATGACAGGCCGGGGCGGCTTTCCTAGCCTGCCATCACTTCCCGAATATCCGCCGCCAATTCCCGCACCCGTGCTTCTTCGGTATCCCACGAGCACATGAAGCGTGCGCCGCCTTTGCCAATGAACGTGTAGAAACGCCAGCCCTTGGCGGTCAGCGCGGCGATGGCCGGTTCCGAGAGTTGCAGGAACACGCCGTTGGCCTGAACCGGGAACATCAGTTCCACGCCGGGAATGTCGCTGACCAGCTCTGCCAGCAATTGGGCGCAGTGGTTGGCGTGGCGGGCGTGCTTGAGCCAGGCCTGGTTTTGCAGCAAACCGACCCAGGGCGCGGAGAGGAAGCGCATCTTCGAGGCCAGTTGCCCGGCCTGTTTGCAGCGATAGTCGAAGTCTTCGGCCAGGTCATGGTTGAAGAACAGGATCGCCTCACCTACCGCCATGCCGTTTTTCGTGCCGCCGAAGCACAGCACGTCCACGCCGGCCTTCCAGGTCAGGTCGGCCGGGGAGCAGCCGAGGAAGGCGCAGGCGTTGGAAAAACGCGCGCCGTCCATGTGCAGGTTCAGCCCCAGTTCCTTGCAGGTGACGCTGATGGCGCGGATTTCTTCCGGGGTGTAGACACTGCCGACTTCCGTGGCCTGGGTCAGGGTCACGACCCGGGGCTTGGGGTAGTGGATGTCCTGGCGCTTGAGGGCGATCTCACGGATCGACTCGGGGGTCAGCTTGCCGTTTTCGGTGCGCGCCACCAGCAGCTTGGAGCCGTTGGAGAAGAACTCCGGCGCGCCGCATTCGTCGGTTTCGACGTGGGCGGTTTCCGAGCAGATCACGCTGTGGTAACTCTGGCACAGTGAGGACAACGCCAAGGAGTTGGCCGCCGTGCCGTTGAACGCGAAGAACACTTCGCAGTCGGTTTCGAACAAGGCCCGGAAATCGTCCGCCGCGCGGTGGGTCCACTCGTCGTCGCCGTAGGCGCGTTGGTGACCCTGGTTGGCTTCTTCCATGGCCGCCCAGGCTTCGGGGCAAATGCCGGAATAGTTGTCGCTGGCAAACTGTTGACTCTTGTCGGTCATGGCCTTGCTCCTTGAATAGAGAGTCCTGGATAAAGAGATCCCTGGCGGAATGCCCGGGTGGGGCGTTCCATGGTGCGGCGTGTTTGGGTCCACAACGCCGTGATCTATGTTGGTGCGCACTTTACCCAAGATTAGCGGGGGAACACACCGGATGTTTCTGTCGGAAAGTATCAATCTCGTCGCGTGGCTTTATACATGAGCCGGCGCGACGGAGCGCTGGACCTGCTCAAGTGGCTGGCTCTGTTGGCGATGGTGCTCGATCATCTGCGATATGTCGGTTTCTCCGTCGATTGGCTCTATGTGCCGGGGCGGTTGGCGTTTCCCTGGTTTTGCCTGGCGATGGCGGCAAACCTGGCACGCAACAATGCCAGCACCGTCCCGTGGCGCTACCTGGGCTGGCTGTTGCTATTCAGCGCCGTCAGCGAAATCCCCTACCGCTTGTTCATCCCTGATCCCGTCACCCTGAATGTGATGCCAACCCTGGTCCTGGGCTTGCTGGTGGCGCGCAGTTGGCGGGTGCCGACGCTGGAGGCGCGCGGCCTGGCCGCAGTGGCGTTGTTGTTGGCGGCACTGTTTTCATCGCAACTGATGTTCGGGTTCTTCGGTGTGTTGCTGCCGCTGGCGATGCTGCTGGTGTTTCGCCGGCCCTGGTATTTCGCGTTGTTGCCGGGGTTGGTTTGCGTGGCGGCCAATCAATGGCGGGTGTTGTATGGCGCGGCATGGCTGGGGGATGGGG